>SVSK01000073.1 GCA_015064345.1 Oscillospiraceae bacterium | reverse complement strand
CAGGTACAGTTGATAAGATCGTTTCCGCTTGGAGCGACCAGTACGGCAACATCACAGTTGACATCGCTGTTGAAGACAAGATCGTTCAGGCTTACAGACTCAAGGGTGAGGGCGCGAAGGATCTCGCTGTTGGCGACAGAATCACAGTTGCAGGTATCATTAAGAACTACAAGGGCACAATCGAATTCGACGCAGGTTGTACTCTCGTTCCTAATGACTCCTTCCAGAGCGTAAAGAACGCACTTTCCGGCTACAAGCTTCTTGAAAGCGAAGCGCAGGAAACAGCTAAGACAATCACAGGTTTTATCTCTGCTATCGATACTCCCTGGAGCGAAGATTACCAGAACATCACAGTTACTATCGTTGTTGGCGGTCTTGAAGACTACAAGATCATGTGCTACAGACTTAAGGGTGACGGCGCGAAGGATCTCGCAATCGGCGACACAATCACAGTTACAGGTATTCTCAAGAACTACAAGGGCACAATCGAGTTCGACGCAGGCTGCATCCTTAACAATGTAGCTAAGTCAGGCGCTCCCGATGACGAGCCTACTAGTCTTGACGGACCCGCAGAACCTGTTGCAGCTCCCGAAGATCCCGCTGATATCATTGCAGATGCATTTGCACTTGAAGAAGGCGCAGCTCTTCCTTATGTAAGCACACTTGCTGGCGTTGTTGTATCCATCGATACGGAGTACAGCGAACAGTACGGCAACATCACCGTTACAGTTGACTTTGGCGGCACATCCATCCAGTGCTTCAGACTAAAGGGTGAGGGCGCAGCGGAACTCGCAGTTGGCGACATGATCCAGGTTACAGGTACAATCTCCAACTATCAGGGTAAGGTACAGTTCGGCGCAGGCAGCACATTCGTGTTCGTTGACGAGAACTAATCTAACTCAAAAAAATAAAACCGTCTCACACCGAGGCGGTTTTTTGTTTATCAAAAATTGTTTATCTCTCTCAATTCCTCGAACATCTTTACATCTGTGCGGATTATGGTGATGGGGGAGACGGACAGATATCCGTGGAGGGCGGCGTTGGTGTCGATCTCGTAATCGTCGTCTTCACGGTAAGCTTCAAAGCCGTATGCCATGACCATGTGATCCCCTGAATTTTCTGCAGGATGGAACTCGTCGGAATAGTACGGCCCGCCCTGACGTGTGATCTTGATCCCCCTTATCTCCTCGGGAATGTTCACGTTGTAGAGATCGTGGCGGGTAAGCAGATCGTGCTTTTTGAAGAAATCGTAGATCAAGTCAAGCTTGTCCACCGCTGTGCTGTATCCCTCGGGAGAGGTGGAGATAGCAATACCCTTCACACCCAATCTGCATCCCTCGAATACCGCGCTTGCCGTACCGGAATAGAGAATGTCGCTTCCGATGTTGAGGCCGCGGTTGATACCGGAGATGATGAGGTCAAACTCCAACTTCAGTCCGAGAATCGCGTATCTGACGCAGTCAGCAGGGGTGGAGTCAACGGAGTAGACCTTGATACCATCCTCAAGCTCTACTTCTTTCACCTCAAAAGGCTTGTGAAACTCAATTCCGTGGCTTTTTCCGCTTTGCTCATATTTGGGAACGAACGCAGTAACATCCCCATGCTTCTTGCACCACTTGATGAGCGGCACAAGTCCGGGAGCATTCAGTCCGTCGTCATTTGTGATAAGTATCCTCATAACCATCCTTCGTGAGTCGCCTTGAATTCGCCGATAAGTGCGTCAGAGTCAGCTACAAGTGCGCTCACTTCCTTTTTATTATATACAGTTGCACCGCAAGCGCAATCGTGACCGCCGCCGCGATACTTTTCGCCCACAGTATTAACAGGGCAGAACCTGGAACGGATACGCACACGGATGCTTTTTGTCTCCTCGTCGTCAATAAAGGCGATCCAACACAGGCATCCCTTAATGGAATCCATAAATGACACGCAGGTGCAGGCTTCCTCAAAGGTCAGACCGAACTTTTCCTGTGCTTTTTTGGAGATATAGACGTAAGCCACGCCGTTTTCGGTGATCTTCATCTTGTCGTAAACGTATGACTTGAACTTAAGACTCTCGAAATCCGTCAGATACAGATGGGCGAAGAGAGTGTCGGTGTCAATTCCGCAGTCCAGCATCTCCGCAGCACAACGGAGAGTGTCTCCCGTAACGGAGCGGAAGCGGAATCTGCCGGAGTCGGTGACCATGCCCGCGTAGATGTAAGTCGCCGCCTCGGGACTGATCTTCAGCTCATCCTTGAATGCGGTATAGAACTCTGCGATCATCTCACAGGCAGAGGAACGCTCTTCCTCGACCCATGTGTAGTCGCCGTACTGTGTTTCGTCGTTCTCGATGTGGTGGTCGATCTTCACGATCTCTTTGCAAAGCTTGTATTTTTGATTGGAGATGCGCTTTTCCGTTGCCGTGTCGATAACGATACCGAGTGCTTCGGCATATACTTCATCTGCGACAGGCTCGTCCTCACCGCCGAGAAAGTCCAAGTAGTCCGAGTGATCCTCGTCAATTATGTATACCTCTTTTTCGGGGTAAGTGAGCTTTATTATCTCCTTAAGACCTTTTGTCGCACCAACGCAGTCGCCGTCGTTACGCATGTGTCGGAAGAGCATGATGCGGCTGTATTCTTTGATCTTTGAAAGAATCACTTCCATCTTATCTCTGTTCATGTCACACCTCCAAGAGTGCTTCAAGCTCGGAGAGCAGCTCCATAGCCTCAGCGCGATCCTTCAGCGTAGCACCGCTGGCTTTTGCATGACCGCCGCCGCCGTGCTTTACCGCGATAGGGTTAATGTTGTACTTGCTTGAACGGATCTCGCAGAGCACACCTTCCTCGGTCTCGGTGAAGTTGACCCAGATATCCACGCCGCGAATGTCACCCATTGTGTTGACCATGCCGCGGGAGATAGAGAAGATGTCCGCACCTGTTGCCTCAGCCTCTTCGCGGGTCGTGTATATGTAAGCCACGTTCTTTTCGGTGAACTGAATCTTAAGAATGAACTCAGCGCGAAGCTTAATACGGCTGTAGTCGTCGGCGTAAAGATTGCGGTAGATGTCGTTTGTCTCAAACTGCTGCTCCATCAGATACGCTGCCAAACGGAAAGTCTGGGATGTAGTGGAATCGTAGCGGAAGCGGCCTGAGTCGGTGATCATACCTGTGTAGAGAGATTTTGCCGCAAGGGGAGTGAGAGTCAGGTGACATCTCTTTGCAAAATCGGCCACGAGACCGCAGCAGCTTTCGTATGAGGTGTCAGTCAGCTCAACATCAGCTATTTTTTCGCAGAAGATGTGGTGATCCAT
Organism: Oscillospiraceae bacterium; assembly: GCA_015064345.1. GTDB lineage: Bacteria > Bacillota > Clostridia > Oscillospirales > CAG-272 > UMGS1696. The sequence continues at coordinate 3,509 of SVSK01000073.1, read as the reverse complement.
GCGAACTGTGCGGCGCGCGAGGGTGTACCGATCGTCGCTGATGAGAGATTTGGCAGACGTGTCAAGAATGATGGCAAGGGCGCCATTGTAGGCTTCGTCGGGGATCTCATCCATTGTGGAATCAGCCATAAAAGCGTACCGCTTGGCGTCGTCTCCCACAGCATATACTTCCTTTTCAGGGAAATTCTCCTTCAGAATGTGCTTGAGTCCGATCTGACTGCCCAGCGCATCTCCGTCTGGATTTGAGTGTCGGTGGATGATTATTCTGTTGTGGGCAAGTATTTCCTGTAATACGCTTTCGAACATTATTATATATCCTCGTTTTTATTGTAATCACTTTTCTTCGCTTTGGGTTCAACTAATTATTCCACTATGCGTGGGGCGTTGTGGGATGCTTCTCTTTACTATTCAGCCGAACTTGCTTATTCAACCTATTTTTTGCACTACGCGTGGGTGCGCACCCGGGCAGGGTATTAAGATAACATAAACCCACCTTTAGCAAACCCTGCCCACGAGAACTACGTTCTCGATTAGACATCTACACACACCTCTTGTGAATCACCTGGGTGGAATCTTTAGCACACAAAACCCATTAATTAAGCCTATTCCACCCACGAGACTTCGTCTCGACTGCTTCTGCTGTAAATGCACGGCGGGGAAGGAGGACGGGATATTCACTTTCGTCTATACTTTCAAGCGACTTAATCCCGCCAATTATTGCTATCTCTGAAAAATCAACTGCAGTTTCTCTAATTCTTCCCCTTAAGGATCCCCTTCTTGGCTTTTCGTTTCGCTAAAAACTGTAAGCAAACGAGCCGATTTATTAACCATGTCAATCGAACTTTACGAGCGAGTTCAAACTTGACGGGCGAACTGTCGCAGTCACGGATGAATAATATTGGCGTGAGTCGATTTATGTTTTGGCTAAAGCAGAGCCAAAAGGGTGAGTTCTTAGAGAGGGGAAATAGAACGAAGTGGCTTTCCCTTCTCTAAGTGCCAGGGATTCACAAGGGCGCGGCATGAGTGTCCTTGTGTTCCTCACGAATAGTGACAGGTTTTAATCAAAATACCCCTTATACTCCACGGTGTACTCACTTCCGGGGAACAGGTACTTATGCAGATCAATAAAATAGTCGTCGGTCATGCTGGCGATGAAGTCGACCACCAGCTGGTTAGGCTCAGTCTGCTCATAGGGAGTCTCGCGCTTGTAGTACGACTTGTTGACAAAGTCAATGTGGTGAGTGAATATGGGCGAGTACTTCTTTTCGACGCGAAGATCGTCAAGAAGCTGACCGTATATCTCCGCCATCATGGGCTTTGCAGTAACGTCCAGCTTTGCTCGTGTTGCGGCAGACTCGTATATCATGCAGTAATTGTCTCTCTTCGACTCCTGCAGGGCCTTGAAATGCCGCTTGTCAAGCTTGATGTAGGGCTTGCCGTAGCTGTTTTCGATAATGTTAACAACGAGATTGTTGATTATCTCCGCGTTGATAGAACCGATGTCCTCGTTGACGAATGCGCTTTCTTCAACCATGCCATAGCGGGCCGCATCTTGTCTGTCCTTGCCGAGATATGCGATAATATCCGATATTCTTACTACCGCACCCTCAAGAGTAGAGGGAAGCAGTCGATTCGCATTCAGCTTGCTCTCATAGCAGGACTCAATGATCTTATCAAACTCTTCAAAAGAGGTAATGGGCTGGGGGTAATACTCCTCAAGCTCGATCTCTCCGTTGTGGCTGGCAATTCCGTTCAGCGTCTGCAGGCTGATGTTGTATGGGAAAATCTTATCAAGCACTCTCACGGAGTGAATGTTGTGTGAAAAGTGTCTGCCTGTGTTCTTGTGATACAGCTCGTCCAGATACCATTCACCCGTGTGAGCAAAAGGCGGATGTCCGATGTCGTGACCGAGAGCGATAGCCTCAATCAGGTCAAGATTCAAATTAAGCGCACGGCCAATGGTGCGTGAAATGCGGGACACAAGCTGGACGTGGAGAGACCGACGGGTGATATCGTCATTCTTCACAAGCGAGAAAACCTGAGTCTTGTCCGTGTAGCGGTTGTAGTATGGGCAGTGCATGATCTTATCTATATCGTGAACAAATGTCGGACGCCATATAGACGGCTTGTCAGTGGGCACTTGATTGCGGCGAATGACATTACTGTTGTCAAAGCCTGTCTTCTCGAATGTGCCGCAGCGTTGTTCTTCTTCAATTCTCTTTGCAAGGCTGTCGGACAGCACCTTGTACTTTGGCATTACTCCACCTCCTGTATTTTCAGTGTACCTTTCATTATATAATATTATGAAGCAATATTCAAAGGGTATTTTGTAAATTGTTTTACCGCAGGCAAAAAATATATGCATATAAAGACAAGTTTTGCGCAAAAAGAGACGATACACCAAAAATTGTTGCCCAAATTCATTGACGAAATGGAGGTTTTGGTATATAATTACACTTGTAAAGAGGCAAAGTACCCTCGAAAATTATCCTTTGGAGGAAAGAAATGAAAAGAATCCTTGCTCTGATCCTTGCGATCATTATGACAACACTTGTGTTTACCGCGTGCGACAAAACACCGGCTGAGACAGACGCACCCGAGACAAGTGCTCCCGAGACAGGCGCTCCCGAAACCGATGCTCCCGCACCTGAAGTAAACACTGTTTACGACCGTGTTATCCTCATCGGTGTAGACGGCGGTGGCGCATTCTTCAATCAGACAGAAACACCCAACCTTGACAAGATCTTCGAGAATGGCGCTGTTACATACACATGCCAGTCTGCTACTCCTTCCATCAGCGCTCAGTGCTGGGGCTCCATGCTTCACGGCGTAACTCCCGATCTTCATAGACTGACAAACTCCATAGTTGACGTTACTCATTACGATCCCGAGTCTATCTTCCCCAGCGTGTTCAGACTTATTCGTGAGAACGATGCAGAAGCTAACCTTGCTTCCTTCAGCACATGGAATCCCATCAACCACGGTATCATTGAGGAAGGCCTCGGCGTTCACAAGGATACAGCGGATGACGACGAAGAACTTACCGAAAAGATCCTTGCTTACCTTGATGAAACCGATCCCAAGATGCTCTTTATCCAGTTCGACGACTGTGACGGCGCAGGTCACGGAAGCGGATACGGCAGTGAGACCCACCTCGCACAGGTTACCACAACTGACGGATATATCGGTCAGATCTATGACAAGTACGTTGAAAAGGGTTACATTGAAAACACACTCTTCATCGTAACAGCTGACCACGGCGGAACAGAGGGCGGCTCTCACGGTGGTGACGATACTCCCACAATGAACATTATGTTTGCGGCGGCAGGTCACACTGTTATGAATAGCGACAAGATCACATCTGTTGACGATCTCGGCCTTGAAACAGATATGCAGATCCGTGACATCGCATCTGTAGTTCTCTACGCATTCGGAATCCAGCAGCCCGACACATATACAGCGATTGTGCCTTCCGGTGTGTTTGAGGGTTATGTTCCTGTTGAAAAGCG
>SVSK01000072.1 GCA_015064345.1 Oscillospiraceae bacterium | reverse complement strand
CCGCACAGGTGTCAAGATCCCGTTGCTTAAGAAACATGTATATGTCGTCAAGCAGTACGGTCTGGAAAAGCCATAGCACCGCAAGCACGATTATGCCAAACAGCGCAAAGGACAGCACCATTTTTGCTCTAAGGCTGACGGTGCGGGAGTTGTTGTCATGTTTAGATCTCTGTTTCAAAGCGGTAGCCCACTCCCCTCAAGGTAACGATATACTTTGCATATTTTCCAAGGCTCTTGCGAAGCAGCTTAATGTGAGTGTCAAGAGTTCTGTCGTCTCCGAAGTAGTCATATCCCCACACCTCGCAGATGAGCTTTTCGCGAGTCAGAGCGATATTTTTATTTTTCAGCATATAGAAGAAGAGATCGTATTCCTTCGGTGTCATCTCCGCACGTTTTCCGTCAACATAAACGATTCTTGCGGTAAGATCTGCACGGAGTCCGCCGTCGGAGAGCTCAATAACCTCGTTCTGCGACTCTTCTTTATTTGTGATCGCTCCGGTACCGCCTGAGTTGTAACGCTTCATTACTGCGTCAATGCGAAGCATCAGCTCTTTTGGGGAAAAGGGCTTCACCACATAGTCATCGACTCCAAGCTCAAAGCCGTTGATGCGGTCATATTCCTCGCCCCTTGCGGAGAGCATAATGATCGGAATATCGGAAAACTTGCGTATCATTCTGCAGGCAGAGAATCCGTCAAGCTCCGGCATCATGATGTCAATTATCATAATGTCATATGAGTTCTTGCGGCAAAGCTCCACCGCCTCCATGCCGTCTCCTGCCTCGGTGACAGTATGTCCTTCAAAAACTGCGTATTTGGATATTAGCCGACGGATCATTTCTTCATCGTCAACTACAAGAATGTTATACATAATCTGTCTCCTTTTCTGTATGTTTAACGCAAAAGAGGGTACATAAAGTGTCCCCCTCTTGTTAATCGTTTATTTCAGAATTACTGTTCGAACTGAACGTTTTCCTTTGCGCTCTCAGGAACCTTTTCGTAGCAGGTAACCTCTACCTCAATGAGCTTGCCTTCACGTTCTACCTGGAAGGTCAGCTTGTCTCCGACTTCTGCCTTTGAAACGATAGACTTGATCTCATCGAATGTGGAGATCGTGGCTCCATCGATAGCTACAACTCGGTCGCCCTGCTTCAGCACTTCATCATTGTAGCCCTTTTCAAGATATGTGATATAAACACCGGGCTTTACTCCGTAGAAGTAGTAGAAGCTGTTTGAGGATGTGACCTCATCAAAGCTTGCGCCGATAAATGTCTTTCCGCGCACGTATCCGTATTCCATGAGCTGTTCTGTGACACGGAGAGATTCGTTGATCGGAATAGCAAAGCCGAGGCCTTCAACACCTGTACCGCTGGATTTTGCATTGATGATACCGACAAGCTCACCCTTCATATTGAACATACCGCCGCCGGAGTTGCCCGGGCTTACAGCAGCATTTGTCTGAATGAGGCTCATTGTAACACCGTTTACGTCGATCTCACGCTCTGTAGCGCTGACGATACCGTTTGTTACTGTACCGCCAAGCTCACCGAGCGGATTACCGACTACTACCAGCTCTTCACCAACAGCAAGATTGTCGCTGTTACCGCAAACTGCCGCTGAGAGACCGGTTTCTTCAATTTTTATTATAGCGATGTCGGAGTCTGTGTCATATCCCACAACTGCTGCGTTGTAAACTTGTCCGTTTGTGAGGCGCACGATAATATTGTCAGCAACAGCTCCTGAGTCTCCGGTGATAACATGGGCATTTGTGATGATGTATCCGTTTTCGGAGATGATCACGCCGGATCCGGCACCCTGTGTAACGTAATTGTACCAAACGCTCTGGACATTGTATTCAGTGGTGATCTCAACGACGGAATCCTTTACAATGGCCGCAACCTGGCTGTAGTTCAGCGTCTCACCGTTTTCTCCTGCTGATGTCTGAATATTGTCTACATCACGGTAGATCACAACGGGAGAGTCAAAGCTGATCTGATCTTCGGGGGTAGATGAGCTTACAGGTGCATTGCCGTCGGTAAAATATATATCCGCCATATATGCGCCGCCGAAGCCAAACACACCGGACAGAATGATCGTTGCACAGCAGATAAGTGCTACAGCACCGCCGGAAATACCGGATTTCTGTTTTTTCTCTTTCTTTTTCTTCTGTACGGGAGTGTATGAGATACCCTGCCCGTAAGGATTCTGCTGCACGTATGGATTGCCGTAAGGATTGCCCTGCTGATTGTAATTGTAGGGAACATATCCGTAGCCCTGGGGATTGCCTTGCGGTCTGTATCCGTAGGGATCGCCGTATGGCTGATACTGGTTCTGTGCCGGCTGTGCATTATTCACGGGTGTGTCAGTTTCAGGTGCGGCGGAGACGGTTTCCTGTGCCTTGTCCTCGACAGTATGGGGAGTTTCGGTGGGGATATTGTTGCTTATGTCATTTTCAAACTGATCGTTTTTGTTATCAAATTCGTTCATAACATTACCTTCCTTATGTATAGTTACCCTGTTTGGGGATGTTTTTTGCTTTACACGCATATTATATTTCCCCAATGTGACGGATAAATGATAAAGGATGAAATGTTAGTTGAATTATCAGAATTAATATCCTGAAATCAGTTTACACTTTTGGGGGTTACTGTGACGATAAATCCGTCTGCGTTGTTACCGGAGATCTCGCAGTCGAAATCAGCCTCGGAGAAGGGAATGATAATTTCTGTTGTTTCACCCTCGGTCATGGGAACGTAGTATGTTACCCAACCCTCGGTGATATCTTTTGCGTTTACAACATTGATGTCCGCGATAGTTCCGTCAGGCTTGATGTGGAGCATATCAGCAGTAGCGCTGTATTTCTTAATGTATTCGATGTATTCTTCAAGACACATGTCAAGTGCAGTGATCGCATATGCATGAGGAACACCGACGTATCTGAAGTGCCATGCTTCGTATGCAATGTGAGTGATGTCAGTCTTGTCAGCCTCGTAGCGGAGGATGAAGCCGTAGTCCGCGCAGTTATCCCACAGCCATGTGCGGTATTCATGATCCGCAACGGGGATGGAGGCATAAGAATACGTGAAGAAGGCAAGGTCAGCCGCAAGACCTGTGTGGTGCTCGCTGTTGCCCGGCTCTGCAACGTACATTTTGGTGTATTCTTCGCCACTCTGAGCGAGGTTTTTGTCCCAAATGGCCTGCTGTTCTGCTACGTCGCGGTATCCGCTTGTGAGAAGCAGCCAGTCTCCGCATCCTGTACCGCGAAGCTCGGCTGTCATCTTGTCAAGAGCGTGGAATGCGTCAGGAGCAAGAGCGTCATCCATTGCGGAAACCTGAAGGTCGCTGCCCTTGTTTGCTCTTACGTTCATCAGGAACACGCTGTCTACTCTTGCATAAGGATGCTCGTAGTTTACGAGGATAAGATTACCTACGTCAAGCTCTGTGTTGGACTTGTTAACGGCATATCCGTAAGGGTTAACTACAGGTGCATCGGTCTCTGGTGCGTCAGTCTCTTCCGTGTCATCTGTTTCGGGCGGTGTAACAATGTCATCGGTGTCACCCGTTTCGACGATCTCGGGGTCATCATCTCTCGGCTCGGTGGGATTTTCGAGAATATGCTTGCCTGCGAAGAACACCACGGCACCGATGAGAAGGATAAACACGATTATTCCCCACGGGATTCTCACGCGTTTTTTCTTTTTGGGCGTCATATTGTTGCGAGCGGGCTCGTTGTTCTGATAATCGCGCACATACTCGCCATCGGGAGTGTACTGCCTCTGTGGCGGTGTGTATGTAGTTACCGGAATATTCTCGGTTTGACTTACAGGGCGGGGATGGCTCACGTTCTGCCGGGGTGCGGGAGATGCAGCAGGACGGTGAGATGTTGTACGTGGCGCTGGTGTTCCTGTAGGCCTCTGAGTCGGTGTTCCTGCAGGTCTCTGTGCAGGAGTACCCGTGGGTCTTGCCGGAGCATTTGCAGGTCTCGTTGCCTGTGCAGAAACGGAAGTACCCGCTGCTGTACCGCGAAGTGCCGCTTGACGTGCCGCTTCCATGCGTCTGCGTTCTTCATTTGTGAGAGGACGGCGCTGCTGTGCAGTCTGTGTTGTGGGTCTCGGCGTGCCTGTTTGACCGGTTGGCTGTCTGTTTGCCAGATTCTGCCTTACGGGAGCGGTTTGTGCAGGCTGCTGTGGTACTGCGTTATTTTCGGTATTTTTAGGATAATTAGTATTGTTCAATTTTCCACCGTTCCTTTATTATATGCTGTTTGTTTGCTTTCTATAGTAATATTATAAAGTAATAGTGCGAACAAATCAAGTGAGTGGCGAAAAAACTAACATAAAATTAAAATATACGAAAAAAAGCGATACCACATTTGTGATACCGCTTTGATGTTTTAGATTTAATTTACACTTTGGAGAATTCATCGAAGATGGATTCTCAGGCACTTGCCGAAGCTCTTCGAGTTTTGGCCTTTTGTCATGCAAGTACAATAAATAATCGCACTTTGGAGAATTCATCGAAGATGGATTCTCAGACACTTGCCGAAGCTCTTTCGAGTTTTGGCTTTTTGTCATGCAAGTGCAATAAATAATCGCACTTTGGAGAATTCATCGAAGATGGATTCTCAGGCACTTGCCGAAGCTCTTTCGAGTTTTGGCCTTTTGTCATGCAAGTGCAATAAATAATCGCACTTTGGAGAATTCATCGAAGATGGATTCTCAGGCACTTGCCGAAGCTCTTTCGAGTTTTGGCCTTTTGTCATGCAAGTGCATTATTCTGCGTCAAGAGCGTCCTTACGGGAGAGATTGAGTCTGCCCTTTTCGTCAGTACCGAGGAACTTAACCTTGATTCTGTCGCCAACGTTGCAAACGTCTTCAACCTTTTCTGTGCGCTTCTTGTCGAGCTTGGAGATGTGTACCATGCCTTCCTTCTTGGGAGCGAACTCAACGAACGCACCAATGGGAATGATTCTGGTAACGACACCTTCGTAGATCGCGCCAACTTCGGGCTCGAAGATAATGCCTTCGATGATCTTCTTGGCAGCCTCGATGGAAGCCTTTTCGATACCGGAAATGAATACGGAACCATCGTCTTCGATGTCAACCTTTGCGCCTGTGTCAGCTACGATGCCCTGGATAACCTTACCCTGCTTACCGATAACTTCAGCGATCTTGTCTACGGGAATCTTCATGGAGATCATCTTGGGAGCGTAATCGGAAACTTCAGCGCGAGGAGCGGGAATAGCCTTGAGAATTACTTCGTCAATGATGTAGTCACGACCCTTGTGAGTTACAGCAAGAGCTTCCTTGATGATCTCAGGTGTAAGACCGTCGATCTTAAGGTCCATCTGAATGGATGTGATACCTGCGTGAGTACCTGCTACCTTGAAGTCCATGTCGCCGTAGAAGTCTTCAAGACCCTGAATGTCGATCATGGTCATCCAACGGTCGCCTTCAGTGATAAGACCGCAGGAGATACCTGCAACAGGAGCCTTGATCGGAACACCTGCGTCCATGAGAGCAAGTGTGGAACCGCATACGGAAGCCTGAGATGTAGAACCGTTGGAGGAGATAACTTCGGATACGCAACGGATAGCGTAGGGGAATTCCTCAACGGAGGGAAGTACGGGAATGAGGGAGCGTTCAGCAAGTGCACCGTGACCGATCTCGCGGCGGCCGGGGCTTCTTACAGCCTTAGCTTCACCTACGGAGTAACCGGGCATGTTGTAGTGGTGCATGTAACGCTTTGTTTCTTCTTCGGAGATACCGTCAAGCATCTGAACGTCGGAGATAGAACCGAGAGTTGCTACTGTAAGTACCTGTGTCTGACCTCTTGTGAACATACCGGAACCGTGGTCACGGTTGAAGAGGTGAACTTCAGCGGCGAGAGGACGGATCTGATCCATCTTTCTGCCGTCAACGCGCTTCTGGTCGTCAAGGAGCCAGCGGCGAACGATCTTCTTCTGGATCTTGTAGAGAACTTCGTCGAGAACAACGTGCATTTCTTCCTTTCCCTCGTCGAACTTGTTGTAAACAGCTTCTCTGATAGGAGCAATACGAGCGTCACGAACGTTCTTGTCGTCTGTGTCAAGAGCAACCTTTACGTCTTCAGCGCAGAAGTCGTAAACAGCGTCGAAGAGCTCGGGATCAAGCTCAGCAGAGGGATATTCGAACTTGGGCTTGCCGATTTCAGCCTTGATTGTTTCAATGAAAGCGCAAACCTTCTTGATCTCTTCGTGAGCGAGCATGATAGCTTCGAACATCTTGTCGTCCGGAACTTCAGCAGCGCCTGCTTCGATCATAACGACCTTCTTCTCTGTACCTGCAACGGTCAGCTCGAGAATGGAGCGTTCACGCTGTTCTGCTGTGGGGTTGATGATGAGTCCTTCTTCTTCAGTGAGACCTACGAACACACCGCCGATAGGTCCGTTCCACGGAATGTCGGAAATGGACAGAGCGATAGACGCGCCGATCATTGCAGCGATCTCGGGAGAAGCGTCGTGGTCAACGGAGAGAACGAGAAGGGAAATAACTACGTCGTTTCTGAGATCCTTGGGGAAGAGGGGACGGATAGGTCTGTCGATCACACGGGATGTGAGGATAGCCTTTTCGCTGGGTCTGCCTTCTCTCTTGAGGTAAGAGCCGGGGATTCTGCCAACTGCGTAAAGTCTTTCTTCAAAGTCGATGGAGAGGGGAAGGAAGTCAATACCGTCTCTGGGTCTTTCGGATGCGGTAGCGCAAGCGAGTATTGCAGTTTCGCCGTATCTAACGAGAACGGAGCCGTTTGCAAGGCCTGCCATCTTACCGCTTTCGATTACGAGCGGTCTGCCTGCGAAATCGTAGGAAAAAGTCTTGAAGTTTTCAAACATTTCGATTTTTACCTTTCTTTTATATTATTTTTAACCGCTCCGGTTCAGCACTTAAACAACTG
>SVSK01000009.1 GCA_015064345.1 Oscillospiraceae bacterium | reverse complement strand
TTGACTTCCGCCTCGTTTTATGGTATCATACAGGCAACGACACCAACGCGAGGTCAAAATGGCAATCAAGAATAATTTCAGACACACGATCTATGCCTGCTACGTTGCATATTCAACTCAGGCGCTTATAGTAAATTTTCCGCCGCTGTTGTTTCTGATATTCAACGAACAGTACGGAATTCCTCTGACAAAGATAACTTGGCTTATCACCCTTAACTTTATAGTACAGCTTACAATGGACTTTTTGTCCTCGAAATTCGTTGATAAGATCGGCTACCGTACCTGTATGCTCGCGGCACATTCATTCTGTGCAGTCGGACTTATTGGTATGGCGTTTTTACCAACCATTCTGCCGCCGTTTACAGGACTGCTCATCTCTGTTGTCATCTACGCAATGGGCGGCGGTGTTATTGAGGTGCTCACAAGCCCTATAGTTGAAGCAAGTCCTGCCGACAACAAGGCCGCGGCGATGAGTTTGCTCCACTCCTTCTACTGTTGGGGCATGGTTGGAGTTATCGTGCTCTCTACCCTGTTCTTCGCAGTATTCGGAAAGGAAAACTGGCAGGTGCTCTGCTGCATTTGGGCACTGCTTCCCCTGTTCAATATCTTCTATTTCACGCAAGTGCCCATAAACACGCTCACAGCCGAGGGTGAAGGTATGACTGTAGGTCAGCTTGCAAAATCGGGGTTGTTCTGGCTGTTTGTACTGCTGATGATATCCTCCGGTGCGGCTGAGCAGGCGATGGCACAGTGGGCATCTGCGTTCGCTGAAAGCGGTCTCAAGGTTTCAAAAACTGTAGGAGATTTGGCAGGTCCTTGTCTCTTCTCCGTAATGATGGGTATCGTTAGGGCATTCTACGGCAAGTACAGCGAAAAGGTAAACCTGCTCAACTTCATTATTGCCTCCGCTGTTCTGTGCGTACTTTCGTTCCTTATCACGTCCTTCTCCCCCTGGCCCGTTGTATCTCTCATCGGATGCGCCCTCTGCGGTATCTCCGTTGGTATTCTCTGGCCCGGCGTGCTCAGTGTAGCATCAGCCAGCTTCCCCAAAGGCGGCACTGCCATGTTTGCTCTGCTGGCTCTCTCGGGAGACATAGGATGCACCTCCGGTCCCTCACTTGTGGGTGCGGTAATGGGAGCAACAGGAGCAGATCTCAAGACCTCTCTCCTTGCGGGAATACTCTTCCCTGTTATACTTATTGTCTGCTCAATAATATTCAAGCTGAAATACAAGAAAATGAACGTACAATAACAAATTACCGCCGAAGGAAGCGCTCCAACGGCGGTTTTTTTATTTGGTTATGCCTTTGCTTCCGCTTCGTTACGCTTTGCAAATTCAGCCTTTTCTCTCGCTATCTTGTATATCTCTTCAGTAGCAAAGCTGAGCTTGGTTATTGCGTCTCGCTTTGAGAGATACAGCCAATAGCTTTCGTCGGGAGTGGAGATGTCAACACAGTCGCCGCGTCCGAGGTAGTCGTACTCTATGTGCAGGCTGTAAAGCTCAAGGGGCTTCTTCTCGATAACCGTTGGCTCGCCGTAAGCGTTGCACTCGATGCGTATTCCGTCGGGAGTCTGAACAAGCTTACCCTCACCGTGCTTGAAGAATCTGTACCAGCTTGGAAGAGTCTGCACCTGAACGGTATCTTCAAAGTAGTAAGTGCCCTCTTCGATCTCCTTGCGCACACATTCTCTCTCCCAGTTTGACCAGTCGGGGATGTGGGCAAATTCTGTTTCTCCCTCAAGGGCTGCCATTCTGCCGTACTCATCCTGACGCCACTTTTTACCGCAGGCGTTACACCACAGTGTGTCTCCCGCAGAATCCGTCTGATGCTCCGCTCCGCAAGCAGGGCACTTGTAAAGAAGGCAATGCAGACCCTTTGCGCGGTCGGGATGGTCAATTACAACTTTATTTTCATACTGCCAGCGGTAATCGTCGTAAACGAATGCTTCTTCGATACGGCGGTTTACTTCATCGGCAGAGATAGTCTTCACTTCATCAGCCGTAACAAGGGGGAACATATCCGCGTCAACCTTGATGCCCTTGTTTTTCTTGTTCCACTGGGGACTTGTTACAAAGTTACCCTGCAGCTTCAGCATAACGCACGGCACCTTCATCATCTTCACCAGATTACCGAGTGCATCAGGTATGAACGAAGTACATCCGTCAAGTGAATATCTGGTCTCGGGGAATATGCAGAAAATATGTCCAAGCTCGTGCAGACAGTACTTGATATTGCGGATCAGGTTAATGTCAGTTGTAAACTTACGCTTACCGAGCACACCGAGAGAGTACATCACGGGGAAAGTATATGTATTGAACCCCTCAAGTGACATTACGTTGTTCACGGGATAGGGGTGAGTTGCCATGAGCATCATGTTAAGGTCAACGAGAGAAGAATGGTTAACAAGAAGAATGTACGGTTTTCCCTCAAGTTCTTCCATATTATGCTTTCTTATTTCCGACCCACGCTTCTTAAGGTCAGGAATACTGAGTATCCCCTTCGCAACAGGGGTGAGCCACGCGTGCTTTATGGGCTTTCTCTTAAAGTCAAATCTTCTGACCTTATCCTTGCTTTTCATAAATACCTCTTTTTTCGATAAAATGATTAAAATTCTTTAATTATATTCAATTATACCACATAAAACGCAAAAAGTATATAGATATGGGAAATTATTTTTTGGTAAAACAAAACTATAAATTATCCTGTCTTTTCTGTATAAAACTTCGTACTGTGGCAAAAATAATGACGAAGCAAAAAATAATCAATCTAAGTCAAATTCAAACATCAAAGGAAGGATAATTATGAATAACTCCATTACAAAAAAGCAAAACAGAATCTTACTCATCTCTCTTGTGGTAATTCTCGCGGCTGCCGCTGTTCTTGTGGCTCTCACGGGAAGCGCTAATAAGAAGAGCAAAACTCCCGAAAACCCGCCCATTAGCAACGTCAACGAGACCGATGTACCCGAAACAAGCATAAATACTCCCGATAAGCCTGACAAGGGTACTCCCTCTATAACCGAAACAACAGACACTCCCACAACTCCCGAAACTGAAGCAAGTGCGGATGTTCCCGACGACAAGGAAGTATCAGCCGTTCAGCCTAGCACAGACGTCCTCCCCACCTTTTCCGCTCCCGTTGACAGTCTTGTGCTGAAGGGATTCAGTGCGGACGTTCCCGTGTTTTCCACCACTATGAATGATTACCGCACCCACAAGGGCCTTGACTTCGCATGCTCTCCCGGAACTCCCGTATTCGCTGCAGCCGACGGCACAGTTTGTGAGATAGTAGACGACCCCATGATGGGTGTAACAGTTTCCGTTCAGCATACAGGCGGTGCGGTAACAAAGTACAAGGGGCTGAGCGAAGAGTCAATGGATCTTTGCAAGGTTGGCGACACAGTAAAGCGCGGTCAGGTCATCGGAGCATCGGGGGACACCGCACTTATTGAGAGCGCCGAGGAGAGCCATCTCCACTTTGAGCTTTACGTTAACGGAAAGGCAGAGGACCCCGGCGAATATATGCAGGTTTCCTATCTCTCCGATCTTCACGAAGACTGATAAAATACCGAAAAAGAGAGCGTTTGGTGCGCTTTCTTTTTTTGTTTTTCAGTCCTGCCACCCCGCTCATTTGCATATTATTTACAAATCTAATTTTACGCTCCGTATTGATAAAAACAAGCATTTATGATAGAATATTTCTGTAAATGTCGGATAATACCGAAAGGATACCCCATGACAAAAAGAAACACACTGTTAACCTGTTTTCTCCTTGCCATAATTTTGCTTTTCACCCTCACGGGTTGCAATAAACATTTCGACGAAACAAATCCTGAGATGATAAACGATCCCGTCAGTGCCTCTCTTGTGGGAATAATCAACCCCGATTCAGAAGTGCGCGGCGTTTGGATCGCATCTACATACAACATCGACTACCCCTCCCGTACAGACCTGTCCGCAGATGAGCTTAAGGCTGAGCTTGACGCGATCCTCGACACCTGTACCGAAGTGGGGCTTAACACAATATTCTTCCAGGTGCGTCCCACGGCTGACGCTCTGTATGACAGCGATATCTTCCCCGTCTCTTCCGTGATAAACACAAGCGGAACTCTTCTTTTCGACCCCCTCGACTATCTTGTAAAGGAAGGACACCGCCGCAATATCTACGTTCACGCTTGGGTAAATCCTCTTCGCGTGATAATGAACTCTCACGATATTGACGAGCTCCCCGAGATGAGTCCTGCGAGACAGAATCCCGATTGGGTGGTGCCTTATGACGATGGAAAACTGTACTTTAACGCTGGAATACCCGAAGTATGGCAGCTTGTTGCAGACGGCGTGGCTGAGATAGTGGAAAAGTACGACGTTGACGGCATTGTTTTCGACGACTACTTCTACCCCTACCCCGTGTATGACGCAAACGGCGCAAAAATCGAGTTTGACGATGCCGAAGAGTACGAAAAATACGGTGCGGGATATGAGAACATCGGTGACTGGCGCCGCGACAACATAAACAAAATGGTGAAGCTGTGCTACGAGACTGTTCACGCAACCGATCCCGAGTGCGTTTTCGGCATTTCTCCATTTGGCGTGTGGCAGAACAACGACGGCAAAAACGGCGGCAGTGACACCGCAAGTTTTGAAGCGTACAAATCGCTTTACTGCGATGCAACTGCGTGGATAGACGGCGGCTACATCGACTATATCTGTCCGCAGATCTATTGGCAGTTTGAAACCTCATCTTCACCTTACGATACAATACTTCGCTGGTGGAATACCGTGCTGGACGGCTCTGATGTGAAGCTGTATATCGCCCATGCCTCCTACAGATACGAAGAGGGTGAATGGACCTCTCCCGAAGGTGAGCTTACCGAGCAGATAACTTACGCCAGAAGCGAAAAGTACTACCGCGGAAGCATATGCTACGGCTATGATGAAATAAGCAGAAACATTCGCGGTGCGGCTGACGATCTGAAATCGGTATACAAAAACGAGATAATCTACACGGACATCGTTTCAAACGGTGCAGAGGTGACTGTAAGCTCTCCCGTAAGCGGCTCCGTTATGACAAGCGAGAAAACCTACATAATCGGACAGTCCGACCCCTATTACCCTCTTACCGTCAACGGAGAAAAGGTGGGCAGAACAAAGAGCGGCTACTTCAGTCTGTACGTTACCTTGAAGAAGGGTAAAAACGTATTCGTGTTTGAGCAAAACGGCAAAACGTATGAATATACGCTCACTTATTCCACCGATACAGGCTCTACCCAGCAGCCAAAGGAGCAGACTATCATCAGTTCCCTTTCAATTATCGGTATATATCCCTCAACTCCCGTGGCTACTCCCAATTCAACCGTTTGGGTATCGTGTGTTGCTCCTTACGGCAGTTCGGTAAATGTTACTGTCGCCGGTACGACAACGTCTCTGCCCGCTCTTGAATATCCGGTCCAAACCTGGAATGCAAACGGATACGTTGGTGTAACCTACGGTGCAAATATCACTCTTCCTGCGGCAGCTGAGGGCGAGATACTCGACTGCGGTGACATACAGTATACTGCCTATCACGCTAACGGAACGATGACAGAGACAGGTGCAAATGTCCGTGTGCTTGGCAAGGATGCCATGATTGCAGTGCGCGCTACGGTGGATTACGCCAACCTAAAGATCACGGAAAACAGCTCATACTATAACGACTACACCGTCCAATCCGAAGGCATGACTGACTATGCGGTAAGCTTGCTTGGCGGCTACTACAAGCTGCGGATGGGCGGTTATATTTCTATAGACGAAGCGGAAGAGACAGATAGCCTCCCCTCATGGGATCTTGCCAAGATTCACAGCGTCACCGTCACATCCGGTGAAGATGAAACTCACGTTACACTCACCTGCTCGGACAATCTCCCCTACAACGGATGCATTGAAGACGGAAGATTCGTCGTGACCTTCTACAATGCCGACGGAGAAACAGCCCCCGAGGCCAGAATAGCGAAAAATCCTCTTTTCAAGTCCTGTACGGTAGTCAGACTGGAAGACAAGGTTCGTTACTCCTTTGAACTGTACGACGTTGCCAACTTCTACGGCTTCGATCTTTACTACACTGACGACACTATCGTTGTAACTCTCAGAAATCCCGTAAAGCTTGACCTGGATTCAGAAGCACCCCTTTCGGGAGTTCACATTGTTCTTGACGCAGGTCACGGCGGATATGACAACGGTGCTCCCGGCGCAAACGGAAGTGCGAACGAAAAGGATCTGAACCTCTCAATCGTCCTTTCTGCCGCTGAAAAGCTTCGCGCTCTCGGTGCTGAGGTTACATTGTCCCGCTCGGATGATACTGCAGTCTCACTGACCGAGCGAATTGACCTGCTGGAGCAGCTTGAGCCTGATCTTTGCGTGTCGATACACCAAAACTCCATGGACTACAGCGTTGACGTTACTCGTATCCGCGGTACTCTCGCCCTCTGGTGCATGGACGGCGGATTGCTTCTTTCCGAAGCCGTAGGGCGCGGGGTGGCAGACAGCCTCGGACGGTACTATCGAGGAAATGCATACCAGTCTCTTGCCCTTTGTCGCAACCCAAAATTCCCTGCCGCACTCATCGAAATGGGATTTATAACCTCCGTTGAGGAATACGAGCAGATCGCATCCGCAGGAGGAATTGAAGCGGCGGCTGACGGTGTGGTGAACGGAATTCTCGAATACTACAAAAAACAAGCTGAATACACAACTGCACGGTAACAGTATCGTGCGGTTTTTCTTTTTCGGTACAGCGTCACATCAAACGATATCACCAAAGCGAGGTGCGTTTTTTTGCCGTCAAATGTGCTACCCAACGAAATCGCAAAAAATCTCAAATTCAACTTGATTCGCTCGGTAATTATGTAGTATAATGTTGTATTATATGATTAATTATGGAGAAAACATAACATGGCTCTTGTAACAGAGTACTTTGGCTCGCTGGCATTCGACGAAACCGCCATGCAGAAATATCTGCCGAAGGAAACATATGACTCCCTGAAAAAAACAATAGACGAAGGCCGTCATCTTGACATTGAGATAGCCAATGTTGTGGCAGGCGCAATGAAGGACTGGGCTATCTCCAAGGGATGCACCCACTTTACCCATTGGTTCCAGCCTCTCACAGGTGTAACTGCCGAAAAGCACGACAGCTTCATTTCCCCTGTAGGTGACGGTAGGGTTATCATGGAATTCTCCGGTAAGGAGCTTGTTCGCGGTGAGTCAGATGCATCCAGTTTCCCATCCGGCGGTCTCAGAGCAACGTTCGAGGCAAGAGGCTACACCGCGTGGGACCCTACCTCATACGCTTTCATCAAGGATAAGACTCTGTGCATTCCCACAGCGTTCTGTTCCTACGGCGGAGAAGCACTTGACAAGAAAACTCCCCTGCTCCGTTCAATGGAAGCAATCGGCGTTCAGGCACTTCGCATACTGAAGCTATTCGACCCGGACACAGACGTTGCCTGCATCAGAACAAGTGTTGGTCCTGAGCAGGAATACTTCCTTGTTCCGAAGGAAATGTACGACAAGAGACGCGACCTCATCTTCACAGGCAGAACCCTCTTCGGTGCAAAGCCTCCCAAGGGTCAGGAGCTTGACGACCACTACTACGGCACCATCAAGCCTCAGGTCGACGCATTCATGAAGGAGCTTGACGAGGAGCTTTGGAAGCTTGGCATCCTTGCAAAAACCGAGCACAACGAAGCGGCACCTTCACAGCACGAGCTTGCTCCCATATACACACAGGCGAACATTGCGACCGACCACAACCAGCTTACCATGGAGATCATGCAGAAGGTGGCAAAGCGTCACGGACTTGTATGTCTGCTGCATGAAAAGCCTTTTGCAAGCGTAAGCGGATCGGGCAAGCACAACAACTGGTCCATCACCACAAACACAGGTGTAAATCTTCTCAAACCCGGAAAAACACCCTACGACAATGCACAGTTCCTTCTGTTCCTGTGCGCCGTAATCAAGGCAGTAGACGAATATCAGGATCTTCTCCGCATAAGTGCCGCAACTGCAGGAAACGACCACCGTCTCGGTGCTGACGAAGCTCCGCCTGCGGTTATCTCCATCTTCCTCGGAGACGAGCTTTCCGCAATCATCGACGCGCTTGAGACTAATACCCACTACGACCCCATGGAGAAAACACAGCTTCAGCTTGGTGTTGACACTCTCCCGCCTCTTCCGAAGGATAACACCGACAGAAACCGCACATCCCCCTTCGCGTTCACGGGCAACAAGTTTGAATTCCGTATGGTTGGTGCGTCCAATTCTATCGGTGACTGCAACACATTCCTTAACACAGCAGTTGCGGAATCTCTCCGTCAGTTTGCTGACATTCTTGAGAGACAGAATGACTTTAAGAGCGCCCTCAACGACCTGATCCGCGAGACGATAAAGAACCACAAGCGCATCATCTTCAACGGCAACAGCTATGACGATGCTTGGATAAAAGAGGCAACTGAGGAGCGCGGTCTTCTCAACCTCAAGACCACTCCCGACGCTCTCGGCTGCTTCCTTGACGAAAAGAATGTTGAGCTGTTTGCCCGTCATCACGTTTACACAAAAACGGAGATGAAGTCCAGATATGAGATCACCCTCGGAAACTACTCCAAGACTATCCGCATCGAAGCCAAGGTCATGATCGACATGGTGTACAAGGAGATACTCCCCGCAATCACCTCCTACGTAAAGGAAGTATGCGAGGCAGGCAACGCTAAAAAGGCTCTCGGAATCCCCTCCGTTTATGAAGAAAAGATGGCAGCCCGCCTTAATAAGATCACCTGCGACATTTACGACAGAGTAGCTGATCTTGAAGCGGCAATGGAAGGCGTATCTGAGCGAAAGGACAAGACTATCCGCGCATTCTACATGAAGGACGAGATCATTCCGAGAATGAACAGTCTCCGCAGCTGTTGCGATGAGGCAGAGTACCTGACAGCGGAAAAGGATTGGCCCTATCCCACATACGCATCCCTCCTTTTCGGCCTCCAATAAAGCAAATATCAAAAGAGCAAATTCACTTTTGCTCTTTTTTGTTTATATTATTTAATGTATAAGAGTTGACCTTTTATGGAATTTGAGGTATAATATAAGTTGATAAATTATGTTTTGATTGGATGACTCACAAATGGTAGAGATAACAGGGGTACTTCCCCATTCACGCGCCGCACGGGCAGGAGTGGAAGTCGGAGATATACTGCTTGAGATCAACTCTCACAAAATCAATGACGTGCTTGACTACCGCTTCCGTCTTGCTGATGAGGTGGTAGTGCTTAAACTGCACCGCGGTCCGGATATAATAGAAGTGAAGATCAAAAAGGACACCTACGACGATATCGGTCTTGAATTCGGCACACCGCTGATGGACAAAAAGCACCGCTGTGAAAACGGATGCATCTTCTGCTTCATCGACCAGAATCCGAAAGGAATGCGCGAGACTATCTACTTCAAGGATGACGACAGCCGACTTGCGTTCCTTCACGGCAACTACATCACACTGACAAATCTTCACGACGAAGATATTGACCGTATAATTGAGATGCACATTTCCCCGGTCAATGTGTCAGTTCACACCACAAATCCCGAACTGCGTGTTAAGATGATGAAAAACAAGCGTGCCGGCGAGGTGCTGTCCTATCTTGACAGACTTGCGGAGGCAGGCACTGTGCTTCGCGGTCAGATAGTGCTTTGCCGCGGCATCAACGACGGAGAAGAGCTTGAGCGATCTATGCGGGATCTTTCAAAGTATTACCCAAAAATGGACAGCGTATCAGTTGTTCCCGCGGGTCTTACAGGTCACCGTGACGGACTGTATCATCTTGAGCCGTTTACAGCGGAAGAATGTGCCGACGTGATCCGTCAAGTGGAGCGTTTCAATGAAGAATTCGGTGAGCGTATGTTCTTTGCATCCGACGAATTCTATATCTCAAGCGGCACTCCTCTGCCAAGTGACGAACACTACGGTGAGTACACACAGATCGAGAACGGTGTGGGGCTTCTCACATCATTTGAGCACGAGTTTGATTTCATGCTCTCTACTCTCGATGAGGATGAATGTAAAGTCAACCGCAAGGTTTCAGTTGGCACAGGCGAGGCTTCATATAAATTCATCTGCAAGCTTGTAGATAAACTGAAAGAAAAATGCCCCGGACTTGACTGCAAGGTCCACATGGTAAAGAACAATTTCTTTGGCGGTCAGGTTACAGTCAGCGGTCTGCTCACGGGCAAGGATATTGCGGAGCAGCTCCACGGACGTGAGCTTGGCGATGTGCTGTATTTGCCGAGAACAACACTTCGGGCAGAAGGTGACTTGTTCCTCTGCGGAATGTCTGCCGAAGAACTTGAAGATAAGCTCGGCGTGAAAATTGAATTTACCGAAATTGACGGTGCAGAGTTCTGCGAAAAACTCATAGGACTTTGCTGATCACAATAGACCCATTCGACTGCGATACGCTTCGCTCAGGGTGACAGACCTCCATTTTTTGTCATTCTGAGTGCAGGACAAAGTCCGCAGTCGAAGAATCTCACAAACAAACTAAAAGAAACGGAGAAATATAATGGCAAAACCTGTTGTTGCAATTGTCGGACGCCCTAACGTAGGCAAAAGCACACTTTTCAATAAACTCATCGGAGAGCGCCGCGCAATCGTAGAGGACACTCCCGGTGTAACAAGAGACCGTATTTACGGCGAGGTTGAGTGGAGAGGCAAGGTTCTCACAGTCATCGACACAGGCGGTATTGAGCCGAAAACAGACAACCTCATCCTCAAAAAAATGCGTGAGCAGGCGCAGATCGCTATTGACACAGCGGACGTTATACTGTTCATGTGTGACATCAGAACAGGTCTTCTTGCTGATGACATGGATATCGCGGTTATGCTGAAGAAGAGCGGCAAGCCCGTTGTTCCCTGCATCAACAAGGCCGACCGCATCGGTGACACACCTGCTGAATTCTACGAATTCTACGAGCTTGGATTTGATATTGACCCCATTGCGCTCTCATCCCTTCACGGCAGCGGAAGCGGTGACGTGCTTGACGCTGTGCTCGATGCTCTTCCCGAATTCGACGCAGAAGAAGAGGATGATGACGTTATCTCCGTAGCGGTCATCGGTAAGCCGAATGCAGGTAAGTCCTCTCTTGTGAACAAGATCCTCGGGGATGAGCGCTGTATCGTTTCGGATATTCCCGGCACCACCCGCGACGCCATTGACTCATACTTCGAGAACAGCCACGGCAAGTACAACTTCATTGATACTGCAGGTATCCGCCGTCATTCAAAGGTTGACGACAAGATCGAAAAGGTCAGCGTACTCCGCGCAAAGATGGCAGTTGACAGAGCAGATGTATGCATCCTTATGGTTGACGCAAATGAGGGTGTCACCGATCAGGATGAAAAGATCGCCGGAATAGCTCACGAGGCAGGTAAGGCATCCATCATCTGCATCAATAAGTGGGATTCCATTGAGAAGGATAACTCCACAACAAATGCCATGACCAAAAAGGTTTACGATTCCCTTTCATACATGACTTACGCTCCTTTGATGTTCATTTCAGCGAAAACCGGTCAGAGAGTTGACAAGCTGTTCGAACAGATCAACTATGTTGACAATCAGTCAAAGATGCGTGTTTCCACAGGCATGCTCAACGACGTACTTGCAGATGCAATTGCTCGCGTTCAGCCCCCGTCAGACAAGGGCAAGAGACTGAAGATATACTACATGACACAGACTGACGTGGCACCGCCCACATTCGTTATCTTCTGTAATAACGCAGAGCTGTTCCACTTCTCCTATCAGAGATATATCGAGAACTGCCTCCGTCAGACATTCGGATTCAAGGGCACACCTATCAAGCTCATAATCCGTCAAAAGGGCGATAACGCTGACAACGATTAACAGGAGTAACCGATGCTTTACATTTTCCTAAAACAGTACGCAATCACCGCACCGATAGCGGGAATGCTCTACCCCGGACTCATACCGCTTATGTATGGTGAAAATCAAGTTCCTGTTGCTGTGAGCATTATTGGGTTGCTCCTCGCGCTACTTGTACCATACCTTCTCGGAAGCTTCAACACAGCTGTGTTCATCTCCAGTAAGTTCTACCACGATGATATTCGCAACCACGGCAGCGGAAATGCGGGCTTTACAAATATCATGCGTGTCTACGGTGCAAAGGCTGCTGTAATTACTTTTGCGGGAGATCTTCTCAAAACCGTTCTTGCAATTCTTGTAGGATGGTTCACCTTCGGTTACGTTATGGCGTACATCTCAGGTCTTGCCTGCTTCTTCGGACACATTTTCCCCGTTTTCTACCGATTCAAGGGCGGTAAGGGTGTAGTTTGCGCCGCAACTATCATGTTTATGCTGGACTGGAGAATCTTCCTCATTGAGCTCGGGCTGTTTATCGGCATACTGCTCCTCTCGAAATACATTTCTCTCAGCTCCGTGCTGTGCGGTATGACCTATCCCATTTTCCTTAACAGAATGAACATGACAACAGTTCACATCATTGAGCTTGTGGCTATTATTATTGCAATTACCGTAGTTGTAAAGCACAGAGCTAACCTCGTTCGCATTTACAACGGTACGGAAAACAAGTTCAAGTTCAAAAAGAGTAAGCCCATAGACGAGGACACAAAAAATGCTTAACGAAAAGATAGCGGCATTTGCGAATCTACTCAAAAAAAGCGCCGACTGCGGTTCTCTTGTGAATATCGTGTTTCACTCTCCCGAGAAGAAAGGCGAAATACTAAAAGCCAAAGGCGTTCTCCGTTCTATCGGCGGCGAGTGCGTGCTTCAGATCGAAACCTCTCTCACCGAAGGCAGAGTAACCCAAGAGAACATCAAGCTTGACGATATTCAGGCTGCGGCAGAACGGTACTTTGATACGTTCAAAAAGGCTGATCTCAACGACCGTGGCGGTAGCGCTTCACTTATGATCTCAAAAAAGGGCACAGTTTCTCTCCTGAAGAAGGGTAAGATCGGTGAGGGTGAAGAAAAAATCGCAGTCAAAGCTAACGACAGAGAAAAGAACAGACTTCTTGACGGAAGTGAGGATTTTCTTTTCGCACTTGGTGTTTCCGATGAAAAAGGACGCGTTCACGACAAAAAGCAGTCGAAATTCCGTCAGATATGCCGTTTTTCCGAGTATATAGCGGAAGCCGAAAAGAAGCTGAAGCGGGACGGAACGCTGTACGTTTACGACCTGTGCTGCGGAAAAAGCTATCTCAGCTTCGCGGCATACCACGTTCTCACAAAGCTCTGCGGACGGGATGTTAAGATGACCTGCGTGGACTTAAAGCAGAGTGTCATCGACTACTGCGACGGCATTGCAAAAAAAGCGGGTATGGACGGTCTCTCATTCATTTGCATGGACATTGACGACTTTGTTCCCGAGAACAAGCCGGACATGGTGATCTCCCTCCACGCTTGCGACATTGCCACCGACATCGTTCTGAACTTTGCCTCACGCTACAAGGCTGACATTATCCTCTCCACTCCCTGCTGTCATCACCAAATGATGCACGAGATGGACTGCCCCACCCTCGACTTCATAGCGAGAAGCTCCATTCTGAAGCAGAAGCTGTGCGACGCGGCGACCGATTCACTAAGGCTGCTCAAGCTTGAGGCAGAAGGCTACAAAACCGATGCAACCGAGCTTATCGACCCCGAGGATACTCCGAAAAACGTCATGCTTCGCGCCATCCGACGTAAGAATTTCGACGAAAATTCATCGGATACAAAAGCAAAGGCAGAAAAATACGAAAGCACTTACCGTTTCCTCTACGGCAAAGCCCCTGAGGGAATGGCTGAAATAATCAAACATAACAAATAATATGAGGTGATACTATGCAGACAACTGAACTTCTCAAGACCATCAGTCGCACCGACATCTCTGCTGAAGAGAGACTTTCCGCTCTTGGAGAAATCAAAAAGCTTATCGACAGCGGCGAGATCAAATCCCCCGAAAAGACTGAATTCGTAAACAATCACATCCACACCAGCTATTCATTCTCTCCCTACACTCCCACTTCCGCTGTGTTCTATGCATGGAATGCAGGTCTTTCTACAGCAGGCATCATGGACCACGACAGCGTAGGCGGTCTCCGTGAGTTCATCAAGGCAGGCGAGATCATGGGAATGCCCATTACCTGCGGTTTTGAATGCAGAGCTAACGTTGAGGGCACTCCTCTCATGGGCAAGAAGATCAACAACCCCGACCAGAAGTCCTGTGCTTATCTCGCAATGCACGGTATTCCTCACCAGAACATCGACAAGGCTGAGGCAGTTCTTTCACAGCTTCGCGAAAAGCGTAACATCCGCAACCGTAAGATGTGCGAAAAGATCACCGAGCTGACAAAGGATGTGGGAATCGTTCTTGATTTTGACAAAGACGTATATCCCCTTTCCATGGCACACGAAGGCGGCAGCGTTACAGAACGTCACATCTGCTATGGTCTTACAAAGAAGATCACTTCTCGCTATCCCGACAGAAATGAAGCTTGTGACTTTGTAGACAAGCTCTGCGGTGCAAAGATGCCCGAGAAGACAAGAGAAAAGCTCATCACAGCACCCGATAATTTCTATGAATTCGACATCCTCGGAGTTCTTAAGGGACACCTCGTTGAAAAGTTCTACGTTGATGCAACTGACGAGCTTATTAACATTCGCGAGTTCACCGCCCTTGCAAAGGAGCTTGGCGCAATTTCCGCATACGCTTATCTCGGTGATGTTGGCGAATCTCCCACAGGTGACAAGAAGGCTCAGAAATTCGAAGACGACTACATTGACGAACTCTTCGCTACTCTGAAGGATTGCGGTTTCTCTGCAGTTACATACATGCCCTCAAGAAACACAGCAGAACAGCTTGCACTTATCATGAAGCTCTGCCACGAAAACGGTCTCTACGAGATCTCCGGCGAGGATATCAACTCTCCCCGTCAGTCCTTCATCTGCCAGGCACTTGCTAACCCCGCATACTCTCACCTCCGCGTAGCGACATATTCCCTCATCGGCCACGAGATCGCCGCAAGTGAGGATGCTACCCGCTCCATGTTCTCCGACGAGACAAAGGCGGCTCACCCCACACTTGACGAGCGTATTGAGATCTACTCCACTCTTGGCGGATACCGGGCATAAATAACGAAAAATCATCTATTGAAAGGATATACATATGAGCACAAGCACACTTGTAAAATTCTCCAACAAATATGGAACTCTCCCCGGATTTGTTCTGGCAGGCGGCGGAAACACCTCCTACAAGAACAAGACAAACCTTTACGTTAAGGGAAGCGGCACATCTCTCGCTACGATCACAGAGGCGGGATTTGTAAAGATGAATCGCGCGGCTCTCGCTGCTATCTGGGAAAAGACTTACTCCGCTGACACCGCTGAACGCGAAGCACAGGTGCTTTCCGACATGATGGCAGCTAAGTGCCCCGGTGAGGAGGCAAAGAGACCCTCCGTTGAAACTCTCCTTCACGACCTCTTCCCTCAGAAGTACGTTCTTCACGTTCACCCCACAAAGGTTAACGCTATTACCTGCTCTGTAAACGGCGAGGCAACAGTAGCTGAGATGTTCCCCGAGGCAGTTTGGGTAGACGAATGCGAGCCCGGTTATATTCTCGCGGCAAACTGCAAGAAGAATCTCGCTGACTACAAAGCAAAGTCCGGTAAGGATGCAAGCGTTCTCTTCCTTCAGAACCACGGTATCTTCTTTGCGGCTGACAGCCAGAAGGAACTTGCTTCCATCGTTTCCGCTGTTATGAACGCAATCACCAAGAAGATCACAGTTAAGCCCGACTTCACCGCTTGTGCAACCGACACTGCAGCTGCTGCAAAGATCGCTCCCGTTCTTCGTATGCTCTACGACGCAGAAGGCAACGCGGCTGTAAAGTTCTCCGCAAGCAAGACTGTTCTTAAGTTCGCAGAGTCCGCTGAAGCATTTGAAGTGCTCCGTCAGCCTCTCTCCCCCGACCATATCGTTTACTGTAAGGCTGAGCCCCTCTTCCTTGAGGACTTCACTCCCGCAGGCATCAAGGCAGCATTTGACGAGCTTACATCCCGCCGCGGATTCATGCCCAAGATCGTATTCGCAAAGGGCGTTGGTATGTTCGCTATCGGCAAGACAGTAAAAGAAGCCGACACTGCTCTCGCTGTATGGGAAGACTGTATGAGTATCACAACTCTCGCAGATAACTTCGGCGGCGTTCGTCACATGGCTCCCGCTATGGTCGACTTCATCGTAAACTGGGAAGTTGAAAGCTACCGTGCAAAGGTAAGCCTCGCTTCTTCAAACACAAAGGCTCTTGCAGGAAAGATCGCTATCGTAACAGGTAGTGCACAGGGATTTGGCGCAGGTGTTGCTGAATATCTCGCTAAAGAAGGTGCGGCTGTTGTTATTGCTGATATGAACGCGGTAGGTGCACAGGCAACCGCTGACAAGATCGCTGCTGAATACGGCGTTCCCACTCTTGCAGTAAGCGCAAACGTATCCGACGAAGCAAGCGTTGAAGCAATGATGCAGAAAACAGTTCTCGCATTCGGCGGTCTTGATATCTTCGTAAACAACGCAGGTATCGTTCGTGCAGGATCTCTTGAAGAAATGACAAAGTCCAACTTCGAGCTTGTTGCAGCCGTTAACTACACAGCATACTTCCTCTGCACAAAGTACGCTTCCGCTGTTATGAAGCTCCAGAGAACAGCATCCCCCGAATACATGGCAGACATCATTGAGATCAACTCCAAGTCCGGTCTGTCAGGCTCCAACAAGAACTTCGCTTACGCAGGTTCCAAGTTCGGAGGCATTGGTCTCACACAGTCCTTCGCAATGGAGCTCGCTCCTTACGGTATCAAGGTTAACGCAGTATGCCCCGGTAACTTCCTGGACGGTCCTCTGTGGTCTGACCCCGAGAAGGGACTCTTCGTTCAGTACCTCAATGCAGGTAAGGTTCCCGGTGCAAAGACTGTAGCGGATGTCCGCAAGTTCTACGAATCCAAGGTTCCCCTCGGACGTGGATGCAGAATCGAAGACGTTGCAAAGGCAGTTCTTTACATCATCAGCCAGAAGTACGAAACAGGTCAGGCTGTTCCCGTAACCGGCGGCCAGGAAATGCTGAAGTAATTAATCCAATAAACAACAAAAGGGAGGCTTTCGAAAGCTTCCCTTTTTTATTGCGGTTTATATAATAATATGTACATTTTAGCGCAATAACGCGTTAAACAAAGGCGCTATTATGTCCAAAAAACGCTCGCATTTATTGTTTGAAATGTGAATTGACACTCCAATATATTGGGGGTATAATAATTATGTATGTATTCACGGCACACAGATAATTCGTGAACCAAATAATCAATATTTTACCTTAAAAGGAGCTATATAATAATGAGAGGCAGAAGAAAAACAGTAAAGATCTCTGAGGCTGAGTGGAGCATCATGAAGGTGCTCTGGGACGGCTGCGAGGAAAATGATCGCGGCATGACCCTCGGCGAGATCGTTCAGAAGCTGGCTGAGCCTACAGGATGGAGCAATACAACCATCAGAACTCTTATCATCCGTCTTGCTGAAAAGGGTGCTGTAAGCATCGACAAGACCACAGGTGTATACAAGTACACTCCGAGGTCTTCAAAGTCCGACTGCATCAAGTGTGAGGTTGACTCTTTCATCGAGAGAGTATTTGACAACAACGCATACAATCTCATGGCATCTCTCGTAAAGGGTTGCCATCTCACCGAAAAGGAAAGAAAAGAGATCATCGAGATCCTTGATACTATCGAAGACTGATTCCAGGCCGAATATCAACACAAGCAACTCAGTTTAGGAGGGTATTATGCCCGATTATTTGATTTTACTGCTAATGCAGATAACAATATTCTCCTCCGTAACCGCTTGTATAATAATTTTGGTTAAGCAACTGTTTAAGTGGGTCATTCCCCCAAGTGTAGGCGTTATAATGTGGCTCATACTGCTTATACGCCTTGCCTGGCCCGTTCTTCCCGAAAGCGCTGTATCAATATATAATCTCATACCAGCCGGGAAGAACATAATGTACTCACTAACCAATGAAATGGGCAGCGAACTGTCAGCTCCCGAAGAGAATAACAACCCGTATGTGGTAGATCAGGCTGTATTACCTGAAGAGACTGAACAAAATCATTCTCCTCTTTACAGCCCACTATACAAAGAAGAAGACACACCTCTCACTGTCGGCGAATATGTAACCGACACGGTATATCCCGCCAAGACGCGAAAGGAAACCGCACATATTTCAGAAAAGGTGAACCATGTTATTCTGATACTGTATGCACTGGGTGCATCTACGGTACTGACAGCAAACGCACTAACCTACAAAAAAGCGAGACTCAGTGCGCTCGTGTCATCCCTTCCCTGCACAGATGACAGAGTCCTTGCTATCTATAGGGCTACTGCCGCAAAGCTCGGCATCAAGCAAGCAAAGCTTCCTCCCTTGAAGTACGGATCATCAACCATGATCGTAGGTTGTATTCGACCAACCATTGTTTACCGCGAGCAGGAAGGACTCACAGACCGCGAGATCTCCATGATTTTCGCCCATGAGCTTAACCACTTCAAGCACAGAGACAATTTTGTTCTCATGTTCTCAACATATGTGGCGGGCTTGTTCTGGTACAATCCGCTTATCTGGATCGTCAGACACATGCTACGAGAGGATATTGAGGTCATGTGCGACGCACGCACCATTTCAGAGTGCAACATCCGCAGAGGAGAATATGCACAGCTAATTTATTCAAGCTCCGAGCAAGCCCAGCGATACGTATATGCAGGCTGCCATATTTCATACGGAAACCGTGAACTGAAAAACCGACTCCGTACGATCTCGCGCAATTTGGAGAACAAGCTCATACCTCGAATTACGTCAGTTGTGCTGTGCCTGTGCATTATTCTTATTTGTCTGACAAACCCTATCGTGTCACAGAACATTGAGTATGCAGACTACATAAAAAACTATGCAAATCTGACAGGCGAGAGCGAGCGGACCATGCACTTAACCTCAAATGTGTCAGTGTCATACTATCTCAAGCAGATATGCACTCTTCTTTATGAGAATTTCGACTCCTCGCTTTCAGTCAGAATCGGCAACGGAAGCCTTGAAAATCTCAAGCGCTTGGTGAAAGACAGCGGCGCTGTAGAAAAAGACATTGTAAGCCGTCTCGATTCATTCCGTTCTGACCAGCCGTTAACTGTCGAAAGCTGCGCTATAATCAATCTCTGTATAGTTGAACTTCTTTCGGACAGCAGCTTTGCTCCCGGGGAAATCACGCTCCCGATACTTCCGCAGGTGATGTCCACCGAAAGCATGAACAAACTCAAAAGCTCCCTTTCTCCAAAGGAGTACAGCACCGTCTCGAAATGTTACAATCTCGGTGTTGAGGGTGCAGACGTTAAATTTGAACCATATTATACGGAAGCGATGTACGAGCTGATAATGAGCCGCATCGACAGCCAATCATCGCGGGATATGTGGAACAGCTTTTACTCCCGTGTAGACCTTAGCGAAGAAGATCTTACAGCCTTGTACAGCAGGCTTGGGGTTGATATTTCAGCTCTCAAGAATGAAAACTGCCTGTATGTCATCTCTCCGAGCGTTTCGCCCGCAGAAGAAAAACTGCTTCGGAACATAATAGAATCCGCTTATGCAGGTCAGGATGAATCCGCATATTATCTGCGTAAGAATCTGGAAGGTTACACCGAATACGCTCTTCATCTCACGCTCTCGGTTAACGGTTACACCGCGTGGGATATGATTGACGATTATGCCAAGCTTGGTGTCCCGCAGTATTATTTGTATACCGTTGATAACTGCGAGTATCTGACACACAAAGAGTACGATATAATTGAAATTCGTCTTGAAGGCTCCGGAATGTCAATAGCCGAATACTATTCACACATTGACGGCTCGGATTATTATGTAATGAATGAGCAAAGTCAAGAAAAAATGGCAAAAATCATTGACTATCTGAATGAAATCGCCTTTGTTAAACTTCGCAGTTTTGAAGATGACTCGATTTCTATAAAAGGAGTCGTTAGCAACAAAACAAAAAGCGGCATTGAAAAAATGTATGACCTCGGACTTATAGATGCCAAGAATGGCATAATCGAACTCGGTCGCGAGCTTTCTTGCGGTGAGAGCCTGTATTACTCATACAAGATGGTTTGCTCCTTCATTAATGCCAACAGATAACAAAATAAGCTCTGCCATGTAGAAATACACAGCAGAGCTTTTGTTTTGCTTAAATATTTAGTTATGCTTCAACGCCTGCGTAAGCGAGAAGGATCTTTTCACCTTCAGCGCACCAGAGGTCACCTGCAGCCTTGCAAACAGCATCAAGATCAGCGTAGAGCTTACCAAGTTCTGTACCTGCATTTTCTTCTGCAGCCTTGCCGAAGTCTTCAATAGCAGTAAGAGGAAGATCTACGTGAGTGTAGATAAGCTTCTTTGCACCCTTGATCTTAGGAAGGTTGAGAGTTGTTTCAGCGCATGCATTGAGACCACCGATGTGTGTGATCATTCCCGCGGGATTGATGAGCTTCTTCTCCATAAGAGAGATGGATTCTCTCATATCGTCTGTGTTACCGCCGGATGTACCTACGATGTGAGTTGCGCCGTAGTGAACGTTGTAGAAGTTGAACATTGCGGAGAAGTCAGTCTTTGTAGGACCTGCGAAGAAGTTGAGACATCCGTCACGGGACAGAAGTGCGTCACCCATTTCAACTACAGGCTTTACGGGAGCGTATACGAATACATCGTTGTAGCCCTCGCCGTCTGTAAGAGAACGGAGATACTCAACAGGGTTTTCGATTGCACCTGTGTTGATGTAACGAAGATCTACGCCGTAGTTCTTTGCGTCCTCAGGAGTGATAAGCTGAGCCGCGCGTGAGAGTCTTGCGTCGTCAAGGTCAGTTACAACGAGAAGCTTCGGAGGGTTACCACCGTGAACAGCGTAGTCGATGCATCCGAGACCCATAGGACCTGCACCTGCAAGGATAGCCATATTACCGCCGGGAACAGTACCCATATCGTGCTTGTAAACGCCGGGCTTTGTGTGATAGTTTGCGTGGAAACCGCCGACGATGCAGGACATAGGTTCTGCAAGGCTTCCGTAGAAGTATGCGTCTCCATCAAAAGGAAGGAGGCAATCTGTAAGCATTACTTCTTCAGGAAGAATAACGTACTGGGATGCACCGCCGCAATACTTGTAGGAGTATCCGGGAGCTGCAAGAGAGCCCTTGTAGTTCATAGCAGGCTGGATAACGAACTTGTCGCCTGCCTTGAACTTGTCCGCCCACTTTGCGCCTACCTTGATAAGCTTACCGCAGAATTCGTGACCGATGATAATGGGGTTTTCAGCAACGTCATCGGGAACTCTCTTGTGGTTGGGGCCCTGGCTTGCCGCCTTGTAAGAGGACATGCAAACACTGTCGGAGATAACCTCAGCAAGGATCTCGCCGTCAGTGATTTCGGGAAGCTCGAACTCTTCAAGACGAAGGTCGTTTACGCCATAAAGTCTAACTGCTTTTGTTTTCATTATGATTTCTCCTTATATTTATCTAAATTTTTATCTTCTTTTGGGTTCTGTAAAACCGATCTTGCGTCTTACCTTGGACATTGTTCTGTATGCATCACGGGCAGCCGCATCAGCACCCTTGATCATTACGTCCTCAAGATATGCCTTGTCGTTCATGAGGCGTGCAAACTCTGCCTGAACAGGTGCAAGAGCGTCAGCACAGGTCTCACCCACAGCAAGCTTGAAGTCGCCGTAGCCCTTACCTGCAAATTCGCGCTCGATCTCATCCATGGTCTTGCCTGTGAACGCGCTGTAGATGGACATGAGGTTCATGATGCCGTCCTTGCCCTCGCGGTAAACGATCTCGCTTTCGGAGTCGGTAACCGCTCTCTTAAACTTGCGGATGATAGCATCACGGGGATCGAGAATTCTTACAACCGCATTTTCATTCTCGTCAGACTTGGACATCTTCTTTGTGGGGTCAGCAAGAGACATGATCTTCGCGCTTGTCTTTGCAATATAGGGATCGGGCACAACGAAGGTGTCACCGTACACCTGATTGAATCTTGCGGCAACGTCGCGTGCAAGCTCGAGATGCTGCTTCTGGTCTGCACCCACGGGAACAAGGTCAGTCTGATAGAGAAGAATGTCAGCCGCCATAAGCGCCGGATAAGTAAAGAGACCTGCGTTGATGTTGTCAGCATTCTTCTGAGACTTGTCCTTGAACTGTGTCATTCTTGAAAGCTCACCGAACATGGTGTAGCAGTCAAGGATCCAACCGAGCTCTGCATGAGCGGAAACGTGGCTCTGAACGTAGAGTGTGTTCTTTTCAGGATCAAGACCGCAGGCAATATAAAGCGCGAGAGTCTCATACGTTCTGCGGCGAAGATCTGCGGGAACCTGTCTAACAGTAATTGCGTGTTCATCAACTACGCAGTAGTAGCAGTGGTATTCTTCTGAAAAATCTGCGAAATTGCGTATTGCTCCGAGGTAGTTACCGATGGTAAGTACACCTGAAGGCTGAACTCCGGAGAATACGACCTTTTTATCCTTGTACATGATAATGATTCCTTACAGTCAATATTTTTTCTATTGTATCATAATTATACTATCATTTGCCGAATAAGTCAATAAACAAATCGAAATAGTTTGAGTTTAGAACCCACTTTGCTTGGTTTGTAACAGATTATTATTGAAATATCTCCTTTTATCTGCTATAATTAATCCATAAAAGGCAAATATCGAGGTGCAGTATGGCTGAAAACGAAAAGCAGACAACCGAAAATGAAATAATAGAATCCAACGCCGCCCGCAGAATGAGACTCCGCGGCGAGGATATGGGTCAGGACGTAAAGACAGACGACATAAAGGTCAACAAGCTTCAGAACTTCTGGTATCACAACAAGGTGTGGGTGATCATTGCAGCATTTTTTGCGGTCATGATAACCATAGTCTCGGTGCAGTACGCAAAGCAGAGCAACCCGGATATATATCTGATCTACGGCGGTCCCGAGGACATCACGGCAAACGAGGCAAAGGCATTCTCTTCCCTTCTTGAGGACATGATGGATGACTACAACGGAGACGGCAAGAAGCTTGTTCAGATAAACGAATTTGTATTCATGACCCCCGAGCAGGTTGATAAGATTCAGTCAGAGCCTGACAACGACGGAAACGACGTGGTGATTAACCTCAACTCAAATCTTGAAACCTACAACAGGTACTCCAATGAGATATTCGGAACCGAGTCGATCATATGTATTCTCGGTGAAGCACAGTACGAGGAGCTGATTGAGGCGGGTGGGCTCATTCCCCTCTCCGAGCTGTTTGAGACTGTACCGCAAGGTGCGATCGACGAGTACGGTGTACGCCTCAGCGAAACAAAGCTGTACGCATACTCCCCTGCTGCGCGTATTTTCCCGAATGACGCCATCATTGCAATAAGAAAGCTCTCTACCATGTCATCCATCACGGGAAAGAAAAAAGCAGAAGCTCTCCACGGTTATGCAAAGGATATGTTCGTGAAGATCCTCAGCTTTGAGTTCCCGGATGATGTTCCGACAGATCCCATTGCCGAACAGTAAAAACAAAAATGAGGCACTTTTTGGTGTCTCATTTCTTTATTATCAGGCTACCCAAATACTCTCTTACGTCAAACGGGTCGAGTACGGAGTCTTTTTTTAGGTACAGCGGGTGATGGGGATGGCCGCCCACCTTCGATCTTGCTCCGCTTGTGAACCATTTCGCCCCATGCCGCTCACCTATCTCTATCATACCCGTCACGCACTCAGGAAGATACGGTCTTTTCAGAATTATCGTTCCCCACGCCGCCCAAATATGAGGCTCCTCAGCGAGAGACAGCACGTACTCAAAGGCCTTCATATTCTCGCAGTGAAGCTTCTCGTTCAGTTTCTTTTCCATATGTGACGGGTCTGTGGCACGCTGGGCATATACGTTGAACATAATAAAGCTGTCGTACCCGTTGCCGAGGGCGATCCGCTCTACAGATTTCAGCGTGTTGTCAAGATCATCGGGCCGCGCAGTTGACGGATTTATTCCGATAGTTATAAGGGGGCGCTTGCCTCTTGTGCCAAGTATGTATCGGTATTCGGAATAAAAATCGGGAACGTACAGCCACTTTTCTCTATCGTAGTCACACTCCCCCGACGGCTTCATAGCATCGTCAAAGGCAAGAACCTCTATTTCATCTGTGGGGGAAATCGGAATGTGCGGCATATGGTTTCACCTCGCATAATTACGTATCGTACAGAATAATTATATACCAACTATCAAGTTTTTTCAACAACATTCCCGATTTATGGCTTGTTTTTGCATTTTTTAGGCATGAAAACGCAGAAAATTCTCACAAATACTTGCACTTTTGTCAAAGCCGTGGTATAATGAGCACAGAATTAATTAAAAAAATTGAACTTTTTTCTCTTTAATCTTATATATTTAGCATTGGAGTATGATCATGGCAAGAAAAGAAAAAGAATACCGCAAAGTTAAAGGCATACCCCCGATGGCAAAAATCGTTCCTTTTATCATGGTTAACCGAAACGGCGCGTGTAACCTTGTAAAGGACAGCTTTGAATGCTCCAAGGTGGAGAAATACATCAAGGAAAAGCAAGCTGAAGGCATGACCAACATCAGCATCATGCACGTAATGATAGCAGCATACATCCGCATAGTGTCGCAGCGTCCCGCACTCAACCGCTTCATTAGAGGTCAGCGCGTCTGGACAAGAAAAAATGTTGAGGTCGCCCTCACAATCAAGCAGGAAATGACTCTTGATGCTCCTGACACCTGCGTTAAGATCACACTTCCTAAATCAGCAACCATCAAGGAAGTTTATGAAGCTCTCAACAAGGAGATCGTAGGTTTCCGCGAGAATCCCGACAATGATTTCGAAAACATCGTAAAGATCCTCGCAAGCATTCCGAGACTTCTTATGAAGTTCCTCATTCATTTACTCAAAACCCTGGACTACTTTAACCTCCTTCCGAAGTTCCTATTGGAGATCAGTCCTTTCCATTGCTCCTACTACATTACATCCATGGGCTCTCTCGGTATCCCGCCGATCTACCATCATTTGTACGACTTTGGTACCTGCCCTGTTTTCTGTGCCTTCGGTACAAAGCGCAGAGCATACGAGATGGATGCAGAGGGTGCTGTAAAGAAAAAGAGCTATATCGACTTTACATATGTTCTTGATGAGAGAATCTGTGACGGTTACTACTACGCATCTGCCCTCAAGATTCTCAAGAACATCATGAAGAATCCCTGGCAGCTTGACGAAACAGTTGAGGTCGTTGAGGACATTGACTAAATAAATAAACAAGAGCTTTTACCGAAAGAATCGGCGAAAGCTCTTTGTTATTTGATTTACTTTTTATCGCTGTCCTTTTTATCCTTGCAGCGGAAAAGTGAGATCAGCTTTTTGGCTCCGGTCTCGATAAACTTATACAGCTTAACAAACACCGATTCGCGTTCGGGATAATTTTCGTCAGGAACATCTGATGCCGCTTTCAGCTTTTCTTCCGGAATGCCTCTCTTGCCAAGGCGATGATATACCGCGCCGCGGATAATTGTATAGATCACTGAGAAGAACGGGATGAACAGAACCATTCCGAATACGCCCCACAAGCTACCGCCGACAATAACTGCGGCAAAAGTCCAGATTGCGGGGAGTCCCACAGATCCGCCAACAACTCTCGGGTACACGATATGGTTGTCTATTTGCTGAACTAAAATGAACAGCACAACGAACCAGACCGCACGCATGGGATCGTCGATTATCATAAGAAGTACGCCAAATGCACCGCCGATGAACGCACCCACATAGGGGATGATCGCAGTAATGATGATCATTGCGGAAATCGCAAGAGCATAGGGGAATCCGAAGATGGTCATTGCAATGAAGCACATGATACCGAGAATGATCGCGTCAAGGCACTGACCGGAAATGAAACCCGAGAATGTACGCACGGTAAGTCTGCCGATCTCAATTGCTTTGTCAACGACGGATTCCTTCACGTAAGCGTACGCCAGTTTCTTACCTTGGATGCTGAGGGATCTCTTGTTTGCCAGAACATATACAGCAAAGATAATTGATGTTACCGCGGTAAATGTTCCTGTAAGCAGCACAGATGCACTTGACACTACCCTGTTCAGTATGCCCATTACCTCACCGGAGAACTGGGTGATAAGCTCGTTAATGTTGATCTCCGACATCCACTCAATAATTGGATCGGTGTCGATACCGTATTCCTCTATCTTTTCAAGCCATGTATAAAACTCGGGTAGGCTTTCCTGTATCTTGACAACTATGTCTCCGATGGAGATGATCAGCTGAGGAATAATGGAGTCTGCGATAATATAGATGAGCAGCACAGCCGCAAGAAGAGTGAGCACCAGGGAGGATATCTCCAGCGCCCTGTAGCGAATCTTTATCTTCAATTTACCGCAGATGAAGGTGATAAATCGTGATATCGCCATCATAAGCGTGTTGAATATCATGGCAAGAAGTGCACCGATAAGCAGAGGCTTGAGCAGCACGTACACATACTTCACAGCGCCCCAGAGCACGGAAAGATGGTTAAGCGTAACATACAATAGTATGCCGATCACAACCAATTTCACTGCTGAGAAGAAAAAGTCAGAATCCTTTCTCTTTGTCTTTGGAGAATTGCTTTGTTCAGTTTCGCTTTCATGATTAAGATCATACTTGTCCTTGTCCATAAGCACTCCTTTATAGTCCTTCGGCACAGAAATACCGCAATTCACATGAAATTATTACCTATTATACCACAAATATTGCTATCCGTAAACTGTTTTAACAAATTGTTAAAGTAAAATTTAAGTGATTATCGGAAATAAACACATGAAAGGGTGTGAAAATGAAAATGGCATCCGATTTCTCGAATGCCGTCTTTTCAAGCTTATACCCGGATTCGAACCGGGGACCTCATCCTTACCAAGGATGTGCTCTACCAACTGAGCCATATAAGCATTTTTATATCCGCTAACCTCTACCGATGTCAGCGGATATTATTATAGCAGATTGAATCTTGTTTGTCAATAGTATTTTCGCGTTTTTTTGCGATTAGTTTAGTCAGCCCAACTGTAATTGAAGTTCAGTGTCTTTTCAACAGAATAGTCAATTACATTGATAAATGTCTTGCCGCAGTTCATAACAAGCTCACTACCGTCTGCATATTTCATAGAAACAGGCGCTCTGTTGTGGCTGCGGGACCAGGTGATCTCCTTGACCTCGCCGTTTGTGATGTAGTAGCCTCTGCCCTCGCCTACAGTTTCAACAGTAAGTCTGCCCGCTGTGTCACCCGGAATGACCGCGATGTCCGTAAAGAGGATGATAACGTTTTTTACGGAGATCTGTTCACCGTTAGCACCGTCTATATGTGCGTCTCCGTTGTACTGATACCTGAGGTACTCACCTGTCTCCTCAGAATAAACGTAGTCAACAGTCTGCACGGATGTAGTGTTGATATGTACGTGTTTTGCCTCTTCTGTGCCGAGTGTGATCTCCTCCTTGGGATTGCAGAAATTCAAGACAGGCTTAAAGTCATCCTTCAGCTCTGTTCTGTAGCCATTGTATTCGATTCCGCTTGCAATTCCCTCGCCGGACGTCATAAGACTGTGCTCATAACCCATTGTTGCCAGTCTGTTGTCATCACGCCAGAATGTTTCGGGCAGGTACATTGTAACAGCATCGAGATTTTCGATCTTTCTCCAGCTGAGCTTTGCATATGCCTGGTCGCTTCCGCCGGCGTGAACGTAAAGTGCATCGTGATTGTCAAGGAAATCAACAAAATAGTCGCGGGATGAGCGAACCGAACCGATAACGTCAAGCTTTTCATAGTCGGAAACAAGCATCATGATTCTTGTGATACCGCCCTCAGCCGCACATTCGTAGTATACTTCGCCCTCGCTGATGCCTATCTGAGGAATGGCGATCCAGATGTTGTTGATCATGATCGCAACGGGACGCTTTTTCTGCTGCTCGGCTGTTACGGGATATCCTGTGAGATAGCTGAAGCAGTCAAGAGGCTCTCCTGTAACGGGGTCTGTCTCAGGTGCTTCAGTCTCGGGTGCATCTGTCTCCGGCACATCTGTATCGGGTGCGTCGGTCTCGGGTGCATCTGTTTCTATTGTTGTATCAGCGCCGATTGGTGCTTCTGTTTCGCCGCCCGTAGCCACAGGAGCTTTATTCCCCTCGCAGCCTACGAAAACGAAGATCAAAAGCATTGCAATCACGGCACATACTGTAATTCTTCTAAGGGTTGTCATGGTTCCTCCAAGTTATGTATTGGTTTCGCGTCTCTACTATTTTAATCCATATATCCTCGAAAGTCAAGGTTATGGCGTGTATTTTAGCGAATTATGTCAGACTTCAATCTCGGGTGAGAACAGCGAGACAAGAGCTTCGATGTTTCGTTCGTCGAACTCTGTATCCTTATGTGTATGGATCTTATCCATGTAATATCCCACGAGTTTTGATTTTTTAAGTGCAGACAGAGCTATGTATCTGTTAAATGAAGTCTGGTCAGATGGGTAGAACGTAAATCCTTTCGGAATAATGGGGGATTTGCCATACTGCGGAAGCACCGTGTTCGCGCGCTCAAGAATGTCCTTGCAAAAACTGTCCTTTTTCACGGTTTTTGAACACAGTAAAAGTATGTTATCCCCGTCAGATACGCAGTCAAGGTTGATAATGAGCTTGTGCTTCTTAACATTCGGATAAGCCTTGGCATAAGCTCTCGAGCCCTTCATGCCCTTTTCCTCGTTATCGAAGAGGATGAACGCGTATTCACCGTCACATCCCAGCTTATCAAGAAGAGTAAGCACAGTCACTACGCCTGAGGTGTTATCGTTGACGGTGTGGCGGTTGGCAGGTCCCTTTCGCATGAACAGCAAGAACCCAATCAAATATGCGAAAAGAATGACCTCGTTTACCGCTGTCTGTACCGTCTCACTTAATCCGGATGTTAACGCAGTTGCCGCCAAGATCATCAGCACAAGGGGGAGATAAATGACAGCAACCATAAATATCTGGTAAATAAGGTACACAGGGAAATTCATCGGAGTGATAAAGTTTGGCAGGGGCATGAACACGCAGGTGTCGTAGTGTGCAGTGAATACAGCTTTCGCCTTTTCCGGATCACCGAAGATAATGTTGCGGCTCTTGTCGGATTTTTTGCTTTCCTCTACCCGCATTTTCTCTCCGTATGTTTCTTTGAGCATATCAATGAAGCGAGTTTTCTGTGCCTCAGTCTTTCTCACTTCGTATTTCGGCAGGATAATGTTTTTCCAATCAGTCATATTTCTTCTCCCAACAAAACCGTGAAGCAAAATGCCACACGGTTCGTTTTTTATATAAAATTAGAGTTCGCAGTTGCCTACTGTTCTGGGGAAAGGAATTACGTCGCGGATGTTGGATACGCCTGTGAGGTACATTACACAACGCTCAAATCCGAGACCGAAGCCTGCATGACGTGCAGATCCGTACTTGCGAAGGTCAAGATAGAAGCCGTAGGATTCCTTTTCGAGTCCCAGCTCATCCATGCGTGCGGAAAGCTTTTCAACGTCGTCTTCACGCTGGCTGCCGCCGATGATCTCACCGATACCGGGAACGAGGCAGTCCATAGCCGCAACAGTCTTTCCGTCGGGATTCAGCTTCATGTAGAATGCTTTGATCTCCTTCGGATAATCTGTTACAAATACAGGGCGCTTGAAGATCTCTTCAGTAAGGTATCTTTCGTGCTCTGTCTGGAGATCACAGCCCCAGCTTACCTTGTAGTCGAAGTTGTCGTTGTTCTTTTCAAGAATTTCGATAGCCTCAGTATAAGTTACGTGACCGAAGTCGCTGTTTACAACGTGGTTGAGTCTCTCGATGAGTCC
Source organism: Oscillospiraceae bacterium (assembly GCA_015064345.1). GTDB lineage: Bacteria > Bacillota > Clostridia > Oscillospirales > CAG-272 > UMGS1696. The sequence goes on along the minus strand of SVSK01000009.1, from coordinate 20,528 downwards.
CTTGTCAACAAAGCTGTTGAAGAACGCCATCTCTTCAGGTGCGTTTTCCATAACGTATGTGATGATGAACTTGAGCATATCTTCAGCCAGCTTCATGTCGTCGTAAAGGTCGGCAAATGCGATCTCAGGCTCGATCATCCAGAACTCAGCCGCATGACGTGTGGTGTTGGAGTTTTCCGCACGGAATGTAGGACCGAATGTGTAGATGTTTCTGAAAGCCATAGCGTATGTTTCGCCGTTGAGCTGACCGGAAACTGTAAGGTTTGCACTCTTGCCGAAGAAGTCCTCGGAGAAGTCCACCGCGCCGTCCTCAGTTTTCGGAACGTTGTTCATGTCCATTGTTGTTACGCGGAACATTTCACCTGCACCCTCGCAGTCGGAGCCTGTGATGATCGGTGTATGAACGTACACGAATGCTCTTTCCTGGAAGAACTTGTGAATCGCGTAAGCCGCAAGAGAGCGAACTCTGAACACCGCCTGGAACAGGTTTGTTCTGGGACGAAGATGGGAAATTGTACGAAGATACTCGATAGAGTGACGCTTCTTCTGGAGGGGATAATCGGGAGTGGATGCACCCTCAAGTGTTACCTTGTCTGCGTGAATCTCGAAGGGCTGCTTTGCGTCGGGAGTTTCAATAATGCGTCCTTCAACAACGAGAGCAGAGCCTACGTTGAATTTGGAGATCTCCTGGAAGTTTTCAAGCTTGTCGTCATAAACGATCTGAATAGGCTCAAAGAATGTACCGTCGGAGAGCATGATAAAGCCGAAGGTTTTGGAAGCACGAATGCTTCTCACCCAACCGCCGACTGTGACATGGTCGTGGTCGATAGTGTCTCTTTCTCTGTAAAGAGAGCGAATGCTTGTAAGTGTCATAGCTTTTATCCTTTTTAAGTAAAAATCAATATAATATAGTATTATAACACGGGATGATAGGAAAATGCAAGTTATTCGCGAAATTTCTTCCGTTTTTTATAAGTTTTTTCATTGAATAAAGCAATCAGCTCTTCACTTATTTCTTCAATCGCACCATCAGAGCAAAAGCTTGTATAATCTTCATTCTTTTCCGAGGTAAAAACTCAACTCGAGGCTAATAGCTGATACAGTCAACCCACCTTACAGCGAATGTTATAGAATGACGACAAAATGCCCTATAATAATCACAAATTGTTCAAAATATATTGACATTTTTCTGAAATACAGTATAATGTAATTGCACGATTTTTGCATCTGTGCTGACAAGTCCGATTAGCGCAAAGGCTGTCGGATTCCAAAAACATCAAAGCGCGTTCAATCACTCGCGTCAGCGGAAACGAGCGCAAAACAAAATTTAATACTGATGTTCACACCCGGCAGTTTTCACAAAACCGGGATGCAATGCATCTGAGAAATCGCAGCAACAGGCGGCAATATACCGTTTTGTAAAAAACTCTTTGCGGGGGCTGTGATTAGTCGAGTGTGGGTTCGCGCAGAGCTGTAATACGGCTATACGTGGTCTTTTGCCGCAAAGGGGGATGCAAAAAATATGGAAAACAAAAAAAATATTGTAGAACTGAAAAACATTACGGTAAAGTTTGACGGAGATACCATTCTTGACGATCTCAGTCTTTCTATCGGAGACGGAGAATTCGTTACTTTTCTCGGTGCTTCCGGATGTGGAAAAACCACTACTCTCCGAATCATTGCCGGCTTCCTTGAACCCAACGAGGGAGAAGTGTTTTTCGACTCGAAGAACATGAGTGGTGTGCCTGCGTACGAGCGCGAGGTTAACACCATTTTTCAGCGTTATGCCCTTTTCCCGCACCTGAACGTATTTGAGAATATCGCGTTCGGTCTCAGAATCAAAAAGGTTAAAGAAAAAGAAATAGTTGAGCGTGTTCAGGAGATGCTTGCACTTGTAAACCTCAAGGGATTTGAAAAGAGAACAATCGGAACTCTCTCAGGCGGACAGCAGCAGAGAGTAGCCATCGCACGCGCTCTCATCAACCATCCGAAGGTGCTGCTCCTTGACGAGCCTCTCGCAGCTCTTGACTTAAAACTCCGTAAGGACATGCAGAACGAGCTTAAGGCACTGCACGACCGTACGGGTATCACATTTATTTACGTTACACACGATCAGGAGGAAGCCCTCTCTATGTCCGACACCATAGTTGTCATGGCTGACGGCAAGATCCAGCAGATCGGCTCTCCTACAGATATCTACAACGAGCCTGTAAACGCATTCGTTGCAGACTTTATCGGTGAGTCCAACATTATCGACGGTGTTATGATCTCCGACTTCAAGGCAAAATTCGCAGGTCACACCTTCGACTGTCTCGACAAGGGATTTGAGCCCGGTGAAGCTGTTGATATCGTTGTGCGCCCTGAGGACGTGGATATCGTTCCCGCCGAAAAGGGTATGCTTAGAGGTACTGTAACCTCCGTTACCTTCAAGGGCGTTCATTACGAGATCATCGTGGACATCCAAGGCTTCAAGTGGATGATCCAGACCACCGATTACTGCGCACCCGACTCCACCATCGGTCTTTACATTGAGCCGGATGCTATTCATGTAATGAAGAAGTCCGAATACTCCAATATGTTCGGTGACTACTCCTCATTCAGTGAGGAATTTGACGAGCTCTCCGTTGTCGCAGAGGATGAAGAATCCGCGGAGGAGATCGAAGAATGAAAAAAAAGCGTTCCTTCCTTGAAGGATTTGCCGCCATCCCACACTCGGTCTGGTGCTTGTTCTTCATAATCGCCCCGCTTATCTTCGTTGTGTACTTTGCCTTTACAGATACCTACGGCAACTTTACCTTCGACAATATCACCCTGCTCTCCAGCTACACACACATTTTTGTGCTTTCCGTCTGCTTTGCACTTATCGCAACAGTTATCTGCCTGCTGATAGGCTATCCTCTTGCGTTCTTCATTTCACAGTGCAAGCCGTCCACACAAAAGATGATCGTTGTGCTTCTTATGCTGCCCATGTGGATCAGCCTGCTCATCCGCACATACTCCCTTATGGCTATCCTCGACAATGGCGGACTGCTTAACTCACTTTTCGAGATCATCGGAATCGGCAGAGTCAAGATCATCGGTACATCCGGCGCAGTTATCCTCGGCATGGTGTACGACTTTCTTCCTTACATGGTATTGCCTATCTACACAAGCATCTCAAAGCTTGATCCCCGCTACCTTGAGGCGGCAAGTGACCTTGGATGCAACAGTGCAAAGACCATGCTCCACGTTGTATTCCCGCTTTCCGTTCCCGGTGTTATCTCCGGTATCACAATGGTATTTGTTCCCTCGATCAGCACATTCTACATTTCCCAGAAGCTGGGTGCGGGTTCATTTGACCTGATCGGCGACACCATCGAGCGTCAGTTCCAGAACGTAAGCACATACAACATTGGTGCGGCAATATCTCTTGTAATGATGATACTCATCCTCATTTCCGTAGCGGTAATGAACAAGTTCTCTGATGACGGAGGTGAGATCATAGTATGAAAACTCTGTCTAAGATCTATATGTGGGTCATTTTCGCCCTGCTTTATGCACCGATTTTGGTCCTTATCCTGTTCTCATTCAACGAGGCAGGCTCTCTCAACCATTTCTCGGGATTTTCCTTCAAGTGGTACGTTGAGCTTTTCCGCGACACACGTGCACTTGACGCATTGAAGAATTCGCTGTATCTTGCAGTGTCCTCTTCCCTGCTTGCAACTGTGATCGGCACTCTCGCGGCATTTGCAATCAGCCGTATGCGCTCAAAGTATATCAAAAATACACTTAAGTCGGTTACCAATATCCCCATGATGAATCCGGATATCGTAACAGGTGTATCAATGATGCTTCTGTTCGTTGCGGCAATGGCAGTACCGTTCTCTCCGCTGAAAAAGCTGGGATTCGTTACCATGCTCATCGCGCACACCACCTTCAACCTGCCATATGTGATCCTGTCTGTCCTTCCTCGCTTCCAGCAGATGGACAAGCATCTCACCGAGGCAGCGCTTGACCTTGGTTGTACACCCACAATGACATTCTTCCGTGTGGAGCTTCCCCTTGTAGTACCCGGTATCATCTCCGGTCTCATGCTTGGCTTTACCCTGTCACTTGATGACTTCGTAATCAGCCATTTCGTAAGCTCCCCCGACTTCCAGACACTCCCCCTCTACGTTTACAACCAGACTGCGCACGAAGTAAAATACAGCATGTACGCACTTTGCGCTCTCTTGGTATTCGTGATCCTTCTTCTCCTGCTTGGAGTTAACTTCGCAGGCGCAAAGGATCAGAAAAAGGCGGATCAGCCGAAGAAGAGACGCAGAAAAGCAGGAGGTGCGGCATGAAAAAGATAATTTCCGTTATCCTCACACTTTTCACACTCGCCTCATTAATGCTCGTATCCGTTTCCTGTAGCAAGGACGGCGGAGAAAGCACGGGCGGTACCACTACCCTGTACGTTTACAACTGGGGTGAATACATCTCCGACGGTAGCGAGGGCACTATCGACTCCAACGCGGAATTCGAAAAGTACTGCAAAGAAGTGCTGGGCATGAATGTTAAGGTTAACTACTCCACATTCTCCAGCAACGAGGACCTTTACGCAAAGCTCTCAAGCGGTGCTGTAAGCTATGACGTTGTTATTCCCTCTGATTACATGATAGCTCGTCTTGCCGCAGAGGGATTGCTCAAAGAGGTCAACCCTAATGAGACTATTCCCAACTATCAGTACATCTCCGACGACTTCAAGGGTCTTTACCACGACGAAAACGAGATCTGGTCGGTCCCCTACACTTACGGTACCGTGGGTATCATCTACAATACTGACATGGTATCCGAAGACGAAGAAACATTCGGAAGCTGGGCTCTTCTTTGGGATGAAAACCACAAGGGCAACATCCTACAGTTCAACAACTCCCGAGATGCGTTCGGAACAGCACAGTATTATCTCGGATACAGCGTAAACTCTGATGACCCTGCTGAGTGGGAAGAAGCACTCGGGCTGCTGCTTGAGCAAAAGAATGTAGTTCAGGGTTACGTAATGGACGAAGTGTTCAACAAGATGAAGGGCGGCAGTGCGGCAATTGCTCCTTACTATGCCGGCGACTTCTTCACGATGTACGCAGACAACGAGCGTCTTGCTTTCTTCCATCCCGAGGAAGGCACAAACATGTTCGTTGACGCTATGTGCATCCCTGCAAGTACACAGAATTATGAACTTGCACTTGAATACATCAACTTCATGCTGTCCGAGGAGATCGCAATAGCCAATGCGGAATATATCTGCTACGCTTCCCCCAACTCGCTCGTATACGAGAATGAGACATACATGGAAGACATGGCAGAAGTACATCCCGACGCAATCAGCATCCTTTACGACTTTGATATGTCCAAAATGGAGTTTTATCATGACCTTTCAGATGAGACAAGAATGCTCATGAACAGCCTTTGGGAGGATCTCAAGATCGAGAGCACCATCGGCGTTGCGATATACGTCATCTGCGGTGTGATTATTGCATTCGGTCTGGCACTTCTCGTTTACAACATCGCTGTAAAGAAACGCAGACAGTATTACTTCAACAAGTATTCAAAATAACAAAACAAGCCCGGTAGGATGACTATCGGGTTTTTGTTTTCCAAAAAATACCGTGGGTGTACACAAAAATCTAACAAATTAATTCATTTTTCTTCATTGCAAATAGCGTGTTTTTGTTGTATAATAAAATGTAAATTTGTCTTTACAGTCAAAAAGTGTAAAAACAAAAGGAAAAACGACAGAAAGAGGTGATTTTTATATGGGCAAGGACATAGGCATCGACCTTGGCACAGCAACTGTGCTTGTGTATGTCAAGGGCAAGGGCATCGTAATGAAAGAGCCTTCCGTTGTTGCTATTGATAAAAACACCGATAGAATATTAAAAGTCGGACGTGAAGCACAGCTCATGCTCGGCCGTACTCCCGGAAACATCACCGCAATCAGACCTCTCCGCGACGGTGTAATCAGCCAATATGAAGTCACCCTCCGCATGATACAGCATTTCATCAAGAAAGCATGCGGTACAATGATATTCAAGCCCCGTGTAATCATCTGCGTACCATCCGGCATAACCGAGGTTGAAGAACGTGCTGTAATCGACGCGGCAACTCAGGCGGGCGCAAGACGTACATACCTCATCGAAGAGCCTGTAGCGGCTGCAATCGGTGCGGGAATTGACATTTCAGCTCCCAACGGCCACATGATCGTTGACATCGGCGGTGGTACAACTGACGTAGCAGTTCTCTCCCTCGGCGGCGTAGTTGTTTCCGAATCAATCAAGGTTGCGGGTGACAAATTTGACGAAGCGATCATCAGATACGTTCGCAGAAAGCATAACGTTCTCATAGGTGAGCGCACTGCTGAGCAGATCAAGATCAAGATCGGCTCTGTTTGGCCCAGACGCGAGCCAAAAGAAATGGTAGTAAAGGGCAGATGTCTCATTCAAGGACTTCCCCGTGAGATACGTATCTCCTCCGAGGAAATGCCCGATGCTCTTGAAGAGCCGATTACCGCGGTTATTGAGGCTGTATGTTCCGTTGTAGAACGCACTCCTCCGGAGCTTATCGGTGACATCATCACAAACGGCATCGTAATGACCGGTGGCGGTAGCTTGCTCTACGGTCTTGACAGACTCATCTCATACGCGACGGGAATCCGCACAAGAATCGCCGACAAGGCTGTTTCGTGTGTAGCAATCGGCACGGGCAAGAGCCTTGACAACCTCTCTGTCATTCCCGAGGGATCAATCAATATCTCCCGTCAAAAGGAAAGACGACTCTAAAAAAACAAGCGGCAAAGGAAATTCCTCTGTCGCTTTTTTGTATTCAAAAAATAAAAATCTCTCCCATCGGAGCAATGACAGGAGAGACTTGTTTTTTGTTTGACTTACGCCATCTTGTTGAGAGCGAGTGTGAACTGGCTCTTCTTGTGAGCAGCGTTGTTCTTGTGAAGAATGTTCTTTGCAACAGCCTGGTCAACCTTCTTAACAGCAGCTGTGTAAGCAACCTTAGCTTCATCCTTGTTACCTGCTTCAACAGCAGCGTAGAACTTCTTGATTGTGGACTTGAGCTGTGTCTTGAACATCTTGTTCTGAAGTGTCTTCACAGAGATAACCTTAACACGCTTCTTTGCAGACTTAATATTAGGCATTTTATTTCTCCCTTCAATTTTTATACGGCTTTATTGCCGAGCTGAGTCCCGTCACGCCTGAGAGGGTACGATCGGAGACAGTATCATACAGTATGTAATTTTATCACTTTTCTTTCCAAAATGCAATAGTTTTCTGAAAAATAATTGTCAAAAATTAAAACAAATTTGCTCCCCTTACTTGTGCTTTTTATGTGCGTGATGACAGAAATGGAAGAAGACAAAGCAAAATTGTGCATTTTTCCGTTTTAGCGCGGTGTATCGCAGTTTATTTTTATACTATATTTAAGGTAATATTTTGTTTTTCCCATTGTATGCTCAGCCGATTTATGTTATAATATACAGTATGGTAAACTCGAAATAATATTTTCATTTTTATATATTTTCACAAATGATCTAACCCGAAAGGCAAAGCTTATGAAATACCTTATTCTCATCCCCGACGGAATGGCAGACAGACCTCATCCCGCACTCGACAACCGCACACCAATGGAAGCAGCTAACAAGCCCACAATGGACATGCTCGCTGCGAAAGCCTTCTGCGGAACAGTCTCCAACGTACCCGAGGGAATGGTTCCCGAAAGTGATACAGCCAACCTTGCAATACTGTCTTACGATCCCAAAACTTACTCCAAGGGTCGTTCCCCTCTCGAGGCGATGAGCATGGGACTGACAATGAGCCCCACAGACACAGCACTCCGTTGTAATATCGTAACTCTCTCCGGAGATGCAAGTGAAGATTATGCCACAAGAACAATGATCGATCACAGTTCCGGAGATATCACAACAGAAGAAGCCGACGAGCTTGTAAAGGCGCTGAACGAAGCCCTGCCCATGGACGAACGCCACCTCTACACAGGTGTCAGCTATCGCCACTGTCTCATCTGGGACGGAGCAAACGACAAGTTCAATTTCATGCGTCCTCATGACATACTTGGCAGAGTTATCGGTGAATATCTCCCTACCGCAGAGGGCGGCGAAGAATTCCTCCGCTTCATGGAAGAGGGTGCAAAGGTTCTCGACAAGCATCCCATCAACGAGGCAAGACGCGCGCGTGGTCTTCGTCCCGCAAACTCTCCTTGGCTGTGGAGTCCCGGAAGAAAACCCGCACTCCCCAACTTCAAGGAAAAATGGGGTGTTGACACAACCGTTATTTCCGCTGTTGACCTTATCAAGGGCATCGGCATCTGCGCGGGTTGTGATGTTGTAAACGTTCCCGGTGCTACGGGCAACTATAACACCAACTATCGCGGCAAGGCAGATGCGGCCATTGAAGCGTTCCGCGATCACGATCTCGTGTACATTCACGTTGAAGCCCCCGACGAATGCGGTCATCAGGGTAACGCAGAGGAAAAGACATCTTCTATCGAGCTGATCGACAAATATATCCTCTCCCCTGTTTACGAATATCTTAAAATTTGCGGTGAGGACTACAAGATCATGGTTCTCCCCGATCATCCCACACCTATTGAGATCCGCACTCACTCAATGGAGCCTGTACCTTTCTTCATTTACGACCCGGCAAACGAGCAGGACGGTGTGAAGACTTACACAGAAGCCGAGTGCGGCAAAACAGGCACATACATCAGCGACGGCAGTACCCTTCTGACTCACCTTATCAAATAAAAAGCGAGGAAGAATATGAATAAAAGCAAAGCGACAGAAAAAAAGCGGACAGGCATACTTACAAGCGCATCAGAGCTTGTTGAAATGCTCGGCCTTGTGACAGTTGCAGTAATGCTTCTGTTTGCATTCGTCGTTCGTCTGAATATTGTAGTGGGCGAGTCCATGGAACAGACCCTCTCTGAAGGGGAATATCTTGTGGTCTCCGATCTTTTCTATGAGCCTAAAGCGGGTGACATCGTCATAGTTCACGATATCGAAGCCGACCCGTATGACGATCCTATCGTAAAGCGCGTTATTGCCACAGAGGGTCAGACCGTTGACATCGTTTTCGGCAACGAAGATGTGTGGACTCTTTACGTTGACGGCAAAGAAGTGGAAGAATCATACAGATACATCGTTCCCAACAAGATAACTCACGGAACGATTACAGCAGAGTACAGTCTTCCCATCACTGTCGGCGAAGGGCAGGTTTTTGTCATGGGCGACAACCGAAATAACTCTGCCGACAGCCGCTCTCAGGCCATCGGCTTGGTTGACGAGAGATGCATTGTTGGCAAGGCTATCGTCAGACTGCTCCCCTTTGACAGATTCACAGTATTCAAAAATCCATTCGGCAACTGATAATTAGCAGAAACGGAGACATAAAAATGCCTTCACAAACAATACAGTGGTTCCCGGGACATATGGCGAAAACCCGCAGAATGATCACGGAAAGCCTCTCACAGGTTGATATTGTGATCGAGCTGCTTGATTCGCGCATCCCGAAAAGCTCAAAAAACCCCGAAATAGATAAGCTTACAGCGAACAAGCCTCGCCTTGTTCTTCTTACAAAGTCCGCTCTTGCCGATCCTGCCGCAACAAAGCGTTGGGTTGAGTATTATTCGCAAAAAAGCGGACACAAATGCCTTGCCATTGACACGGTATCCGGCGACGGGATCAAAATGATCTCACCTGCTATCCGCGAGATACTCAAGGAAAAGCTTGAGAGATATGCCGCAAAGGGCATGATCGGCAGACAGATCCGTGCCATGATCGTAGGTATCCCCAATGTGGGCAAATCCTCACTTGTCAACAAGCTCTGCGGTGCAAAACGAGCAAAGGTTGAGGACAGGCCCGGCGTTACAGTCAACCGCCAGTGGGTCACAACGAATATCGGCATCGAACTTCTTGACATGCCCGGTGTTCTCTGGCCAAAATTCGACGACAACATCATCGGAGAAAATCTTGCCTTCACAGGCGCGATACGTGATGCTATCCTTGACACAGAGGATCTTGCATCCAAGCTCTGCGCAAGACTTTACGAGACAGTTCCCGACATGTTCTGTACAAGATACAAGCTGGACAAGGCATCTCTCACCGATGCAACACCGTATGATCTTCTCTGCGCTGTTGCAAAGAAGCGCGGATTCCTCATTTCCGGCGGTGAACTGAACACAGAACGTGCGGCTGATATAGTGCTTGACGAGTTCAGAGAAGCAAAGATCGGCAGAATCACACTTGACACTCTCCCCGAAAAGAAAGAAAAAACCGAAAATACAGCAAAGGACAATTCCAATGCTTGATTACAATTTTGACAGAGAATATTACAGTTCCTACGGTTACGTTTGCGGAACAGACGAGGCAGGTCGCGGCCCTCTTGCAGGTCCCGTTGTTGCTGCAGCGGTAATTCTTCCCGACGGTTGCGTGATCGAAGGTCTGGACGACTCAAAAAAACTCACAGAGAAAAAGCGTGAGAAGCTCTTCGACATTATTAAAGAGCAGGCACTCTCTTACGCTATAATTGAAGTCTCCCCCGAGGAGATAGATGAGCTGAACATCCTTCGTGCATCTCTCACAGCAATGCAGCGAGCTGTAGCAAAGGTAAGAGAAACTCTCCCCCCTGCAGTAGTGCTCATCGACGGAAACCAGCAGGCTGACTTTGGTGTGCCCTCGTTCACCGTTGTTAAGGGCGACTCAATCTCCCAGTCTATCGCGGCGGCATCAGTTCTCGCAAAGGTGCACCGGGACCGACTTATGGAAAAGCTGGCAGAAGAATATCCTCTCTACGGCATTGCAAAGCACAAGGGATACCCTACCCCCGACCACAAGCTTGCAGTTTATGAGCATGGCCCCAGTCCCATACACCGCAGATCATTCCTTTCGTTCCTGGAGAGGGACAAGGAAAAGCTGGAAGCGGCTCTTCAAAAGAAGCGTGCAAAGGAAAATGAGTTGAAATGAACACTCGCGAATTTGGAAAACTCGGAGAAGACAGCGCATCTGAGTACCTTGTTTCCCAAGGGTATCATATACTGGGGAGGAACGTGTTTGTCGGCCACCGCGAGATTGACATAATAGCAGAAAACGAAAAATGCATCGTGTTCGCGGAAGTCAAGACAAGACGGCAAGCACCCGACTCAAATACGATGTTCGGCACTCCTGCCACGGCGGTTGATGCAAAGAAGAAGCAAAATCTCATCTCTGCCGCTGAAGAGTATATCAAGAAAAACAGTTCTGATAAGATTCCGCGAATTGACATTATTGAGGTGTATGTCTCTCCGTTTACCGAAGAGTACAAGGTGCTTGACATACGCCACTATGAGAATACCGTCAGAAAAAGCGGCAAGTTCTCGAGAGACAAATACAAATACGACAATTACAACTGAGCACGGAGAAATTTGACTATGAGCAAAGGACTCAGACTCTTTGACATGCATTGCGATACTGCGATCCAGCTTTACCGCATAGGTACTGACTTTTACGACAATGATCTGCAGATATCGCTGAAAAAGGCTGATGTGTTTGAAAAATACATCCAGCTTGCGGCGTTTTTCACCTACCCCGAGCACTCTGACGAAGAAGGCTGGGAGGTATTCCTCGCCGCACTTGACAACTTCAAAAAGCAATGCGCAAAATACGGCGTACAGATCATAAAAACTACAGAAGAACTTGCAGAATTTGACAAGTCAGAAGAAAAGTTCGCGGTAATTCTCGCCGTTGAGGACTCAAGAATACTCAGCGGAAAACTCGAGAGAGTAGCGGAACTGTACGATCTCGGTATCCGTGTTGCAACTCTCCTTTGGGGCGGTTCAACCTGCATCGGCGGTTCACACGATACGGACGACGGACTCACAGAATTCGGAAAAGCGGCTGTGCGCGAGATGGTGGCAGTGGGTATCATCCCCGACATCTCTCACGCATCATTCAAGTCAACGGATGAGATCATGGATATTTGCGAAGAGATGGGAGTCTCTCCCGTTGCAACTCACATGAACTCCTACACAGAGCGCGCTCATACGAGAAATCTCACAAACGAGCGTTACATACGTCTCACAAAGCTCGGAGGTGTTGCGGGAATAAGTCTTTGTCCCCCTCATCTCACCGATGCGCATGACAAGTCCTCATCAAACGATGTTCTGCGGCATATTCTGCAGTACCGCTCACTACACCGGGACGGAGTTGGATTCGGTTGCGACTATGACGGAACCATGCCGCCGGGTGACCTCTCCGATATATCAAAGCTGCCGAAAATAGCCCCCATGCTCAAAACAAACGAGCTGACGGACGAAGAGATATCCCGTATCTACTACGGCAACGTATTCAATTTCATGACAAATAATCTCCCACACGGAGAAAAATAATAAAATTCCCACAAAGTAAGGACACAGAAAAAATGAGATACAGAAGCACAAGAGATATTTCAAAAAATCCCGCATATGTAACATCCGCTGAAGCGATCAAGCAGGGCCTTGCACCCGACGGCGGTCTCTATATTCCCGAAGAGTTCCCCACCCTCACACACGGTGACTTCGAGAAGCTTTGCAAGATGGACTATGCTGAAAGAGCGGCGTTCATCCTCGGACTTTTCCTTGATGACTATGACAAGGACGCTCTTCTTACATCCTGCCGCGAAGCATACTCTGAAAAGCGCTTCCCCGGCGGTGCAGCTCCCATGCACGAAATGAACGACGGCATCTACTCCCTTGAACTGTGGCACGGTCCCACCTCCGCGTTCAAGGATATGGCACTTCAGATCATGCCCCGTCTTCTCTCTCTTGCTCTTCAGATGACAGGAGAAAAGCGTATTGCACACATTCTCGTTGCAACAAGCGGTGACACAGGTAAGGCGGCTCTCGAGGGCTACAGCGATGTTGACGGCGTTAAGATCACCGTATTCTACCCTGTAGACGGTGTAAGCCGCATGCAGAAGCATCAGATGCAGACCACACTCGGCTCAAACGTTTACGTTGCGGCTGTTCGCGGAAACTTTGACGACGCACAGAACGGTGTTAAGGCTATCTTCTCCGATAAAGAGCTGGCAGAAAAGGCAAACGAAGCGGGATTCTTCTTCGGAAGCGCAAACTCCATCAACTGGGGTCGTCTCGCTCCTCAGATCGTTTACTACATCTCCGCATACTGTGATCTCGTTAACAGCGGCAAGATCGCTCACAGCAGCAAGGTCAACGTATGCGTTCCCACAGGTAACTTCGGTAATATATTTGCTGCATATATCGCAAAGCTGATGGGTCTGCCCGTAAACCGCTTCATCGTAGCATCCAACAGCAACAACGTTCTCACAGACTTCATCAATACAGGCGTTTACGACAGGACAAGAGAGTTCAAGAAGACCATCAGCCCCTCCATGGACATCCTCATTTCCTCCAACCTTGAGAGACTTCTCTTTGCTCTTGGCGGATCTGAACTGACAGCAGAGCTGATGAACGAGCTGAAGCAGAACGGTAAGTACACCGCACCCGCTGAAATCATGGAAAAGCTCAGAGACAACTTCTCCGGATACTTCATGGATGAGGACGAAACAAAGGCTGCTATCGCTTATTCTTACGAGAGCGAAAAGTACCTCATCGACCCCCACACAGCTGTAGGCTACGGTTGTGCAAAGAAGTACAGAGAAGAAAGCGGTGACAACACTCCCGTTATCCTCGCTTCCACCGCAAGCCCTTACAAGTTTGCTCCCGCAGTTTGCGAGTCTATCGGTCTTCCCGAAAACAAAGACATCTTCGCTTGTCTGAACGAGCTTTCTGCGGCAACAGGCACAGAGATCCCCGCTCCTCTTGCAAATACACTTGGCATGGAGGTTCGCTTCACCGAGGTTCTTGACCCCGCTGACATGCCCTCCGTTCCCTTCAGAGTGTAAAGATGGCTCTGTACGCTATAGCTGATCTGCATCTGTCAGACGGAACAAACAAACCAATGGACATTTTCGGCGCCCGCTGGAAAGATCACACCGACAAGATCGTATCCCGTTGGTCATCCCTTGTCACAGCTGACGATACAGTTATCATCCCCGGAGATGTATCCTGGGCAATGACGCTTGAGGAGGCGGCGGCAGATTTTCGTCTCATTGATTCACTCCCCGGTAAGAAGATCATTGGCAAGGGCAACCATGACTACTGGTGGACGACCGTTTCAAAAATGAAGTGTTTTCTCGAGTCGATCGACGTAACCACGGTGGATTTTCTATTCAACAATGCATTTGCCACGGATGAAGCTGTGATTTGCGGTACACGGGGCTGGTATATCGAAGAAAAGCTTCAGGATACCCCCGACCCGACAGATTACGAGAAGATAGTCAGCCGCGAGTGTCAGAGGCTTGATCTATCCCTTAAAACAGGCGAGGCCCTCAGAGGAGAGCGTGACATTCCACTTATCGCATTTCTGCATTTCCCGCCTGTTTTCGGTGATTTTATCTGCGAGCCTATTATCGACACTCTTGTGAGTCACAGAGTGCGGCAGTGCTACTACGGACACATCCACGGAAAATATCTCACCCCACATACCTTTGAATACTGCGGCGTGAACCTGTCCATAATCTCCGCAGACTACCTTGACTTTACACCGCAGAGGATTTTTATATGATTTCCCCAAAAATCCGCCATGTGCATGGGAGAAAATTTTTCCTATTATGACTTGACAAGTCATGCGATTGATTGTAAAATATAAAGAGCTATGCAAATATAATTAAGATTATATAAAAGACCAAGGAGAAACATAAAATGAGCCTGAAATCCCAGGAAATTATTGCTGCTAACCAGAAGAAGATCACAATCGACGTTGATCGCGCTACTTTTGAAAAGGCAATCAACAAGACATACAAGGCAGCATCCAAGAACATCACAATCCCCGGCTTCCGTAAGGGTAAGGCACCCCGTGCGCTTGTAGAAAAGATGTACGGCAAGGAAGTATTCTACGAAGACGCTATCAACGAGATCATTCCCGAAGCTTACGCTGAAGCTGTTAAGGAAGTTCCCGAAACAATCGTTAGCCGTCCCGAATTCGACATCGAATCCATCGACGACAATGGCGTTGTTCTCGTAGCTACATTCTTCGTAAAGCCTGAAGTTGAGATCAAGGATTACATGGGTATCGCAGTAGAGCGTCCCATCCTCACAGTATCTGACGAGGATATCGAAAACGAGCTGAAGAAGGTTCAGAACCGCAACTCCCGTATGATCGAGATCACAGACCGCGCCGCTCAGAACGAAGACGTTGTTACAATCGACTTCGAGGGCTTTGTTGACGGTGTTGCTTTTGACGGCGGCAAGGCTGAGGGTCACTCTCTTAAGCTCGGTTCCGGTCAGTTCATCCCCGGATTTGAGGATCAGATCGTTGGCAAGAACATCGGTGACGAGTTCGATGTTAACGTAACATTCCCCGCTGATTACCACGCAGAAAATCTGGCAGGCAAGGAAGCTACATTCAAGTGCAAGCTCCACGCTATCAAGTTCAACGAGCTTCCCGAGCTTGACGATGAGTTCGCAAAGGACGTTTCCGAATTCGACACACTTGACGAATACAAGGCTGACATCAAGGCTCACCTCGAAGAAGAAAACAAGAAGCACGCTGATGCTCATGTTGACGAAGAGCTTATCAAGGCTCTCATCGAAAAGCTTGAGGGTGAGATTCCCGAGTGCATGTTCGAGAACGAAACAGAAAACTTCGTTCGTGACTACGACAACAGACTCCGCATGAACGGTCTCGACCTCAAGACATACTTCCAGTACACAGGCATGGATCTCGATACTCTCAGAAAGCAGATGAGACCTGATGCTGAAAGACAGGTTAAGACTCGCCTTGCTCTTGAAAAGATCGCTGCTCTTGAAGGCATCGCTGTTTCCGAGGAAGAAATCGCTGAAGAATACAAGCGCCTTGCTGAAATGTACGGTATGGAAGAAGACAAGATCAAGGAAGTTGTTGAAGCTGACGCAGTTAGCGAAGACCTCAAGGTTAAGAAGGCTGTTGAACTCGTAAGAGAAAAGGCAGTTATCACAGAAGTTGAGCACAAGCACGACGCTGAATAATCGACATTAACTATTCCGCTGCCCGGGATTCTCTTTGGGCGGCGGTTTTGTCAAATGAACGGTCAGTGGAAATGTTTTCCGGGAAATATAGACACCGAGAGTTTGCGCGTCAATTTCAAGGCAAACAATATTTCACATGGCATATGAATAGCTTCAAGCATAACATAATACTAAACAATCGGAGGTAATACTATGGCACTCGTACCAATGGTCGTACAGCAGACAAACCGCGGTGAGCGGTCTTACGATATCTATTCCCGTCTTCTCAACGAGAGAATCATCTTCCTAGCTGACGAAGTAAACGATGTTACTGCATCTCTGGTAGTTGCTCAGCTTTTGTATCTCGAATCCGAAGATCCCGATGCTGACATCAGTCTCTACATCAACAGCCCCGGAGGATCTGTCTCCGCAGGTCTTGCGATCTATGACACAATGAACTTCATCAAGTGTGACGTATCCACCATCTGCATCGGTATGGCGGCTTCCATGGGCGCATTCCTTCTTTCCGCAGGTGCAAAGGGCAAGAGACTCGCTCTCCCCAACAGCGAGATCATGATCCATCAGCCTCTCGGTGGCACACAGGGTCAGGCATCCGACATCAAGATCCAGGCAGAGCACATCTTAAAGACACGCGACAGACTCAACTCCATCCTGTCAAAGAACACAGGCAAGCCTATCGAGATCATCGCAGCTGATACTGAACGCGACAACTGGATGAGCGCAGAGGCTGCAATGGAGTACGGTCTCATCGACAAGGTTATCGAGCACAGACCCTAACAATTCAGACACCCGAAAGGCTTAACCTAATATGGATAACAATAACAACAGAGGCCGGATCCGCGTAGAACGCTCCTGCTCATTCTGCGGACGAGGTGAAGAGCAGGTTGAATTCCTCATTCCCTCCCCCACAGGTCTCTATATATGCGACAAATGCATCGAAGCATGCAACGATATTATCTTTGACCACATGAACGAGTCTGACGTACTCACAGATCTTTCCGAGATGGATCTTCCCACTCCCATGGAGATCAAAGAGTCGCTGGACCAATACATCATCGGTCAGGATAAGGCAAAGATCGCCCTGTCTGTAGCAGTGTACAACCATTACAAGCGCATTATGTACACAGACAACCAGGCAAAGCTGAAGAAGCACAAAAAAGCTGACGATATTATAGACGACGTTGACATTCAGAAGAGCAACGTACTTCTCATCGGTCCTACAGGTGTGGGTAAAACTTTCCTCGCACAGACTCTTGCAAGAACTTTGCAGGTTCCCTTTGCTATTGCTGATGCTACAACTCTCACCGAAGCAGGTTATGTGGGTGAGGACGTTGAAAACATCCTGCTTCGCCTCATTCAGGCTGCAGATTACGACGTTGAACTTGCTGAACGCGGCATCATCTACATCGACGAGATAGACAAGATCTCCCGTCGCAGCGAAAACCGATCTATCACCCGTGACGTATCGGGCGAGGGTGTTCAGCAGGCGCTCCTCAAGATCCTTGAAGGCACAGTTGCTAACGTTCCTCCACAGGGCGGCAGAAAGCATCCCAATCAGGAATTTATCCAGATCAACACATCAAACATCCTCTTCATTTGCGGCGGTGCATTCGACACTCTTGACCAGATCATCGGTCAGAGAAAGGGTCAGTCAGGCATCGGCTTCCAGAGCAATGTAAAAAAGAAAGAAGAAAAGCTGAAGGACGGCATATTCAAGGACGTTACCGCACACGATATCGTAAAGTTTGGTCTTATCCCCGAGCTTGTGGGACGTCTTCCTGTAATCGTAGGGCTTGATAATCTTGATGTTGATTCTCTGGTTAGAATTCTCTCCGAGCCCAAGAACAGCCTCACCAAGCAGTACTCAAAGCTGTTCGAGCTTGACGGAGTTGAGCTTGAGTTCACACCCGAGGCACTTCGCGAGGTTGCAAAGAACGCTATTGAGAGAAACACAGGTGCACGCGGACTTCGTTCCATTCTTGAGGAGGTTATGACGGGAATTATGTTCACCCTTCCCTCTCGAGATGACGTAGAAAAGGTGATCATCACCGAAAAATGCATTACAGAGCATGTTGAACCCGAGCTTGTGCTGAAAAAGTAAACAGACATAAAACCGTGGAAAATCTCCGCGGTTTTGCTGTTTTTATGGGGTCTAAAAAAATAAAAAATAATTTTCAAAAACCTATTGACAAAACAAGACAGTGGTGATATAATAACTAACGTTGACAGCGGAGTGATCCGAGCAACATGCGGAAGTGGCGGAACTGGCAGACGCGCACGTTTGAGGGGCGTGTGGGCAACCGTACGGGTTCAAGTCCCGTTTTCCGCATAATAAATATGAGATATGCCTTAGTGTATCTCATATTTTTTTGTTTAATTGAGACGGGATTTGAAGGGCGCGTGTAAGAAAAGTGTCCGGTGGACAGTTTTCCCGCGCCACCGCTCTTCCCGCAGGAAGGCAAGTCCCGTTTTCCGCATTAAAAAGGCAGGTTTCGTACCTGTCTTTTTTGTTTTTCAATCGGAACGATAATTCAAGGGGCGGTACAGTCTCCCACTTGACTTCGGCAAGGTTATATGCTATATTACAACTAAAGAACACGACAATTTTTTATAGAAAAAGTCGAGACAACTATTTGCATATGCGCTATAATTCAGATGAACGGAGGCGATATAATGAATATGCTTGATAGCATGAATGCAGTCATTGCATATATTGAAGAGCATTTGCTTGAAGATCTTAATATGCCAAAGCTTTCAAAGATTGCAAAACACTCCGAAACTGATATCCAGAAAACTTTTTACGCATTGACAGGAATCTCTATTGTTGAATACATACGCAGGAGGAGATTGTCTTTAGCCGCGTATGAGCTTCAAAAGAAAGAACGGTCTGTTTTGGACATAGCCCTCGATTTCGGCTATACTTCACCCGATTCGTTTACAAGAG
This sequence comes from Oscillospiraceae bacterium, assembly GCA_015064345.1. Taxonomy (GTDB): domain Bacteria; phylum Bacillota; class Clostridia; order Oscillospirales; family CAG-272; genus UMGS1696. The sequence continues at coordinate 1,501 of SVSK01000009.1, read as the reverse complement.
CTTTTAAGCAGCTGCACGGAATTACCCCGTCGGCTGTTAAAAGAGGAGAATGCCTCTTGAAATCTTATGGAAAGATCACCTTCGTATTAACAATTAAAGGAGTCAACGCAATGAATTACAGAATTCTGAAAAAGGGAAAAATGCGCATTATCGGTATTAAAAAGTGGTTTTCTACTGAAAACGACGGTCAATTGACGGAAATCCCCAAAATGTGGGATTCCATTACAGATGAGCTGAGGGATAGAATCCTGGCACTGAGCAATAATGATGGAGTGGTCGGCCTTTGTGCTGATATGTATGACGGCGGATTCGATTACTGGATCGGCTGTATGTCTGATTGTGAGTGCCCTGAGGATCTCGAGGAAATTACGATACCTGCTTCATCGTGGGCGGTATTTGAAGTCATTGGCTCAATGCGACCCATTCCCAATGCTATGCAAGATATTTGGAAACGCATCTATTCAGAGTGGTTACCGAACTCGGGATATGAGCACGCTATGCTTCCGGAGATTGAGTGTTATTCTTCGGGGGACATGCTGGCGGATGACTATAAAAGTGAAATATGGATTCCTGTAAAGAATAACTGATAGTATAATGTGATTTTATTGCAGTCGGGCAAGTCCCGTTTTCCGCATTAAAAAGGCAGGTTTCGTACCTGTCTTTTTTGTTTTTCAATCGAAATGGGCCCCAAGGTAGGATTTGTAACTAATCGAGCATGTCCTGTTTTCCTTAAAAGCGCATCCTTCTCTTTCAAAAATAATAATATACTTTAGGTTTTTCGCTCACTCCTTGCTGTAATAAACATTTTGTTTACTTTCGTAAAAATATATTGACAATTATTACTTTCGATGCTATAATCAATATAGTACACACTAGGAGGTAATTATAATGAAAAAACTCTTATTGTTTATTACCACTGTTCTTGTAACCATATTGCTTATTTCTTGCAGGACTCCAACTGATATTTCCGGAGATACCCTTCCCCATACAGAAGCTTCTCCGGTTGAGCCTGAAATTGACCTGGCTGAAAAAGTTCGCTACAGTTACGAAACCTGGCTTGTCAAAGGACTAAAAGCCTATGAGACAGGCAAAGCTCCCGCTGATATGACAGATTTCTTTTTGTCGGAAGAAAACATATCGTATCTTACTTTGTACGATCATATGTTTGATTATGACAATGAAACCTCAACAGCTATTGCTGAGGCACTGTTCAAGTTTATTTGTGACACCTATGGACCGGAGGCATTGTTCGATATCGACAAGAGAGTGGAATATAAAAACGCCTACCTTGAATCCTTAGGGCTTCCTTCCACTTACACTCAAAACAAAGACATAGAAAAATTCTTTATCAATATGTATTCTTCAAAAAGCGCTCAAGAATACCCTTATCATATAGCCTTTGATAATATTCACTACTACTTCAAAGATTTTAAGACAGGATATGACTATGATTACAAGCCATTTCATTTTCACGAATACATATACAAGAACACCCAAGGCA
>SVSK01000071.1 GCA_015064345.1 Oscillospiraceae bacterium | reverse complement strand
GTGTGTCTGAATCCACGTAAACTCCTGGGGCCGCTTTCGGCGGATCTGAATCGTGCGTGGGCAGCGTGGATCCGAAACCAGAAGCCCCTCTCGCTTCATACGTTTGATGTACCCGTGGACCGTGGATAAGCAGCAAGGTGGCTTGCCGACAGAAGAAACGAGAAAATATGGCAGGCATGTCATGGAAGCTGAGTCGATGCAGATCATGAAGCAGATGTACGGAACCACCTGAATCAGCCCACAAAAAAAGCCTGCCTATTTCCTTTCAAACGCGCTTGTGATAAGCACGAATGAGGGATAACAGGCAGGCTTTTTCTTTTATGTAAGAGGTGTCAGGTGTATTACTCTCCCCAAAACAGAGCTTTCAGGCAGTCCTGGCGCTGGTGGAGAATTCGCACAACGAGGACATCCTCTTCGTTGGACAGATAAAAGATGCAGTAGTTCTCACAGACAAGGTAACGGTACTCTGTGTGCACCGCAATGAGAGCATCCAGCGGTCTTCCTCTGCCGGGGAAGGTTCCCAGCGAAAGGATGCCTTTTTTCAGTTCTTGAATGATACGATGTGCTGCGGTGGGGTTAAGCAATTCGTCACGGATATAGTTGCGGATCTGCTCCAGATCTTTTCGAGCTTCTTTGGTAACCGTGATGCGTGCCATGTTAGTCCTCCAAACCGGCGAATGCCTCATCGACCGTTAGGCCGCCTTCGGTCCGGAACGAGTCTACGCCCTTTGCCAACTCAGCCAGCAACTTGACGGTAGCCTGCAGCTTCTCATATTCAAGCATGCTTTGCACAACATACTTGCCACGACCGTTCTTAGTCAGGTAAACGGGGGAACCATCATCACAATGGCTAAGAACTTCACTGTAGTTTCTCAAATCAGAGATCGGAACGATGGTGGTCATTTGAATCACTCCTTCCGATCTTATTATACGCTAATTCGACGTAAAATTCAACAGCAAATTTATCTGCAAATCAAACTGCGAAATTGTTTGATGCTTTCATATGTTTTAGATTTCGCATCGCATTGCGGATGTTATGCGTCTTACGTATCATAGGCGGCAACGTCGAACCCGAAACGACCTTGGAGATCGATTGTGAGAACTCCGCTCTCGTAATTAAATAACACTCAGCCCTCGCTCCGTAATGAAAGAGGGCAATTCTTAATTATCCATACCGCAAGCTGTTGCTCGTTTGATCAAGGCTCTGTCATTCATGACTGCCTGATAGAAGCGGAAGCCGCCTGCAAAGTTGTATGCTGTATAGCCGTTTCCCTCGAGAATGCGGCAGGAAATATAGCTTCTGAGCCCACTCTGGCAGATCACGTAAACAGGCTTGCCGGGATCCACCTCGTCAAGACGTTCTCTCAGTTCGTCAACAGGAATGTTGTAAAAGCCTTCAATATGACCTCTCTGGTATTCTCCCACTGTACGGGTATCAAGCAAGGTTACGCTGCCGTCTCGCGGAAGCTTATCCGCGTCTTCAATATGCCACTGCTTCATAACACCGCTCGCGACGTTGTCGATCATAAAGCCAGCCATATTCACGGGATCCTTTGCGGATGAGTACGGAGGCGCATAGGCGAGATCAAGGTCCTTGAGCTCTGTCGCCTTCATACCCGCACGAATTGCGGTTGCAAGCACGTCAATGCGTTTGTCTACGCCATCATAACCTATGATCTGCGCACCGAGGGGCTTATACGTGTTCTTTTCAAAGACGACCTTCATCGTCATTACCATCCCACCGGGATAATAGCTTGCATGACTCATGGGAGAAAGAACAACGGAATCGGTCTCATAGCCCAAGCTCCGCGCTTTCTTCTCACTAATACCGGTTGTGGCAGCGGTCAAGTCAAAGATCTTGAGAACACTGCTTCCCTGCGAGCCGCTGCAGCGACTGTCAATCCCGCAAATATTATCTGCGGCGATTCTTCCTTGCTTATTGGCAGGACCGGCAAGAGCGATCAGATCATCCTCACCCGTTACAAAGTTTTTCACCTGAACGGCATCTCCGACTGCATAGATATCGGGAACGGAGGTTTCCATTCTGTCATTGACAACAATGCTTCCCTTCAAACCGAGTTGAAGCCCTGCATCCTTTGCAAGTGCCGTATCGGGTGTGACACCGATTGCCAATGCCGCCATATCCGCGTGGAGTATACATTCTCCGCTCAATGCGACATCAACACCGTTTTCGTGTCCCTTGATTTCTTCTACAGCGTGACCGAAAACAATATTAACGCCTTGTCTTCTCAGCTCATTATGAATAAAGGCTGCCATTTCGGGATCAAACGGATTCATCAACTGATTTTCGTTCTGAACGACCGTAACGTTGATTCCAAGCGCCTTGAGGTTTTCAGCAAGCTCCAAGCTGATAAATCCGCCGCCTGCAAGGATTGCCGTGCTCGGGTGATTGCTATTCACGTATTCCTTAATTTTGAATGTATCCTCAACCGTTCTGAGTGTGAACACCTTATCTCTTGCGGCTTCGCTCAACTTTGGTATTACGGGCTTTGCACCGGGAGACAGAACAAGCTTATCATAGCTCTCCTCAAAAAGCTCCCCGCTCTCAAGATTTTTTACTGTTAACGTTTTACTGTCAGGATTGATGGCAACGACCTCATGGTGAATCTTAGCGTTAATTCGAAAGCGCCTGAAAAAGCCTGCAGGAGATTGCAGAGTGAGGTCGTCGGGATCATTGATCACGTCTCCGATAAAATACGGCAAGCCGCAGTTTGCGTATGAAATAAAGCCGGTTCGCTCGAAAATGACGATCTCCGCCTTTTCGTCGAGACGTCTGATTCTTGCAGCAGCGGTTGCTCCTCCGGCAACACCGCCTACGATAACGATCTTCATAGGCAATAGCCTCCTTTATTTCTTGATTTTTGGTTGATAGCGCATCTCGTTGACCGAATAAACTGTTACGAATGCTTTGGGATCGGTCTTACGGACAAAATCCATCAGCTTTCGGTACTCGTGCTTATCTACGATCGTAATAACTTCTTTTCGGGGGGGGTTGTCATATGCACCGATAATTTCGTTAAGGGTTGCTCCGCTATGAAGGTCGTGGAGGATAAAACCTACGATCTCATCAAGCTTCGGAGAAATCACACAAACTCTTCTTTAATGACAGGATGGTTACGAACTGTCCTCATCTATTATACAACAAAGTGCGTTTATTTTTGCAAGTATTTTTCAAGAATTTATACCGAATTGGCTAATATTTTTTAGAAAGGAAAAAACAGCGCAGAGACACTGCCTCCACGCTGTTTTTTGGTGATATTAGTAGTTTTCTTTTCTAACCTCGAAATATGCCTTGGGATGCTTGCATACGGGGCAAACCTCGGGTGCAGCAGTACCGACAACCATGTGTCCGCAGTTACGGCACTCCCAAACGGTTACACCGCTCTTCTCGAATACTGCCTTCTGCTCTACGTTGTTCAGAAGTGCGCGGTATCTCTCCTCGTGAGTCTTCTCGATAGCAGCAACAGCGCGGAACTGTGCAGCGAGTTCGGTAAAGCCCTCTTCCTCAGCGTCCTTAGCAAAGCCGTCGTACATATCGGTCCACTCGTAGTTCTCACCCTCAGCGGCGTGAAGAAGGTTCTCAGCGGTATCGCCAAGCTCGCCAAGTGCCTTGAACCAAAGCTTTGCGTGCTCCTTCTCGTTCTCAGCGGTCTGAAGGAAGATTGCAGCGATCAGTGTACATAGTATGGAGCATTTCTTCCGCAAGCTCACTGAGCGGTTTGCCGTAAAAGTCCTCGTAAAGCGCTATGATCTCTAGACTCTTTAGTATAGTGTAACAAAAATATGCTTAAAAATCAAATACTTATTAATAGTATTGTCTAAATCGGATGGGTGTAGGTTTGTTGGTCGCCTAATAGGCATGAAATAGAGCAATGCATTTCTACCTAGCTCCTATCAGCCATATACCATTCAGTCAGACGAATGGAATTTTGTTAAGTAAGAATTTGCAGTACAATCTCTAACAGCGAATAAACAACCGCTCCTCCCATCCCGGCGGAAGCCTCCAATCTATCCGGCATGATTCTCACATCAAACGTTCCGCAGCATCTTGCTTTTTGGTCGATTTTGCGTATAATAATTATATCAAGATAACAACCACCCGGAACAATTACCTTGAACCATTCCCGACCATTTATCACCACTGATAAGATTTTGATAAGCATCCATCGTATAGCTATGATAATATGGATAGTCAAAATAATCAGAATAGCAGGTATCATATTCACTAAACGAATTTGTTTAAGTTAAAGATATCTGCAACGAGTGGGAATGAGCCCATGTGGCTATGTGGTTCTTAAAATAGTTTAAAAAGCACCGCGTTTTGTGGCTTTTGCCACAAAATGCGGTGTTTTTTTGTTCTAAATCTACGGAGAACAATTTTTGTCATTTTGCATTTGACCAACTTTTGACCAACAGTTTCCCACTTGTTTATTTTCATATATACTTGCAAAGATTTTTTAACTGGTAAGATTGTTATAAAGATACATTTTTTCGCAAGATTTATCGGCTCAAAACTTTATTTATGGAGGTGTTTTATAATGAGCAATATCCATCAATCCATCTTAGAAAAGCTCACCGCACTCAATATAGATATCTATCATTACGAGGAGATTGTCCGCTGCTACGCTCTGGCGAAGCTCAATATAGAGCACTCCAGAAGGCCTGATTATACGGACGGGATTCACACGGCTAAATTTGATGAGGAAGTTTCCCGGTATCAGTTACTGCCTCCTGATGTGAAACCGTATTATGATAGTTCTGCTTTTTTCTCTCTTTGCAGTGAGCTTGCCTCGGCAGGTATGGATAAAGATTGCCGGATGTTTTTTGAAGCATTCGCTCCCTTTCTGGTTGCAGACTGGGATCGGCTTGTGCCGGTAGATACACTCTGTTTTAAGAATAGAGAAGAAATTTTCTGCCATTGCGTTGTCGTAAGGATTACCTTTTCTTGACATTGACGGCGTTATCCCGTAAGATTGAGTTAGCTTAAAATATGCTTGGGATGTATATTGAAAGTCTTGGTCGCTGTGGAGCTGCAACTCCGCAGCGACTCTCTTTTTCTCCTTCTTCATTGCCAGCCGAATCGTGTCCAGGACAAGATTAACCGTCTGCTGCGCGGCTGTCTTGTAGGCCACGATACTATTGTCATACAGATCCCGGATCATAGACAGATACAATACACCTTCCTTGGTTTGTATATAGGAAATATCTGTAACCCATTTGCTGTTGGGACCGCTTGCGTTAAACTGCCGTTTCAGCAGATTCTCATATCTATGTACTTGCTGACCGAGATTGACCCACTTCCTGCGGCGACGGATTTCAGCCAGTAAACCATACTTTTTCATGATTCTTAATTCTGTTTTGCGTTATTCCGGTATGGTTGCTACATCACTTACAGTTTATAAATTGGTCGTTCTTCCTTTCTTCAAATTTGTTAATTGTGGGCAGGCAGCGATTGACACCGCCTTGGATTGCTGGATGCAGAAATAATGAAGTAAAAGCAACCGACATCATTTCAAAAACGGACAATCCTTGGGTGTCCCCGCCAGAAGAACCAGCACAGGGATTGATACGGAGAAATTGTTTTACTCTTTCGTATTGTTCAAATGTGGATAATTCGGACGCGTTCACACCATCGGACGCCCGGAGCGTAGTCATCGGGTAAACCTATAGTATGACATACAAGAAGGGCATCCAGCGGTTAGTTCCGTGGAATGTGCCAAACTCCTTGCTAAAGGCCTTTGTTTGTGATATAACGCGGACACGATGCTTGATACGATTTTATTGCGGAGCCGGCAAAATTAGCGAAAAATCGCATCAACATGGATTTATTGGCACCATACGGAGCCAATAACGCCAAAAGGCGAAAGAGTGGTGGTAATTTTATAAAAACATCAAACGAATTGATCCCCTGTGTTCAATCCGCCTGTGGAATATTGTAAAAAATTTAAAAGTGTATTTGACAACATATAAACCTTGTGACAAAAAAAGCTTTTGCGTGGTAATTCCACCGGCTTAGTCGATGGTTTCCAATCAATGAGAAAGAGCAGATACTCACAAAGAGTATCTGCTCTCAATTTTAGCTATTCATCGACAGAAGCGATGAGAATAAAATTATATTATTTCTTTGCCTTTTTCCTGACCACAACAATCACTACGATCACTGCAGCAACAAGAAGAATCGCAACAACAATGATCCACCATGGGAACTCCAGAACAGGAGTTGCCTCGGTTTCGACATTACCGCAAACTGTACAGGTGTGCTTCTGCTCGCCCTGTTCCTTCAGGGTAGCCTTCTTAACGGTCTCCCAATCGCCATAAGTATGAGCGCCGGTAGCTGCGAGCTCCTTATAAGTGGTGTGATCGCAGTTTTTGCACTTCTCGTAAGCATCCCAGCCGATCGCGCCGCAAGTAGGAGCCTTAGCGGCTACCTGCTCCAGATCGTGAGCCAGCTTTTCAGCGAGAACAGCATTACATACGGTGCAGTTCTGAGTGGAGGTGCAAGTGGCGGCAGCGCCGGGAGTATGGGGCAGCTTCTCTGCAATAACAGTATTACAGACAGTGCAGTTCTGAGTGCTCGTACAAGTAGCGGCAGCACCGGGAGTATGGGGCAGCTTCTCTGCAATTACAGTATTACAGACGGTGCAGTTCTGAGTGCTAGAACAGGTAGCTGCAGCACCGGGAGTATGGGGCAGCTTCTCTGCAATAACAGTATTACAGACAGTACAGTTCTGAGTGCTAGTGCAGGTAGCAGCAGCACCAGGTGTATGTGCCTTCTTGCTGCCGTACAAATGGCCGCAGACAGAACAGACAGCCTGCTTGGTGCAGGTTGCAGTACCACCAGTGTGCTTACAGCCGTAACCGCATTTAGAACAGATGGAATTAACCAAAGTATGTTTTTCAACATCCTTTTTAAGACCACAATCCGAGCATGCCTGCCAGTGACCGCTGGGATCAGTGTTCACAAGGGAGTAGTTATGTTCCTTCACAGGAATGATCTCTTGCTTGAGGAGAACCTCGTTACAGACGGAGCAGTGCGCACCCGCAGTCAGACCAGTCTTAGTGCAGGTAGGAGCAACAGCAGCATCAACGACAGAAACATGGCCCAGAGCGGGAACTACTTCCTGAGCGACGGTTGCGTCAGCACAACGGGAACAATGCTTGCCCTCGGTCAGACCGGTAGTCGTACAGGTAGGTGCAACAGCCTTATCGGTAATCATGTCATGGCCCAGAGCGGGAACCACTTCCTGTGCGACGGTTGCGTCAGCACAACGGGAGCAATGCTTGCCCTCGGTCAGACCGGTAGTCGTACAGGTAGGTGCAACAGCCTTATCGGTAATCATGTCATGGCCCAGAGCGGGAACCACTTCCTGTGCGACGGTTGCGTCAGCACAACGGGAGCAAT
>SVSK01000008.1 GCA_015064345.1 Oscillospiraceae bacterium | reverse complement strand
CAGTCATCTTCTTTACACCGTACTTGTCAACCATGTACTGTGCACGGGAGTCGATAAGGTCTGCACAAGCAACCACATCGATTACGCTGAATCTGTACATCATGTTTTCCATGTATGTACCACGGCAGATACCGCCGCAGCCGATTACGCCGACTTTTACTTTTCTTTTAAGCATAATTAAAACCCTCTTTATTAAAGATTTTTTTGGTTAAAAACATTGTATCACAAACGAGTTGCGATTACAAGTACATTTTTAATTTTTTATGTGTTTTTTTGAGAGTGCTGCTGTGGTGGTGTTTGCGCTGTTTTACTCTTACGCTATGCGCTAGGCACCAAAGAGATATCACCGGCGATATCTCTCTGGACTCTCAGCCGCTTAAGGAAGGGCAAGAGCTCATTTCGATTGAACAAGTCAATCTCATTCACTGTTTCCCTTCCTTAAGAATCCATCCCTTTGCACAAACTTTAGTTAATACTTTCAGGCACTCATACCACTTGTAGCAATCGTTCCCCATGACGTTAGCCCGAAACTTTAACCCGTCAAACTTCTTTATGGGGAAAAGTTAAACTTTGTGATAAAAACCATGTCAATCGAACTTCACAAACAAGTTCAAACTTGTCGGGCGTGTCTGTCGCAATCACGGATAAATTAAATTAGCGTGAGTCGCTCCATGTTTTGGCTGTAGCAGAGATAAAGGGGGTAATCCAAAAGGGGGAAATTGCGTTAGCCTTTCCCCCTTGGCGCAGGGTGATCCTTAAGAGGTGTCTGCGTCTACACCTCTTAAGTTCTCCACGAAAGTGGAGATTATGTTTGACAAGCAAGTTCGGTTGAAAAGTAGAGCGGCATGAATTCAAACACACTAAACCACACACCAAAAAAGAGGGGTTTTAGGGGAGTGAGTTTCTCCCCTGTCATCCCTCTGATTCAAGTATCATATCAACTACTTCTTCAAGATTGTGCTCCCAATTTCGGATTCTCGAGTGGTACTGCGAGAAATAGTCCTTGGTCTTGTGTGTCATCATCTTTGAGAGAAGCTCGCCCGGCCCACCGAAAACGTAACCGAAATCGTATACCACGCCCTTGTTGATAAGGTCGATCATTCTCGCGTCATCCGCTGTGTCAGCCTTTCTGCCTTTGAGCGCAGACTCATACAGCGCAGGCTGAACGTGCTTCCATGCGCGAGCGTTCATAACCTCAAGCACTGCACCTGTCATCTCCGTGTCAGATACGTTGAGCATTATTCCGAAGGCGCTTCCCGACGGGTCTGTTATGGTGTAGTAGTTCTCTTGCGTTTCGTCCCATTTGGGGTAGGGCAAGAATCCGTAAGTGTCCTGCATTTCCGAGAAATATCCGAGCAGCGCATGGCCGAACGTACCGTACATGAACATCGCACGACCCTGGCTGAAGATATCGCTGTGGGTGCTCCAGTCTCGGGTGGGATAGGACGCAGGGTGGCCGTAGATGAGATCATACACCTTCTCGGCAAGCGACACCATCTTTTCATTATTCATTTTAATATACGGCAGTCCGTTTTCGTCTCTCGCCGTGGTAGTCTCCCCGCAGGAGTAAAGGAACGGCACCGCATAGCTGGTCGTCTGTGCCGCAAGCCCGTACTGATCGTAGAAATCCTCTTCCTGATTGCCGTTTAAGTCAATGTAACCGATGCGGGATAGCTCAATGAACTTGTCAAGAGTCCACTCGCCATTGTCAACCAACTCGTAAAGATTCGGAATAACGCTTCTGTATTTTTCCACCAGCGTCTTGTTGAAATACACGCAGTAAGTGACTCTCACCTCCTGCACGTTTGCCGCGCCTACCATCAGATAGCTCTTCCCCGCCACCTGCACAGCCTCTCTTGCACTCTGATTCCACCAAGGCGCGTCAAGGTCCATGTTCGGCATTGATTCCCAGTCGCGGAGAAGTCCGTCAGCAGCAAGCCAGCCTACGGTTTTGTAGTCGTCCGCTACAACAGAGTATGTCTTGTCGTCTATTGCGATAAGGTCATCCGCCTTGTCTGCCTTGTCGAGATATATCAGCTTGATGTTCAGCCTGTCCTGAACGTACTGATTCATCTCGTGGATGGCATCGTTAAGTCGGTCTCCGGTGAGGTCTTCAGGCTGCCAGTCATTTATATCGTTCTCGGGAGAATAGAGGATACCAAATGTCTGCCCATTGTAGAAAAGATCCGGATGTACGGAGTCATTTATAAGAGAACGCTCGTACTGTATCTTCTCAATTCCCTCAAGGGAGTCATAGTACTCCTGATCAAATTCTATTCTGTCGCTGACGGGGTTCTTCTTCGGCGGAGTAAGCCCCAGCATTTCACACCCTAAAAGCGGACAGCAGACGAGTGCCGCCGCAATAAGCAACAGTATCCGTCTGCCGAGATTTTTCATATCAGTTGTCCTTTTGTGCATACTGTGATTCGATATCGCTCTTCACATCTTCGTACTGCTCGATGTAACTCTCAAGCTCGCTCTGTGCCGTGGATTCAAATGAACGGTAATGAGAAGCGAACTGGCTGCTGTTGTCCTTAACGGAGAGGTACACGCCCATTGTGAAGATGTTGTTTTCCTTAGCAAGGTCCCAGATGTAGGGGAAGATGTTTCCGGCAGAGTCGTGGATAAGCTGGATCATATCAGCATTCGCAGACTCTCTCGCGTAACGAACCTTAAGAGTAGATTCGTAATACTTGGGAATAACGGTCTGTGCGGACATCTGGCAAAGATATTCAACAACCGCACTTGCAAAATCAAGCTCGTCGAAGGAAAGTGTCGCGGGAATGAAGCCAACCTCACCGCCGTTTGCAGTTGTAACGTAGCCGTCCTGAAGATCGTCAAGCTTCGGGTAAGGCAGGATCGCCATGTTCACCTCGGAGTTGGCGAATACTGATGACTCAAGGTAGCCAAGCGTCATACAGGTAAGGAAGAGAGTGTTGCCCTCAACGAAGCTATTCATGGTCTTCTCGATGGATGAGTGAACCGCCATTGCTGCAGAGTCTGTGTGGAAGAGCTTTGTAAGCTTTTCAGCCATCTGAACCGTTCTCTCGTTGTTAACCGTGATTACGGGATAGCCGTCCTCGTCTCTTGAAATGAATCCGGGGTCTGTACTGGTGATAAACGGAATCATGGGTCCCCACCACTGCCACATGATGATACCGTAGCGGTCTCTTGTGTCGCGCTTGCGGTTACCCTGTGTGTCAATGTAAGTAGAATCGTAAGAGTAACCTGTCTCACCTGTGAGGTAGTTGTACTCTTCAGCACCGCCGTTGATAATGGAGATCATTGCATCCATTGTCCAGTCGCCGTTTCTGACGAGATCGTAGATGAGCTCGGGATCTCCGCCAAGCTCTGTGTAATAGTCCTTGTTCATGATAAGGCAGTGGCTCTGACGGATAACGTCGATGAAGTAGTCACCTGCCAGCATGAAGCGGGTATTTGCATCAAGTGAGGAGCTTTCCATGAATCCGTCGTACCAGTAGGTCTGGTCGAAATCGAAGTACTTACCGTAGTTGGCATCGTGGAAAAGTCCCTCAGCAGTAAGACGCGCACAGGTGTTGTCGTTGATGATAAGGTTGATACCCTCAGCACCTGCAAGAACAACGCTTCTTACCTCCTGGCCGACAACGGTGTATTCAAAGTCGGATTCGATATAGGAGAATCGGATGTTGAGATCCTCTTCAACCTTCTTGTTTCTCTGAAGCGCAGAGTCGGAGGCCTTGTCACCGGTTACCTCTTCTTCACCCTGGATAAGGTAGTTGGAAGAACGGAAGGGACCTTCGTGAGCGGCAACGTTGATGGAGGTGTGGATGGTGAATGTCTCGCCGTCAAAATCCAGATCGGCAAGTGCCACATCCTCACCGCTGTCTATGTTGCCCTTTGACTTGTCATTGCCGTTCGCACATCCAACGAGGGGGAAAAGCATAACCAGCGCAAGGCAAAGTGCCATAATGCGAGTAAACTTTGTCATTGTATGACTCCTTTTGTGTTACTAAAATGCAAGAGAGCATACAACCGATGTTATATTCTCCTTGCCGTAATACGTCAACTGTAATTATACCATTACTATTATTTAATTACAAGTAGGGTATTGCAAAAAAATACAGATAATGCTATAATTGTATATGAAAAAGTATTAAATATCGGGAGGAGTTATTATGCGCGAAAACCTGAATTACGTTTGGACTGACAGAAAAAGAATAATCTTCGGCCTGCCGTGGACATTTACGAAGTATAAGCTTAACGAAACCTGCCTGTATATAAAAAGCGGCGTGTTCAACGTCTCCGAAGAAGAAATACGCCTGTATCGCATACTTGATATCACCATGAAAAGATCCTTTTGGGAGCGTCTTTTCGGCCTTGGAACACTGCATCTCTGCACCGCTGACAAATCCACACCGGAGATCGACATCCTCCACATCAAAAAACCTGCAAGCATTCGCACAATGCTCTCCGACATGATAGAAAAGGAGCGCAGCGAGAGATACGTAGGCATCCGCGAATTCATGGGAGACGAGAGTGACGAGTACGACGGAGACGGAATTCACTGATAACACAAGTCTGTACGCAAAAGCGTGCAGGCTTTTTCATTCTTTATATGAAAATATATACATAACTTTCGATCAACCTCAACTGTATTTTGCCATTGACGCTGTACTTCATTTCCCAACCAACCGTAGGGCAGGGGTTTATCTCCCACCGTTTCGAACAGGATCAAACTGCACTTTGTCTCTTTTATATTTAACTGAACTTATTTGTTCATCTCATTTTTGCACTACGCGTGGGTGCGCACCCGGGCAGGGTATTAAGATAACATAAACCCACCTTTAGCAAACCCTGCCCACGAGAACTTCGTTCTCGATTAGATATCTACACACACCTCTTGTGAATCACCGTCCACTTAAGGGGAAGGAGGACGGGATATTTATTATTGCTTATACTTCCACACGCACGAATCCCGCCAATTGTTATTAATCTGAAAATTCAACTGCAACTTCTCTGATTCTTCCCCTTAAGAATCCCCATCTTGTTCCCCGTGCAGCTTTTACATTAATTCACCCTCACCCATTTAATAAAATCTACTTTTTGAGTCATTCATGACGAAAAAAGTTTCCACAACTTTTGCGAAGCAAAAACATCACTTGCCGAAGGCAAACATCATTGCGTAGCAACATCACTTTCGCGTAGCGAATACATCACTTGCCGTTAGGCAATCATAACTCATAACCCATAACTCAAACCGTATTCACGTTTCATGAAAATATATACATAAGCTCGCCGATCGTGTGCATATTTTCTCTATTATTGACAAGTGAAATTTGCATAACAACTGTTGACATCATGCACAAACCGTGGTATAATTACCTGTAAACACAGTATTTTTTGAAGGATTGAGGTGATTTTCATGCAAAATGAAGAAATGAAAAATAATACACAGAACCGCGAACCGATAATCCGTGAACACGATACAAAATTCGAATATTCAAACGTAACTCACCTGATCGAGCAGTCCTCCTACCGCTACTCACTCCAGGAGAGACCCAACCCTAACCTCTACCGCGAGCTTTACGACTACGAATCTGTGCCGAAGGTATCCTTCAACCACCGATTCGTTCCCGTAAATATGCCCGAGAACATCTGGATCACCGACACCACCTTCCGCGACGGTCAGCAGGCGGCACAGCCCTTCACCGTAAAGCAGATCGTGGATCTTTACAAGATGATGCATCGTCTGGGCGGTCCCAAGGGTCTCATCCGTCAGTCCGAGTTCTTCGTTTACTCTGAAAAGGACAGAGAGGCGCTTCTTGCCTGCAAGGACCTTGGATACGAGTTCCCCGAGATCACAACTTGGATCCGCGCAACAAAAAGTGATTTCGAGCTTGTAAAATCCCTCGGAATCCGCGAGACAGGCGTCCTTGTAAGCTGCTCCGACTATCACATCTACAACAAGATGAATCTGACACGCCGTTCTGCTCTTGACAAGTACCTCGGCGTTATCAAGGAAGTCCTTGACATGGGCATCTCCCCCCGTTGTCACTTCGAGGACATCACCCGCGCCGACTTCTACGGCTTTGTAGTTCCCTTTGCTGAGGCGCTGTCCGCTCTGTCAGCCGAATACAAGATCCCGATCAAGATCCGCGCCTGCGACACAATGGGTTACGGTGTATCTTATCCCGGTGCGGCGCTTCCCCGTTCCGTTCCCGGTATTGCTTACGGTCTTAACCACTACGCCGGATTCCCCTCGGAGCTTCTTGAGTGGCACGGTCACAACGACTTCTACAAGGCGGTTTCCAACAGCTCAACTGCGTGGCTGTACGGATGCTCCTCCGTCAACTGCGCACTGCTCGGTATCGGTGAACGCTGCGGCAACACACCTCTTGAGGCAATGATCATGGAATACGCCTCCCTCCGCGGCACAACTGACGGTATGGACACCACCGTTATCACGGAGATCGGCGAATATTTCAAGAATGAGATGGGCTACGACATTCCGCCGCGCACTCCCTTTGTTGGACGCGACTTCAACGTAACAAAGGCAGGTATCCACGCAGACGGACTTATGAAGGATGAGGAGATATACAACATCTTCAACACAGAAAAGCTGCTAAACCGTCCCGCGCAGGTTACGATTGATGCACACAGCGGTCTTGCAGGAATCGCACACTGGCTGAAGCACCGTTGTCCCGATGAGCAGTCTGCCGACATTGACAAGCACTCACCTATCGTGCTCAAAATGAAGCAGATCATTGACAAGTTCTACGAGGACGGTCGCACCACCAGCATGAGTGACATTGAGCTTATTGAGATATACAAGACTGCAAAAGAATAAAGATAATCTTTCCCTCCTAAATAAAGCAAAACCACGGACATCCGAGTGAATCCGTGGTTTTTGTTTTTTCTTGGTGAAACAGATAATAAGGACAAAAATTTAACATTTTCACGCATGTTTTGTGTGAAATATTAAACTGCAAGCTGCTTTACAACTTACAACTCATAACTCCTTCATCCGTTCCGCTGCTGCCATTATCGCAAGTCGGGCACTTTCGTATGTAAGGCCGCCCTGCATGAACGCGGTGTACGGTGGGCGCATAGGTCCGTCAGCGGAAAGCTCAATGGACGAGCCGCCTGTAAACGCACCTGCCGCCATGATAACGGGGTCAGCGTAGCCGGGCATCTCCCAAGCCTCGGGAACAACGTGGGCATCAATGGGGGAAGCGGACTGAATACCGAGACAGAACGCGGAAAGTCCCGCAGGAGAAGCGCACTCAACACACTGAACGATATCAGCACGGCGCTCAAACCATCTGGGAGAAACGGTGTAGCCCATGTATTCAAACATATACGCCGCAAGGTGAGCAGTCTTCATTGCCTGTGCAACTGTGTGAGGCGCGTAGAACAGGCCCTTGATAAGGTTGCGATTCTGACCGAGGGATGCGCCTACGTCAAGTCCCACTCCGGGGCAGGAGAGACGATTTCCGCAAAGACGAACTGCCTCTTCCTCACCTACGATGTATCCGCCGATGTCAGCCATACCGCCGCCGGGATTCTTGATGAGCGAGCCGATGATGATGTCTGCCGCCGCTTCGTTTTCAGCCATGGGGGGCAGGTAGCAGGGCTCGGTCGTCTCAGTAAATTCACCGTAGCAGTTGTCAACCATGAAAACAGGCTTCTTTATACCAAGCTCGCGGGCGAATTTCTCGGTAAAGTATGCGGCGCGGCGAATCTCGGAGGATGTGAGGGTAGGTCTGCCCGCATATCCCTTGGAACGCTGAACGTAAACCACCTTTACGGCGTCACCAAACTTTTCCAGTGCCGCGCGGAGTCCGTCCATGTCCATTGGGTACTCGCCATCTGTCATCTCCACCTTCTCGAATCTTACACCGAAGTCCTTCAGTGAACCCTCTCCCGCAGGAGCTGTGCCGATACCGATAACGTCAAGAAGCGTATCGTAAGGCGTGCCGGTAATGGAAAGGAGGATATCTCCCGGGCGAAGGATGCCGAAAAGTGCAACGGCAATAGTGTGTGTGCCTGACATGAATGCAGGGCGCATAAATCCTGCAGGTGCGCGGAACACTTTTGCGGCAAGGGTGTCGATCATGTCACGGCCTCTGTCACCGTAGCCGTAGCCTGTCGAGGGGGCAAAGAGAGCCTCGGACACTTCACATTCGCGGAAGCAGTCCAGCACATGCTCTGTGTTCTCCTCGGAAATTCTGTCAATGTCGCTGTAAATATCCGCCATGTCACGCTCAGCCTGACGGCAAAGGTCGCGGATGTGCCTGGAAATCTTCATGTTTTACTCCGTAAATAAAGAATAGAGAATAAATAATAGATAATAGATAATAGATAAAAAAGAGGAAAATTTAACGTATTTGCGCCGCTTTGGTGTAAAAAAGTAACATTAATGGAGCGTTCTCTCTCCCACTTGTGCGGAAGTTCTCCCAAACCGCAATTTCATTGCCGGGAGAGCCTTGGGCTGCACCGCAGCATGAAATGCCGGAGAGGGCGTGAGATGAGATAATAATTCTGCTTTTCAAACTCTGTGAGAAAAGTTACCATAATATTTTCCACCAAACGATACGAGAATGAAGTTCTCGGGGGTGGAATAACCACCGCAGGTGATTTCACCTTCACGCAAGGTAATCCTCAAATCGCTTTACATTCACAGTCTTGCCGATGACCGTAACGGTATTTTCCGCCTTCAGTACAGTACCGGGAAGAATATCGGTAGTCATCTGGCCGCCGTCGGATATGGCAATAATATTCAGCCCGAAATTGCGGCGCACGTTAAGCTCAAGCACAGTCTTTCCCTCCACCTTGGAAGAAAGCTGGATCTCAGCAATGTCTATCTGGTCGCTGAGGCTGATATATTCAAGCACATTGGGAGATGCAAGGCGGGTAGCAAGTCTGATAGCCATGTCATGCTCGGGATATACCACCTCTGCACCGAGAAGGCTGAGTATCTCCCCCTGCTCTGTGCTCGTAGCCTTGGAAATGACTCGCTTCACACCCAGCTTTATAACATTCATCGTTGTAAGCACACTGGTCTCAAGCTGACTGCCGATGCACACCACCGCAACGTCCGCGTCACCAACTCCCGATTCGCGAAGGTTGTCAACGGTAAGCCCGTCAACCACAAATGCGCTTTGAGTGAATTCAGCCGCCGCATTTATCTTCGCACGGTCGCGGTCAAGCACAATAACATCAAGTCCGTTTTTTGCAAGAGACTGCGCCAGAGCAAAGCCGAAGCGTCCAAGTCCGATAACCGCGTAAAGCTGTGACTTCTTACTTTTCTTGCCGTTCTTTTTCATACATTCTGTCCTTTCTTCACTTAAAAATCAACCTATTGGGAACTGTTCTTCCGGTACTGAAACCCCGCTTGCCTTGGATCTTGCCCAAAGCGTCGCAACGGTAAGGGGACCGAGTCTTCCGATATACATGGTCAGCATTATGACTATCCTCGACGGAACTGTGAGAAGAGGCGTGATGCCCGTTGTAAGTCCGACCGTACCAATGGCTGAGAAGCACTCAAACATCACATCCCTGAGAGGCAGCGTCGGTTCAAAGGCAGATATCGCACAGGTCACTATCAAGGTCCAGGAGAATCCGAGAGAAATTATCACAAAAGCTCTCTGCATGATATCAGCGGGAACACGGCGACCAAAGGCTCTTGACTCACGTCCCGTGGAATGAGAGATAAGCGACTTTATCAGCGCGAATAAGGTGGTAGTCTTCATACCGCCGCCGGTAGATCCGGGAGACGCGCCGATGAACATGAGCACGCACATCACAATGATACCCGCATTCGAGAATCCGGAATACGGGAATGTGGCAAATCCGGCAGTTCTTGCGGTAACACTTGAGAAGAATGCGCCGAGCCATGTAATTGAGCTGCCCTCGATAAGCTTCAGAATAAGTGTTCCGCCCACAAGCAGCGTGGAGGTCATTGCAAGCACGATCTTTGTGTGGAGAGAAAAACGCTCGCCGCGGCGGTGAAGCAAAAGCTCTCGGATAACAAAGAATCCAAGTCCGCCGAGAATTATCATCAGGCAGGTGACAAGATTAAAGTAAACATCGTAGGTATAGTCACCTATACTGTTGCCGCGGCCGAGGATATCGAATCCCGCGTTGTTGAATGCGGATATTGAGTGGAACACCGACATCCACACCGCACGTCCGAGGGGATATTCACGGATAAAGGATATGAAATACAGCACCGCGCCCAGCAGCTCAATAGAGATATCAAGAATGAGCACCGCGCGGATAAGAGGCTTTATACCGTTCCAGGTGGGATAGTTCAGCGCCTCTTTAACAAGAGTGTTCTCCCTCTGATTCAGCCGTCCGCCCAGCAGCGCAATCAGTCCCGCGCCGAGAGTGGTAATGCCAAGACCTCCTATCTGGATAAGCAGAATTATTACCACCTGTCCGAATGCGGAGTAAGCGATACCGGTCTCAAGCGTCACAAGTCCTGTTACGCAGACCGCGCTGACCGAGGTGAAAAGGGCGTCAAGATAGGTAACGACCACCTCACCCGAATGTGCCGCGGGCAGGTAGAGAAGGATGGACCCCACAAGAATGACCGTCAAAAATCCGACGGCGATAAGCTTGCCGGGAGATAGTCTTTTCTGTTTTGTCATAACAAGCACCCATAAAGAATTTAATAAAGAATAGAGAATAAATAATAAATAATAGATAAAAAAGAGGAAAATTCAACGTATCTGCGCCGATTTGGTGTAAAAAAGTAACATTGATGGTGGGGTGGCGTACGCTCCGCCACTACCGCCGTCGAACAAGGTTAGGCTTCACTTCTCCTCTATCGGCTGCACTCCCAATCTTGTCATTCTGACAACACACGGGGTGTGTAATCGAAGAATCCCAAACAGATCCTTCGATTGGGTAGGGTTTTTTGTCATCAAAAACTATACGTTACATATGCCCTACCCTCGAGACTTCGTCTCGTTATGTTCTCCCATAATTTTCACTCAGGATGACAAAGTATGGCTTTTCAATCCAATTCTTCTTTTCGATTCCTGAAAGGATAAGAAAAGTTTCCGCAACGTTCACGAAGTGAACTCATCACTCATAACTTGCCGTAGGCAATCATAACTTATAACTCAGTTCCCTCTCGTCTGCAGCCAAATGAGCAGCACCGTAATGTCCGCAGGGTTGACGCCTGAGATACGGGATGCCTGACCAATGGTCTCGGGACGCACCTTTGAGAGCTTCTGCGCCGCTTCAAGACGGAGTCCGCGGATCTCACCGTAGTCAATATCGGCAGGCAAACGTGTTGTCTCCGACTTCTGCTGACGGGCAACCTCTTCAAGCTGGTGCTTGATATAGCCCTCGTATTTGATCTCCGTCCACACACGCTCGCGGATATCCCGTGGCAGCTCGGGGCGGTTTTGGTCATATGGAGCAGTCATATCGTAATCAAGCTGAGGACGCTTTATCAGCTCGCACAGCGTTGTACCACTCTGCAGGGGTGCGGTGCCGCGAGACTCAAGAAGTTCGTTAATTCCCGAAGACGGACCGATGTTCACATGTGAAAGTCGCTCGATTTCGTCACGTACAGCCTTTGTTCTTGCCACAGCCGCCTCATAACGCTCATCGGACAGCAGACCTGCGTAGTGACCGTATTTCGAGAGTCTCTCCTCGGCGTTGTCCTGTCTTATAAGTATGCGGTACTCGCTTCGACCTGTCATAATGCGGTAGGGCTCATTCGTTCCCTTGGTAACAAGGTCGTCGATCAGCGTTCCAAGATATGATGAATGGCGGGGCAGAATGATCTGTTCCATTCCGCGAAGGTAAAGTGTAGCGTTCATACCTGCAAGAAGTCCCTGTGCCGCCGCTTCTTCGTAACCGGAGGTGCCGTTGAACTGACCTGCACCGTAAAGACCGCGTATCTTCTTAAATTCCAAGGTTCCCCGCAGTTCAAGGGGGTCAATGCAGTCGTACTCAATGGCGTAAGCGTAACGCATGATCTCCGCATTCTCAAATCCCTCGAGGGAGTGGAGCATTTCCAGCTGCACGTCCGCGGGAAGCGAAGAAGAAAATCCCTGAAGATATATCTCATCCGTGCCGTAGCCCATGGGCTCAACAAAAAGCTGGTGACGTTCCTTATCGGCAAAGCGCATTACCTTGTCCTCAATAGAGGGGCAGTAGCGGGGACCTGTTCCGTGGATCTTTCCCGAATAGAGGGGCGAGCGGTGGATGTTGTTTTTGATAATTTCGTGAGTCTTTGCGTTTGTATATACAACGTGGCAGGGCACTTGCTCTACCCGATTCAGCGTTTCTTCGTCGGTGTCACGTGAAAAAGGCGTGATATGGCTCTCACCGAGCTGTACTTCAAGGCGAGAGAAGTCAATGGAGCGGCGGTGGATTCGCGGGGGAGTACCCGTTTTGAAGCGCATCAGAGACACACCCATCTTGCGAAGTCCCTCGGTGAGTCCCAGCGCGGGAAGAGAGTTGTCAGGACCCGACTGTCGGCTCACGTCTCCAACATGAGTAGTTCCGCCGAGATATGTACCGGTGCAGATAATGGCGGAGCGGCAGGAAAAGTCCCCGGAGGGCTCTGTTCGCACACCGATCACACGGGGAAGTCCGTCCTCGCACGTTTCCGTGAGGATGTCTGTCACCTCCGCCTGGATAACGCACAGGTTTTCCGTTGCTTCGATAGTTTGCTTCATTATGTTAGAATAGAGACTGCGGTCAGCCTGTACTCTTTTGGAGCGGACAGCCGCGCCTTTGCTTTCGTTCAGCATTCGTGACTGCATTGTCACACGGTCAGCGGCACGTCCCATCTCGCCACCCATTGCGTCGATTTCGAACACGAGGTGACCCTTGCCCGTACCGCCGATTGAGGGGTTGCAGGGCATGTTTGCAATCTGATCGAGAGACAGGGTGAAGAGCGCAGTTCTGAAACCGATGCGGGCTGAAGCGAGAGCCGCCTCAACTCCTGCGTGACCTGCGCCGATGACTGCTATGTCGAAGTTGTTTTTCATCATTTTCTCCTTCGGAGAGAGTTTTTTGTTGTGGTTTTGTTTTTCGTTTGGTGTTATATTGTTAATTTAACTATGATTTTCGTTTGTTTTAATGTTCCACTGTGCGTAGGGCTCTTAAGAGGTATAGACGCTATGCGCTGGGCACCAAAGAGGTATCACTGGGGATACCTCTCCCCGAGGTTGCATAGCAACTCGACGAGTTCGACTTCGTCGAATCTCGGTGGACATCTCCCCCATTCAAGGAAGGGCAAGAGCTCATTTGAATGACTTGTCATTCTGCACTCGCTATTTCCCTTCCTTAAGAATCCATCCCTTTGTTTTAACTGCAGTTTATATCTGTAAGCAATCGTGCCGATTTATTAACCATGTCAATCGAACTTTAAGAGCAAGTTCAAACTTTATGGGTGTTTCTGTCGCAGTTACGGATGAATAATATTGATGTGAATTGCTCCATGTTTTGACTGCGGCAAAGTCAAGAGGGGTTTCCAAAGGGGAGAACAGTGAAATGAAGATTGACGAGTCAATCGAATGAACTTTCTCCCCTTGGTGTCGGGTGATCGATAAGAGGCGTCGACACCTACGCCTCTTATCATCTTCGCGATAGCGGTGACATGGGTTGAACAAGCAAGTTTGGTTGAAGAGTAAAGCGGCACGAGATAGAGTGAAGCCTAACCTTTAACGACGGGAGGATAATATCCTCCCCTACCGAGAAAGAGGGTGGGTGAAACAAAGTGGCATGAATTGCGTAAAGCCCAACCTATACGAGAGGACGATCGATGATCGTCCCTACAGTAGTGGATGCGAATATCTCAGCGTCAGGCATCCGGGGATTTTCATAAGGGGACACTCCCCTTAACCACTCACATGCTCGCTATCCACTCCGCAAACATAACAACGGGCGGTATGGTCGCTATCGAGAGTATGGTGGACGAACCCACAAGCTCCGCGGCGTAACCGGGGGAGATATGGTACAGCTCACCGAACATGGTAACAGCGGTGGGTCCGGGCATTGCCGCCATAACACAACCGAAAATGATCATGTAATCGGGAAGTCCGAGCACCTTTGTAACAAAAGTAACGGCAATGGGCATGATGATCAGCTTAACCGCACAGACCCAGTAAACCTTGCCGGAGGTGAGCATTTTCTTAATACTGCGGCGAGCAATATTCGCACCTGCAATCAGCATGGAAACAGGAGTACACAGCCCACCGAGATAGCTCGAAAGATCTTTGAGAAATTCGGGAACAGGCACGTTCAGCGAAAAGAGCAAGATTCCGATAACGCAGGGAAGCGTGCCGAAATTGAGGAGAATCTTTTTCGGTGTGATCTTGATGTCGTCTCTTTTTCTTGCGAGGATAACAACTCCCCACGTCCACACGAACAGGTTGTAGCTTACAAGATAGAACGCACCGTAGAAGAGACCGATATCCCCCATCAGCGAATAGAGAATGGGGAATCCGATGAATCCGCAGTTGGAGAACACCATGGTGAACTCCGAAAGCTTGCGCTCGTCCATATCGCGGACAGGCTTTGCGAAAAGATACGCCAGTGCCGCCATGCCTGCATTCATGCAGAGGCCCAGCAGCAGGATGAGAAATCCCGTCTTGAGATTTTCACGGGAGTAATCCAGCCCGAAGAACGAGCCGATAATAAGGAATGGCTGGCCGACCTTCAGAATCAGAGCAGACAGCTTTTCCGTAGACACCTCGTCGATGATCTTCGTCTTGCCGCCAATATAACCGGTCAAGAGGAGCATCGCAAGGGTCGCAATCGTTGTGAGTAAGGTTGTAAAATTCATAACAAATAATAAATAATAGATCTGAAATAATATATTTTGGTGGTTTATGCGTAATATTTGTGCAAAAAAGTAACGTTATGACTATTCTGTCATTCTGAGCGCAGTACGAAGTACGGAGTCGAAGAATCTAACAGAGATCCTTCGGCAGGCTCAGGATGACAGCCAAACCCCAAAGCCTGTCATTCTGAGCGCAGTACGTAGTACGGAGTCGAAGAATCTATTTGAGATCCTTCGATTGGGTAGGGTATTATGATATCAAAACCCATACGTGGATTGACCCTACCCGTGAGAACTTCGTTCTCGTTTTGTAGAGCTAAAAATTTCACTCAGGATGGCAAAGCATGGCTTTTGGATCTGATACTACTTTCTGGCCAAGGAAAAATAGTGAACTCATAACTTATAAATCATTCGTCGCTTCGTCGTACTCAACGCGTATGGGCTCGGGTTCGGATTCAGCTTCATCGTCTTCTTCGTCCTCGTCTTGATCCTCGTCAGCAACCTGTGCTTTAGGTGTCAGAGTGATGTCAAAAGCCGACCTCGGCTTCTTTGTGCGGGTAACGATCACGAATATTCCCGCTCCCGCGATGAGGCAAATGCAAGCCGCGGCAATAATGATAACGGCCGTACTCGACTCCTGCTTCTCCTCAAGTATCGCACCGCAGAGTGAGCACACCGTGGTATCTCCGTCCTCGCTGACCGCCGAAACGTGGCCGATGGCAGGTATCTCCTCTTCACACCGCTCCCCGCAAACCGAGCACTTCATAACCCGCTTGCCCGCGATGGTGCAGGACGGCAGAATCTCTTGAGTCACCTCAAAGATGTGTCCCTCGGCAGGTCTAGGCTCAGTGATCTCCTTACCGCAAGTGGAGCAAACCTGACGGAAGATTCCGTCTTCGATGTGGGTAGCTTCCCTGTCCTCCGTGACCTCGTAGGAGTGACCCAGCGCAGGGAGTATTTCATCCTTCGTCAAACCGCAAACGGAGCAGAGGGAATGTCTCTCGCCGTCAGAAACGCAGGTGGGGAGTGTTTCCGACGTTACATCCCAGTTGTGCCCCTCGCCGCTTCGGATCTCAACTATTTCCTTGCCACAGGTGTTGCATTTGGCGTGATACTTACCGTCGGTGTCATGGGTGGGCTCGGAGTCCTCGATCACCAAATAATCGTGGCCCGGAGCCGTGTCTGTTTTGGTGTACTCATGTACCGTGCATGGGTAACCCTTGTCATTTACATTGAATGAGATCTGGCAAACGTACGAAATAAACCCGTCAGACTCGCAAGTCATCGCCGCAGAGGCAGTCTGTCGCCAGAAATGGTTGTCGGGAGCAGCGGGAAGATCACGCACACCGCTTTTCGCACCGCAGATCGTGCATTTTCTCGATTCCGTACCCGTGAAAGTGCAGTTTGACGGGCAATCAACGGTGTATTCCCCGAATACGTGCTCGTGGTTCGTGTAGTATTCAATGATTGCATCCGCTTCTGCCTGCGCGATCGCACGGAGATTTGCATCGGAATTAAGCACCGCCAAGTCTGCAGCGTTGGTAAGATATCCGTGCTCTATTATTATTGACGGAATTCCGAACTTTGAACCCCATGTGTTAATGGAATAATAGTCGCTCACCTTGCCAAGCCACCGGGCACCGGGCATATCCCACTGTTTTTCGTAATCCCAGTAGTAAACACCGTACTTGTCTCCCGTGTCCTGTCTTGTGTATACCTGACCGCGACGTATGGTGCTTGCCTCAGAGATGGCGTCAAGGAGCATACCTGCCAGCTTGTCAGCGCGAAAACGCTCAATAAGGGAAATGTAGGCAGAGGAGCCGTCTATGTAGGAATATTCGATAGTATTGCAGTGCATGGAGATGATAACGTCCGCGTGTGCATCCTTTGCCACCTTTACGCGGGGAAGATATTTGAGATAAATATCCGTTTCGCGGGTAAGTACCACAGTAAATCTGCCGTCCGCTTCAAGGGCGTCGCGCAGATATTCGGAAAGCTTCATGTTGTAGTATTTTTCCGGATACGTGCCCTTGTCTGAGCCACCGTCAATTCCGCCGTGACCGGGGTCGATGGCAACGATGATTTTTCCGTCCTTTTCTAAGTCAGCCGCTACAGGTAGGGCAAGAATCAGCACCGCCAGCAGGATGATTATCAGTCGTAAATATCGCAATTTTCGTCTCCTATAACCTGAATTCGCAAAAATTCGCATTCTATCAACATTATACCATATATTATATATCTCTTCGCAAAAAATTGCAATAGGAAGAAAAGGAGAGAAAGTAAAAGAATAGAGAATAAATGGGAGAAATAACAATCCCCCCGACACCTACGGTGCCACCCCCCTTTACACAAGGGAGGCTCGGGTGCAGCTTAAGTTGCACGAAAAGCAAAGGGGGTAATCCAAAAGGGGGAAATGTGAGGAAAACGCAGATTGACTTGTCAATCAAGTGGCGAACGCTTTCCCCCTGTGGTGTTGGGTGATCCTTAAGAGGTGTCAACATTTACACCTCTTAAGTTCTCCACGAAAGTGGAGATTAGGATGAAAGAGCAAGTTCAGCTGAAGAGTAAAGCGGAGAAAATATATTATCCACAAATGAAAAAATAACCTCCCACCGCCATTTTTTCATACATTACCATTGATAATGCCGAAAAAATTTGATATAATAACTGTGTGTAGCCATAAAAAGCTGCGCAGGAAACACTATCGAAAGGAATTGCCAAAACGTGAGTAAATCAGTCATGATCGACACGACACGGGCGGCGACAACTGCGGTAAAAAAATACAAGAAATCAAATCCTCTTCTTGTGCGAAAGAAAATGGCGCTTAAGGAAGTCTACTTCCGCAAAAATGAGCCTGAGAGAGAAGTCTTCCGCCTCGAGCTTGCCTTTGACACAGAGCAATACGTCATCGTGGCATTGGCGGTGTGCATCCTTGTTATGCTGTGCTGCTTTATCAGAAAGACAGCACACAGGTGCGCGACAAGACGGATGATGAAGCACTCGCGCAAAGGAATCTGACAAAAGCGATCCTACGGGGTCGCTACATAAGCTTCACTTCGTGAAAGTGATATTTTCATTTCATGAAAGTGATATTCGACCTCGTCCGGGTGGAATATTTAGTGTTCGATAACATAGCGTTAGCCCGAGGTTGCGTAGCAACTCGACGAGTTCCCTATGACAAGGAGGGAACTCGGTCTATTCCACCCACGAGACTTCGTCTCGGTTCGTGTAACTTAAACAGATGTATATTTTTGCTTGAGCAAAAGATGTGGAAACTTTTCTCACAAGGTTCGAAAAGTATTTATTATTTTTTATTTATTCTTTATTCTCTATTCTTTAATTTTTATGGGGAGGTATGCTTATGAAAAACAACAATCTCTGGCGTATTGTGGCGCTGGGCGTTTTCTTCACGCTGGTGGCGATCGCTTACATAGGCAGACTCCTTTATCTTCAGGTGTCGGGTCAGGACTATTACAGTATGTCCACTCCCACCGTTTATTACACAAGAAACGTCACTGTACAGGCACAGCGAGGCGAAATTTTCGACAGAAACGGCAAACCCCTCGTAGTGAATGACTATACATACGACATCTCCCTCGACTACCAGACAAAGCCGAAGGCGGGCAAGGAGCTGAACGATCTTATCGTAGATATTATCAACGCCGCAACAAAAACGGGAGACAAGCTGGTCACGGCAAAGTCTTCCCTCAATGTCGAGGTACTCTCGGGCGGCCTTGATTTCACCTACCCCGACGGATTTCTCGACACTGTCCGCGGCAGAAGATACTCCAAGCTGATCTCACAGCTTAACGTGGCCGACGGTGCAAGCGTGAACGATGAGGCAAAGGCACTGATGGTGTACTTCGGCATCATGACAAAGGAAAAGAACGAGGACACAGGCAAATACGAGACCTATTACAACTACACTTACCCCTTGGCGAAAGAGCTCTTCCTCATTCGACTTGACATGGAGCTCTCCGGATTCTCTGCAGTACAGCCTTACGTTATTGCAGAGGACGCTTCCCTTACTCTCATAACCTCACTTACGGAAAAGCACAGCCGCGGATTCACCGTGACTACCGACTACGCAAGAAAATATCTCTACCCCGGCTACGCTTCCCACATACTCGGTCGAATCGGCAAGATTCCCTCCGGACAGGAAGAATATTACACAGAACTGGGCTACCCCCTTGATGCAATAGTGGGAATTTCAGGAGCAGAGGCGGCTTTTGAAAGCTATCTCCGCGGCGTGGACGGTACGATGAAGATCACCGAGGACGCATACGGTAATATTGTCAGCACCGAAATGATAAAGGAGCCCGTACCCGGCAACGACGTTTGCCTGACCATTGACATCGAGATGCAAATGGTTGCGGAGCGTGCGCTGGCTGAGAATATCTTCAAAATACGCAATGAGGCAGACCCCGACAAGCCGCTCACAGGTGAGGATGCGGAAAAAGGCGCGCTGACCGTGCTTGACGTGGATACTTACGAGGTGCTGGCCATCTGTTCATATCCGACGTACAACCTTGCAACCTTCAACGAGGACTTTGCAAATCTCAACAACGACCCCCTCTCACCCATGTTCAATCGCGCTCTCAACGGCGAATATGCCCCCGGTTCCACATTCAAGATCGGTGTAGCCGTGGCGGCACTCTCCGAGGAAATAATCACCAAGGAAACAGTCATCGAAACAAAGGGTATCTATACATACTACGAGTCCGCAAACTTTACTCCCCGTTGCTGGCTGTACCTTATGAGCGAGGGGCAGTCGGTCCATGGCGAGATAAATGTTGTGGAGGCGATCCAGGAATCCTGCAACTGCTTCTTCTACGAGGTAGGCAGACTGCTTACTATATCCAAAATGAATGAATACTGCCGTCATCTCGGCCTCGGTCAGCCTACAGGTATCGAGCTGCCGGAGAGGGTTGGTATTCTTGCAGGTCCCGATTACCGTGCGGAAAACGGTCTCGGTCAGTGGTCCCCCGGTGACACCATCCAGGCGGCCATCGGTCAGTCGGATAACCAGTTCACGCCTCTGCAGATCAGCGTTTACCTTGCAACTGTCCTCAACGGCGGCACAAGATACAACGCAAGCATGCTGTATCAGGTCAGAGATTACGCAACAGGCGAAATAATCTACAACCGTACTCCTGTCGAGGTTGACGGAATCGCTATCTCCGACGAGATCCTCAACACAGTCAAGGAAGGAATGCGCGGGGTTATGGACAACGGCTCGGCGGCATCTGTATTCAGAAATTACGATATCTCCGTCGGCGGTAAAACGGGTACAGCACAGGTATACGCAAACAAGTCAGACAACGGTATCATCACAGCATTTGCTCCCTTTGAAGAGCCTGAGATCGTTGTGACCTGTATCATCGAGCAAGGCTACGGCGGAACACAGGCAGGCTACGCAGTCCGCGACGTCTTCGACTACTACTTCGCAGATGAACTTGCGGAAATGGCAGAAGAAAAGAATAAAGAATAGATAATAAATAAAAAATACTTTTCGATTCCTGAAAGGATGAGAAAAGTTTCCACACCTCTTACTTCTTTCCTATTACCTATTACCTAAACTCACAACCCATCACTCATAACTCATAACTTAAATCATATGCCTAACATACATAAGATAATCGAAATTTTGAAAGAAATATATCCCGAGGCAATCTGCTCGCTGGAGTACGGCGGGGACCCGTGGAAGCTGCTGATCGCGGCTCGACTATCGGCACAGTGTACCGATGAGCGGGTGAATATCGTCTGCGGACCGCTTTTCCGTCGCTTCCCCGACGTATGGTCCATGGCGGCTGCATCTCAGACCGAGGTTGAAGAACTCATTCGCTCCTGCGGTCTTTACAGAACAAAAGCAAGAAGCTGTATTGAGATGTCACAGCAGATCATCACCGATTTCGACGGAGAAGTGCCCGACACCATGGACGAGCTGCTCTCGCTACCGGGTGTGGGCAGAAAGATCGCCAACCTGATCCTCGGCGACATTTTCGGCAAGCCCGGTATTGTTGCGGACACTCACTGCATCAGAATAAACGGCAGATTCGGCTTCTATCCCGAAGAGCTGAAAGATCCCGCAAAATGCGAGAAAATACTCTCATCCATCGTGCCGCCTGAGGAGCAGTCGGACTATTGCCACAGAATGGTGCTGTTCGGCAGGGAATACTGCATGGCAAGAAGCCCGAGATGCGATGAATGCCCTCTGGCGCATGAATGCGAAAAAGTTATAAGTTATAAACTATAAGTTATAAGTTGCCCCCAACCCATAACTCATAACCCATAACTCATAACCCATAACTCATAACCCATAACTCACCCCTTGGAGTCCATTATGCCAAACTTCACCATGCCCCTTCCCGCGCCCGTGTCATTTGTCCTTCACAGACTTGAGGAGAACGGCTACCATGCCTATGCTGTCGGCGGATGCGTGCGGGATTCAATAATGGGCGTCACACCAAAAGATTACGACGTCACGACCTCTGCAAAGCCCAACGAAATGGTAGAGGTCTTTTCCGACTGCCGTGTGGTGGAAACAGGACTGAAGCACGGCACTCTCACCGTTGTACTTGACGGCATGAATATAGAAGTCACCACCTACCGAATCGACGGAACGTACGAGGATGGACGGCATCCCGACTCGGTCACGTTCACGGACAAGCTCTCCGATGACCTTTGCCGACGGGATTTCACCATAAACGCCATGGCATACTCCCCCGAACGAGGACTGGTGGATCTGTTCGGCGGTTGCGAGGACATAAAAAAGCAGACTATCCGTTGCGTAGGCAGAGCAGTTGAACGCTTCTCCGAGGACGGACTGCGTATTCTTCGCGCGCTGAGATTTTCGTCAGTTCTCGAGTTCACTCCCGATGACGAATGTGCCGCGGCGGTGCATGAACTGAAGCATCTGCTCGACAAGATCTCCCGCGAGAGGATCTACGTTGAGCTGACAAAGCTGATTTGCGGCGGCGGTGCTTCGCGGATCCTCGGTGAATATGCAGACGTTGTCGCTCACTCCCTTGGAATTGATGGCGAATGTGTCTCGCATGGAGCTGAGATCATCAAAAACGACGAAAAAACAGGCGGGGAGCCTATTTCCGAAATGAGATATGCCGCGCTGCTGGAAAACCTTACGGAAGAGGATGGAAACCGAGTTTTCGCCTCCCTCAAGCCGTCCAGAGAAGAGTCCCGCGCCCTCGGCAGATTTTTGAAGCATCGTGGATGGGCAGATTTCGACGAGCTGTCGATCATTCGACTGATGGGCAAGACAACCGACTCTTTCCCCTCCCTCCTCGGAAGATACGAGCACGTCACGGGCAGGATCACAGAGGATGCGTCCGCTGAAATTTCACGCATTTCAGAGCGGATAATCTCCGAAAACAAGCCCCGCCGGGTGTCGGATCTTAAGATAAACGGAACTGACCTCATGAGTCTCGGACTAACAGGCAGAGCGATAGGTCAGACACTGGACAAGCTTCTCGACGCGGTCATCATGGGAGACGTGGAGAACGAGAGAGAAGCACTGAAAGAAAAAGTTATAAGTTATGGGTTATAAGTTATTAGTTCCACCCTGCAACCAAAAACTCATAACTCATAGTTCATAACTCATAACTCTAGAGGAGCATATATGCCAAAGAAACAAAACCTTTCCACTCCCTGCGAGACCTGCGCGTACTATGACGTCATTTACGACGACGGAACAATGGGCTGCACCGTTGACATCGACGAGGACGACTGCTACCGCGAAAAGGAAGGCTCTCGCCGCGGATGCCCGTTCTATAAATTCTACGACGAATACAAAACCGTACAAAAACAAAACTAATTCGGGAGAAATATATAATGAATCCAACCTTATCAGCCACCCCAAAGATCGGCAGCCGACGTGTTGTACATATTCTCAATCCTGCCTCAGGCAAGCCCGGATACTTCGATGCCGCACGCCGTGCCGTTGAGAAAGAGGGAGGCGAAATGCAGATCAGCCAGCACTGCGGCTCAATTACCGAGCTGGTGTGCGAGCTGTTCAAGTCAGATCCCTTTGCTCACGCTGTGATATACGGCGGCGACGGAAGCGTAAACGAAGCGGTTAACGGAATCATGCTTTCAGGTGCTGTGGATACGGCATCATTCTCCGTCTATCCCATGGGAAGCGGTAATGATTTCTCCGCTTACGTCAACGACTCGGGAGACCTGCCAAAAACCGATCTTTCCCGCATAGACCTTATCAAGACCACCTGCGACGGAGTTGTGCGCTACTGTGCCAACATGGCAAACGTGGGATTTGACTGCGACGTTGTGTGGGAGACTTACACTCTGAAGAAAAAGCCACTTTTCCGCGGCAAGATGTCTTACATAGCAGGCGTTGCAAAGGTGCTGGCTGTAAAGAAAACGATCCCTGCAAAGATTACTCTCGAGGGATCTGTTGATATTGCCACAGGCGAGCCTGTTGACGATTTTTCTGTTGAAAAGCGAGTGCTTCTCTCCGCTTGCGCCAACTCAAAGTTCTACGGCGGCGGTTTCAAGGCTGCTCCTCTTGCGTCCATCAGCGACGGACTCATGGATGTGCTCATCGTAAACGACGTGTCGAGACTCAAGTTCATCTCCGTTGTGGGAAACTACCGCAAGGGCGACTTCATAAGTGAAGATGGCAAGCTTGGCAAGAAATTTTTGGATATTCTCTCCTACCACCGTTGCCGCAAGATGACCCTCACCGGTGTTGACCGCTTCTGCCTTGACGGCGAGATCTACGACACAGGGGACGACAAGACTGTTGAGCTTGAAGTCATCCCCGGTGCTCTCTGGTACGCGGCGATATAGCCTTCGGCAAGTGATATTTCGCCACGCGAAAGTGATATTGCTGGCGCAGTGATATTTTTGCTAACGCAAAAGTTGCGGTAACTTTTCTCATCTTCTCCTTCTCACAAGAGCGATGACAACGGCGGCGACACCTGCGGCAAGAAGAAGTGCCATTATGACAATTCCCGCGTTTCCCCGACGAGTACCCTCTCCCTCACCCGTGTCATACCCCATGTCATCGTTGAGACTGTTGTTTTCAGTAGTCATATCTCCGTGAGTGCTGTTGTCGGGATCGACCGTGTCCCCGGGCTCACCTGACTGAGAATCGGAAATACCGTCTCTGGCAGAGTTTCCCACACCGATACCCCCGCTGACACTTCCGCCGACACCTGAGCCCACGTTGCCGCCCATACCGACAGCGTATATTCCCGTGGCAAATGCACTTACGGAAAGCGCGAGCATGATAATTACCATAAGCAAAGCAAATAATTTCTTTTTCATATAAATTCCTCCCTTTGAGTAGTTTTACTCTGTGGATATTTTTAACCGAAAAATGAAAAATATTCACTCTTCTCAAAGGAGATAAACAATCGGACGGTATTATGGAAACAAAACGATTCACAAAAAACGACGACAGCTTCATTTGTGCCGCTTGCGGTAATGAAGTTCCGCCCCTTGGATACACCTCCCGCAATCACTGCCCGAAGTGCCTTTCCTCCCTGCATCTCGACATCAACCCGGGAGACCGCGCGGCAGGTTGTGAGGGAATAATGGACCCCATCTCCGCCGAGCCCGACCCGAAAAAGGGGTTCATCATCTACCACAAATGCAGAAAATGCGGCGCCATTCGCAGAAACAAGGCTGCAAAGGATGATGACATGGACAAGATCATCGAGCTCACAGCGAAACAGTATTAAAGTTATGAGTGATGGGTTATAAGTGATAAGTTGTAACTAATAGGATATAAGTTATCTGTCACTTATTTCCCCTTGACAAACCATAGCTCATATGATATAATGATGACACGTCAACAATTTTGACGTATTTTTTGTGCGGAGAGGTCAAGATGAACACAACAGCAGAAGAAAGATTTTTCCGTTTCTCCATCGCAATGGAAGCGATAACCAAAAAATTGCAGAAATTCAAAAATTCTCGCGTGTCCTCCTACGGACTTCACAGCATGCACGTTATGTTCCTCTGTTCCCTTTACAGATCAGAGAACGGAATGACTGCGGGTGAGCTTGCAAAATCCTGCGGAGTGGACAAGGCGTTTATCTCCCGTACCGCAGGGGATCTGAGAAGAAAAGGATACGTAGCGTTCACTCACGGCGAAGGTAAGCTTTACAAAAAGCGCATGGTCCTCACTCCCGAAGGAATCGAGGTAATGGAAAAGATCAGCCGCGTCGTTGAGGAAACGGTGGATCGTGCAACCGAGGGCATTTCGCCTGAGCAGTTTGAAATTTTCTACAACGTCATGGAGAAGCTGGACGGCAACTTAAGCAGTATAGCCGAATAAAATTATACGAAATTACACGGCAACACGCCGTTTTGATTTGGAATTGGAGTAAAAATGAATAAGCGTATCAGAGTAGTAAACAAAAAGAAAACAGACCGCATTTTCCTTGAGGCAAACAACGTAGCAGAGCTCCTTGCGGCTTACGAAGTACACGGCGAGAGAATTTTCTACGCGTGGAAGGAAGGCGGAGAGGTTAAAGAGATCAGCTACGGTGACTTTGCCGCACTTGTAAAGAATATTGCAAAGGGCCTTGTTGAGCTTTACGGTGAGGGCGGCAAGAGGATCGCTGTTATCGGCGAAACATCCCCCTACTGGATCGCGTCTCACCTTGCGATCATCTCCTCCGGCAACGTGGTAGTTCCCATGGATAAGGAGCTTGACCCTGTTGAGATCTCCAAGTTCTTTGAATATGCGGACGTTTCTGCAATTGTTCACGCAAAGGCGTTCAATACCGTATTCAAGGATATGGTGCTTGACAATAAGCATCCTACAGTAAACTGCCTTATTCCTATAAACGGCGAGGGTCTTGAGTCCACGGAAAACGCAAACGTTATCACGCTGAGTGCGCTTACCGAAATGGGGGCTGCAAGTGAAGCTGAATTCTTCGCTGACACAAACGTAGACCGCTGCTGTGAGCTGCTCTTTACATCCGGTACCACAGGCACATCCAAGTGCGTTATGCTTTGCCAGAAGAACATCTTCTCAAACGTAATGGCAGCTTGTGCAACAGTTGACTTTGAGGCTGACGACGTTCTCGTTTCAGTTCTCCCTCTCCACCATACATACGAGCTTATGTGCACCATCGCAGGCAGCTGCTACGGTATGAAGTTCTGCGCATGCACATCCCTCCGTCACGTTATGAAGGACTTCAAGGAGTACCGTCCCACCGGTCTTACTCTCGTTCCGCTGTTCGTTACAACAATGTACAAGCGCATTATGAGCGAGGCAAAGAACTCCGGTAAGGATAAGATCCTCGGCGTTGCAACAAAGGTGGCACACACTCTGAAGTTCGCGGGTATCGACCTTTCCGAAAAGGTGTTCAAGGACGTTCGCGCAGCATTCGGCGGCAGACTGAAGAAGATCATCTGCGGCGGCGCGGCGCTTTCTCCCGAGCTGACATCTGTTTTTGAAAGCTTCGGCATCTCCATCTACGAGGGCTACGGCATTACAGAATGCTCTCCTCTTGTTGCGGTAACTCCCTACTTCAAGCGCAAGCCCGGCTCCGTTGGTCCTGCTGTACCCTGTAACGAAGTTCGCATCGACGGTCTCGAAACCAATGAATACGGCTTCATCAGCGGTGAGATCCAGGTAAAGGGTGACAACGTAATGATGGGCTACATGGACAACGATGAGGCTAACGCTGCGGCATTCACCGAGGACGGCTGGTTCCGCACAGGTGACGTTGGCTACATGGACAAAGACGGTTACATCTATCTGACAGGCCGTGCAAAGTCAGTTATCGTGCTTGACAACGGTAAGAACGTGTTCCCCGAGGAGATCGAAGAGTATCTTGAAAAGATCGAAGAGATCGCTGAATGCGTTGTTGTGGGCAGAGAAGAAGAAAACGGCGTAAAGCTTGTTGCAGTGGTTCTTCC
The DNA here is from genome assembly GCA_015064345.1 of Oscillospiraceae bacterium. Lineage (GTDB taxonomy): Bacteria > Bacillota > Clostridia > Oscillospirales > CAG-272 > UMGS1696. The sequence goes on along the minus strand of SVSK01000008.1, from coordinate 25,617 downwards.
CGCATACGAAAAGTTCCCCGAGATCGAGGAATGTGACCTTCGCGGCAACATTCAGAAGGCGATCACTGCACTGAATAAGCGTCTCCCCTCCTTCAAGCAGATCCACAAGATCGACTTCAGAAAGACTGAGTTTGAGAAAACATCCTCCAGAAAGATCAAGAGACATCTTGTGAAATAAAGCAAAAAAGACCCTACGGGGTCTTTTTTTAGTGAATAAAGAATAGAGAAGAAATAATAAATAAAAAATATTGGTGCAGCGGAAACCGCCATTTCATCCGCTGACGGGAAAGATACAACATCTCTTTGTCGTAGGGACGGGTTACGATACTTTGTATCGTTGCTCGACTGTCCGTTCGTTCAGGTTTGAATTACTCCACCTCAGAACGGCAACCCTCCAAAGTCTGTCATTCTGCGTTAAAATAACAGCAAAACATAAAGAGAACGAAGTTCTCATGGGTAGGGTCGCTGAATTTATGTTTTTTGTTAGCCTCATACCCTACCCTGTCGAAGAATCTATATTTGAGATCCTTCGATTACGCTCCGCTTCACTCAGGATGACAAGGATAGTTGGTTCGTCCGTTCGTTCAGGTTTGAATTTCTACAGCGGGAAGCATCAGTAGCACTTTGCTAAAATAATATCGGAGAAATATTAAATAAAAAATATTGGTGCAGTTGGAAATTAACGAGATTCTCCGACCGCACCTATATTTATTCTTTTTTCTTTATTCTTTTTTCTTTATTCTTTACTTTTCATGCTTCTTCATTCCGAACTTCACGAATGAGTATCTCTTCTTGTAAACGGGGCATTCACGTCCGTCCCACTCGTTCTCAAAGGTCCACATCTGGCGACCCACGATGAGAAGCTCGTCTTCTATATAGTGGTGTGGGCCCATTGTGTTACGCATAGCGCAGGTAAGCTTTACTCGGATGGTATTCTTGCCCACATTCAGAACGTCGGAAAGATCGATCGTGTTCTTCCACATGATCTTCTTCGTTACGTTGCCAACGGTCACCTCAGCTGTTGCGTATCTGCCGTCAAGCTTCAGAACAGTCGCGTCACCGTCCTTGTAGTCGTAGTCGAACTCGAGCTCCATAGATCCGCCGAAGAAAGGATATCCGTCGGTAACCGCATCGGTAGAGGAAACCGTATCGGAAAGCGCAGTCATTGTAAACTCGCCGTCAAACAGAGTGGACTCACGTTCTCCCTCTGTTACCTCTCCGTCAAGTCGCAGACCGAAGTCGCCAACCAGATACATGGACTCGATCTCTGTGTCAAACACGATACAGTTGCGAAGTGCCTCGGAAACCCCGCCGTAGAGGACATAGTAAACGTAGTCGCTCTGGTAGTGGTTAACTTCCACGATTATCTCGTTCTCGCCAGCCTTGATCTGCTCTGCTACGTCCATTACGGTGAATGAGCGGTCAAACCACCAATCCCCGTTCGGTGTTACGGGAGTGCCGTTGACTGTGATGCGCTCATACATGGGCTCTGCCACCAGCTTGAGTGTTTTCGGTGCTGTTTCAGCCTTGAAGTTGAACTTCAGATACACCTTGCCCTCGTGGCGCATACGAAGGAGCATATCACGGACACCCATGATGTAGAGTGGCTCTTCGTAATTTTCGCCGTCGAAGGAGTACGCAGGCATGTCGAGAGTCATGATGTTCTCGGGCTTTTCAGCAAGACGAACCTTTTCGGGAACGGGGATAAATTCTGTGGGGAACGCAGGAATTGGCAAGTGCTCGTATGTTGCAATATCACGCTCTATAAGCACGTGAGACTCGCCATCCTCAAAGGAGAGGTACACGTCCACGCCATTTTCGGTAGCGCGCTGTGCCACAGGCTTCACTTCAAGGGTTGCCACGTCAAGCTCCGCCCAACTGCCTGCGGGGAGGCTTACCTTTACGGGGCAGTGTGCCGCCTCGCCTGTGCTTGTGAGGTAAACTATTCTGCCATCATCGGTGAGACGGGTCATTTTGCGAAATCCGGGGATATTTTTGCCGTTTTCAGTTACTACAGCATCGCGGTAGGCGAAGATCTCTTCCCGTGTAGCGGTTGAATGGAGGAAATCCAGCTTGTCCCCCGCAGCTTCACCGTCAACGTAAGGAGGTACGCCGTCGTAGAGCCATATCTTGCCGCCCTGATCCATAAACTCGCGCAGAAGCTTTACTGTATTTGTGTCAAGTGAGTAAGTAAAGGGCACAATGATCGCCTCATACTCGCAAAGACCAACCTTAATCTTGCCGCCCTTAACCTCAGCCATGCGCTCCATCATCCACTCGTCTCCATAGTGGTAGGGAACCTGATTGTCGCCCAACAGACGTGACATTTCAAAGAGCTTGTCTTCAATCTCCTTAAGGGAGTATGTGCTCTTGCGGTACTTACAGAAGGCGCCGTGGGCAGGGTGAATTACAAGCACGGGAGCGTATTCAACTCCGCGGGAGAGGATAGCACCAAGGTTTGTGTAATAATCGTTGAACTCACGCATATTCGCGGACCAGGGGTTGTGCTCGGAGTAGTGGAGGGGATAGTCAGTCTTTCTCTGGCCTCTCTCGGAGTAGGGGTACAGGTGCTGGCACATCATGTTGACGCCGGATGCGTACTGAACTTCAGCTACTTTTTTCAGTTCTGTGGGAGATACCGCCCAACCGCAGCAGGCGAACATTTCGGAGATAGCCTTCTTCTTGCCAAGCTGTGCGCAGACAGAGCCAAGCTGCTTGAATGAAAGGTCGTCTTCAATCTGTCTGCCGAGATAGTCAACACCGGGGATGGTCTCGTATTCGTAGAAGGGCATAACGCTGCCGGTACACATGAGCTGATAGTCGAGCGTTGTCTCCTCAACTGCGTGGCCGGTCAATTCCACCTTGTTTTCCACGCACCACTCGTAGAGCTTCTTAATAAAACCGTCTATAAACAGCTTGTGGATGAGGTAGTAGTAGTCGAAACGGAACTTGTCAGCACCGTCGAAATTGAAGAAAATAGCGGGAAGCTTATCAAAAATGGAGTAGCCGTATGTCTCCTCAAACTTCGCAGGAAGAGTGTTTGAGTAAGTGCTGCCCCAACGGTAGTACTGAGGCTCGTCGGTGAAGAATCCGGGCATGGGCTTACCCTCACCAAACTTGTCAGCAGGGATCCTCTTCTTGTATTCCTCGTGAGTTGCCGCAATAAACTGATCCGCGATATCGGGATTCAGGGTGTCAACGTAGCTCTCGTCGTATCTCTTGTAGAGAATGAGGTATTCCTTTGCACCTATGTCCTCGGTAACGCGAGTAAATGATTCGTCCTCGTTCTTTATGTAAACGGAGATAATGTCCTCGTCCATTTCGGGGAATGCTCCGAAGCGGTATTCGATTGCAACTGCGTGGTTTTTCTTGTCCTTGAGCAGCACACCCCCTGCAAATCCGCTGGGCCAACCGTTTTCGTCGTACGCCCAAGCCTCCATGCCGAGCTTTTCAGCCTCGTCTATGCAGGCGTCAATGCAGTCGAACCACTCGTCAGACATATATTCTGTGAGAAGACCTCCGCGGGCGTGCATGAAAAAGCCCTTCATGCCGAGAGACTTCATATCGCGTATCTGTCGGCGAAGCTCCTCTTCTTCAAGCTTGTCGTTCCAGCTCCAGAATGGAATACTGGCGTACTCGGGAGATATTTCTCTGATCTCGTCAATAATTTTCTTCATTTTGTACCTCACAGGTGCGTTTTTTTAGATTATACCACAAATGTGTGAAAAAGAATAGATAATAAATAAAAAAGAATAAATAATAAAGAAAATGTGCACCGGGAGGATGGCAAAAGTCTTCTACTGCACTGATATTTATTATTTCTTCTCTATTCTCCAAATCAAAAAGACCGCACTGCTAAAGTACGGTCTCTTATTATCAGTATTTCTTCAAGATTCGGCTTGCAATATAGAACATCCGTCTTGCGATCAGCAGTCTGTCAGCCGCGATGTCTTCTTCATCATCAATGGCATAGACAGCCTTTTCTCCATCGACAAACGTTACGGTCGCTTTACCATCCTCTGTATGAACAGTGCCGCCGCTTCCCACGTATCCGATGAGTTCTGTAGCGTAAGCACCGCTGTATCCGTCCTCATCGCGGGAAATGACAACAGGGAGCTTTCCTGCAGAGATTTCGGAAGCCGCGGTGATAAGCGCCGCTATATCCTCCTCTGTGTCAAAGCTGCCAACGATCTTCTCGTCGATGATGTAAGCCTTGTATTCTGACTCATCCGATTCGGGCTTGGCCTCGGTAACGTACGCCGCCTTGATCTCGCCAAGAGACTTCATATCGGCAAACTCGATAACGTCGCTTCTTACGCCCTTTCCGCGAACAGGTCCGTAGGGGTAGAATTTTTCCATGTTATAGCTAATCACAGAGTAGCTGTTGCCGTTCAGATGCTCCTTCGGAACCTTTACGGAGTGTACGGTGTCAAATATTCTGCCGCCTATCTGATCCTCGAACACTTGGTAGGTTTTGCCGTTGTAGGTGTACTCAACTGCGCCGGATGTAACCTTGTCAGTCATCCAAACCACAGTGTAGCAGTCGTCTCCCGTCTCAATAACAACAGGACCTGCGGTAATGTTAACAAACGTACTGCTTCTCAGTTTGACCTGACCGTTGAGACCCTTTTCATGCTCCTCTGCCTCAAGCTGCCGGCCGTAATTTCTCTCCAGCGCAACAGTATTTTCGTGAACGGTGTTTCCGCTCATGTCAACTGCCTTAAGTCTTACCTCATCCCCGTCAAAGGTCAGAAGCATAGCTACATATCCGTCTGTTCCACTCTTACCGCCGCAAATATACGCAGGGTAACCCAGCCCATCATATGTTCCCTCGGGAATGTACTCAACAATGTGCTCGTGACCCGATATACCAAGCTGGAGGCCCAGATGCGCCATGGAATCTGTCATATCAATACCGTTTGGCAGTTCATGTATCGTGGGGATATGGTTTATTGCAAGTGCATACTTTGCATCGGTGTCAGCTTCAAGGGAGCGGAGCCAATTCTCTTCCTGCTCGCTGTGATCGCGGAAGCAAACTGTGTCGCTGTAGTGATCCGTATCATCATCGTGATCGGCACCCGTGTCCACAACAACTCCGTAGAGAGGACCGAATCTGAAGTCATAATACATTCCGTCAGTCTCTGTAGGGAAATAATCTCTCAAACGGGGAGCAGCCTCTCCCATGGCCTCATGATTGCCACGGCAGTATACCACGGGGTACTGTCCACCGGAGATAGTTCCTATAATGTTGAACAGTTCTTCAATGTGGGACATCTGTGAAGAAAACTCAATAGTGTCGCCGAGGATCACGAAGAGATCGGGCTCAACGGAAACATGAGACAGCGTCTCCACTACTCTGTCGAGATAGGTGTGTATGTCAGTCAGCGCGATGATGTCAATGCTGTCCTCGCCGTCATAACCGCGGAGCTTGATGGGTCCTGCAGAAACGGTGACACCGTATTCGATATTGTCTCCTACATGAGATAGCACCGCCTTTGAGTGCACGGTGTATTCGTTGTCCGAGAGATGCTCGTAGGGCACCTTCACCACATGGATGCTCTCGCCTGTTTTCAGAACACCGTCAACTTCGTCGTAAACTGTGTATTCCACGCCCTCATACGTATAGGTTATATAACCGATACCGTCAAATGAGGTTGCCCAGATAACAGCGTAGCCGTCGCCCATCTCATAAACTCCGGGAGGCGCGGTAAAGTAGTTTTCATCATCTGTACCGATGAACGTAACTTCTTTTGTAATTCCCTCGGCGCTGATGCTTATCGCAGAACAGATCAGCACAGCAACCACGGCAACACAAAAAAGAATAAAGCGAATGTTTTTCTTCATTTTGTACCTCACAGGTGCGTTTTTTTAGATTATACCACAAATGTGTGAAAAAGAATAGATAATAAATAAAAAAAGAATAAAGAAAATGTGCACCGGGAGGATGGCAAAAGTCTTCTGCTGCACCGATATTTATTATTGAAATATTATTGAAAAACGTAATACGTTTATTGTATAATAAGCATAGGGAGAGATTTCCCAAATAAACAATGGAGGCTGACTTTATGAAAAAGATAATAATTTCCGCATTAATCGTAATTCTCGTGATAGTTGTCCTTGGATTTATGCCGTTTCGTCGCAATATTTCCACCACTCTGTCGGCTCAAATTACATATGACATCTCAGCCACCACATTCACAGAAGCAGAAATAAAAATCGATGGCGAATATACCTTTTATCTGTTCAGAGAAGACCGTTTTGTGGGAAAAATCGAAATTTCTTCATTTCCCGAAACTACAGAAAAGAATGTTGATATAAAATTATCTGCTTCAAAACCTTCACACCTTATCTATCGCAGCTACTTGGGCGCGGAGCTTCAGAGTATGTCCTTTGGATATATTAAAGCAGATTTAGGAATGAAAAATATCGTTATAGTCACGTCAAAAGAAGACGGCTCGATAAATTTGAACGGAGATCAAGTGGGTGCTATCTTAACAGGCAACGCAACGCTCAAAGATGCAAGTAATATTTTGGACTATTTTATGGAGCGCAGTGCAGATAATGGCAAGTCGCAACCAAATGAGACCGGTTTCCCGGCAGGCGAAATTCAGCAATCGCAGATAATGTACAGTGGTGAGATATATTACTATTTCGCAACGGGATTTAACGAACCATTGCCCGACGGCTATGAGTTTGCAGGAAACGTAACTGATGTTGATAACATTATCGGCCCCACATCTGATTTCTGCGGATCAAGAGTAGATGTCGGTCAGGAGATTTATTCATCGGAAACCACCCCCAACATCATCTATGTCAAGTATGAAAACGGATACGCGCGTTTCTCATTGAAATAATTAAGCAAAACTCACTTTTCGATTCCTGCAAGAATGAGAAAAACCGGGTGGAATATTTGCGGTACGATAACATGGAATTAGCCCGAGGTTGCGTAGCAACTCGACGAGTTCCCTATGACAAGGAGGGAACTCGGTCTATTCCACCCACGAGACTTCGTCTCGGTTTTTTCAGCTTAACTTATTACCTCTTCACTATTACTTCTTGCCTAAACAAAAAAAGACTCCCGAAGGAGTCTTTTTGTTTTATCACCAGTTGATGTCTACAGACTTGCCTGTTTCGGCAGACTCGTAGATAGCGTCAAGGATCTTCATGAGAGCGAGACCGTCTTCTCCTGTTGCACGGCATTCGCACTTGCCGATAGTAGCATTAACGAATCCTGCGATCTCGTCCTTGAATGCGTCCATATCGAAGTATGTCTTGCCCTGGATCTGGCAGTTGGAGAAGAATCCGCCAAGGTCTGTGTAGATCTCAAGAGGACCTTCAAGCTTTGCGCCTGCCTTTGTACCGAAGAGCTCAACTCTGCCGCAGTCTTCCTTGATGTTGAGGTTGAAGCTTGCCTCTACGTAGAGAGTGAAGCCGTTGTCGAAGCGAACCATAGCGGATGCCATGTCTTCTGTTGTAACTTCGAACTGGTTGTCCTTATATTCAACTACCCAAGCGGGCTTGAATCCCTTTGCACGGTCGGGACCCAGGTTGTTGTATGTTACGCCGAATACGGAAACGGGCTTGGGACTTCCTGCAAGGTAGCGGGAGAGGTCGATAACGTGTACGCCCAGGTCGATAAGGGGACCGCCGCCGGAATATCTCTTGTCAGCGAACCAACCGCCGGGGCAGCCGTTCTTGCGGAGATATGTAGCCTTTGCGTAGTAGATGTCGCCCATTACGCCGCTTGCTGTCAGTTCCTTAATGTGGTCAGCGTCAGCACCGAAGCGACGAACAAAGCCGATCTGGAGAATCTTTCCGGACTGTTTTGCTGCAGCGAGCATTTCTTCAGCTTCGGACGCATTCATTGCCATGGGCTTTTCGCAGATTACATTGCAGCCTGCCTTGAGAGCCGCAACTGTGGGAGCCTTGTGAGCTGCGTTCCATGTGCAAACGGAAACTGCGTGGAGATTTTCCTTCTCAAGCATTTCGTTGTAGTCAGTGTACTTGTTCTTAACGCCCCAACGATCTGCCCACGCGTCCATTTTCTTCTGATCGAGGTCGCAGCAAGCAACCACTTCAACGAGATCGGGAATAGCTGTATAGCCTTCCATGTGGCAGTTACTGATATTACCTGTACCAATAACGCCTATTCTGAGTTTTTCCATGTTTGTCCTCCATGAATTTTTATTAACTTATATGATGGATTTTATCATAATGAATCGCAAAAGTCAACAGGGGATGAAAATATATTGTTTTTTGTGATCATTCCGCTCTACTCTTCAATCAAACTTGCTTGTTTAACCTATTTTCTGCACTACGCGTGGGGCGCTTAATTGCTAACGCAGGTTCCAAAGGATGCTCGTGCCGCACATCATGTCTTCCATGCCTTCTTCAGCCTTCATAAGCCTTCCCCTGTGGGGGGAGGGGGACCGCCGCACTTACTTGTAAGTGCAGTGGAGGAGGAGACCAAAACCTGCACATTATTCATATCGATTTACTCTTCATCCTAACTTTTCCGCTTATCCTATTTTTTGCACTACGCGTGGGGCGCACAAGAGGTGTTCCATGTCCACACCTCTTGTGAATCACCGTCCACTTAAGGGGAAGGAGGACGGGATATATAATATTGCTTATACTCTCAAGCGACTGAATCCCGCCAATTGTTATTGACAAAAAAACTCAACTGCAACTTCTCTGATTCTTCCCCTTAAGGATCCCCTTCTTGTTTTTTCGTGCAATTTTAGATTTAAGCATTACTCCTATTTATTCTTTTTTATTTATTCTTTATTATTTATTCTCTAAACTAAAAAAACCCCTTTCGGGGTCTTTTTGTTTTAGTCACAGAAATTCTTGAATGCAGTCCAGTATTTGAGATGCGATTCATCGGTTACGGAATCCACGTTCTGGATCATCTCCATGTCCTCTCTCTTCAGCTCTGCAGGGAGAGTGAGGAATGAGCGGTACTCTTCGGAGATATACTGCTCTGCAGCGGAGTTTGTGCAGTAGTAACCGAGATATTCAAAGCACTTTGCACTTCTCTCAGGCTGGAGAATGAACTCGATAAACTTGTGTGCCGCTTCGCTGTTCGGAGCCTCGGAGGGAACAAACATCGCCATGATACCAAAGCCAATGCCCTCCTCTGGGAATACTACTTCAAGGGAAGGATCGGCCATTTTTGCCATTGTTACCTGAGATGTGTACATAATAGCCGCATCGATCTCGCCGGAGAGAAGATCGTCCTGAAGATTGTCATTCTTGATAAGGCGGATCATAGGTGCAAGCTCCATCAGATGAGCGCCGGCTTCCATCAGTTCTTCTGCATCGGTGGTGTTGTAGCTGAATCCGAAAGTCTTGAGAGACATACCCATCATTACGCGGTAGTTGTCAATTATACCAAGTCTGTCTTCGAGATCATAGTTCCACAGATCCTCATAGCCATTGATCTCAATATCCACCTTTGCGGGGTTATAAACGATGGTCTGCACGCCTGCACCGTAGGGTACTGTGTACTCGTCGGTGGGATCGAAGAACTGGCCCTGATAAATGGGGTTCACATTGCCGAGAGAGGGGATCTTCGACTTGTCAAGCTTCTGAACAAGGCCTTCAGCGATTGCTACCTCAATGATGTAGTCGTCAGCGATAATAAGGTCGTATTCGCCGCCGCCTGCCGCCTGAAGCTTCTGGAGCATGGTCTCGTCAGAGTCAAAGTTCACGTAATTAACGGTAATTCCCGTTTCTTTCTCGAATTCGCGGATCACTTCGTCAGGGAACATTCCCGCCCAAGTGTAGAGGTTGAGCACCTCGCCGTTCTTCTTTTTGCAGCCGCTAAGCATAAGCGCAGACGTTGCCATTACAAGGCAGAGAAGCAAGCAAACGATTCTCTTAAGTTGATTTTTCATAATTTTCCTCCGATGTATGTTAAAATTAAATAATAAATAATAGATAAAAGAGAATAAATAATAAATATGGTGACTTTTCTCATCCTTGCAGGAATCGAAAAGTATTTTTCTTTTTTCTTTATTCTTTATTCTTTATTCTTTATTCTTTTAGCGCAGCGCTCGTATTCTTTTTTCCCTTTATCGCTCCGGCAATGATGTAGCACAGCACCGTCACGGCAAGCATAAGGGTGCACAGAGCGTTGATCTTGGGGGTGACGCCTGTTTTGAGTGAGGTGTAAACGATGATGGGCAGGGTGTTCACTCTGACTCCCGTAACGAACACGGAAATGATAACGTCGTCAAAGCTCATGGCGAATGAGAGGAACATACCCGACACAATGGCAGGGGCAAGCATGGGGAGAGTCACCGTAAAGAACGCCTGCATACGGGAAGCACCAAGGTCCCGCGCCGCTTCAATGGCAAACTTGTCCATAACGGAAAGTCGCGCCTTTACCTGATTGTAAATATACGGCACGCAGAAGGTAGTATGCGCGATAAGCAGAGTCAGCATACCGAATGGCAAGCCCAGCAGGGTGAAAAATGCGAGCAGCACCATGCCGAGGATAATTTCGGGAATGATCAGCGGCATAAGGGATAGCTTTTCCACAGCTCCTTTGAGCGGGAGTCGTGCCTTTTCAATAGACAGCGCCGCAGATGTGGCAATTATCGCCGCAATAATGGACGAAGCAGAGGCGAGAAATACCGAATTGAGCAGCGCCTCGAAGATCGCATCATCATAGAATAGCTCCTCGTACCATTTCAGGGAAAATCCGCCCCAAATGGAGGATAGCTTGCTCTCGTTAAAGGAGTAAACCGCCACCACAAAGATGGGCAGGTAGGTCACAAGGGTCATTATAAGGGGGTAGATAGCAAGGGGTCGCGCTTTTCTTCTGCTTTTCGGGGTCATTTTATCTTTCATACTTGGCCCTCCTCAAAAGAAGAATACAAATAGCGGCGGTCAGCACCATCATAACTGAGGCAAGAGCCGCGGCCTGAGGCTGATCGTGGGCCTTGTTTAATAGATCGTTTATCAGACTGCCTGTCAGCACGATCTTGTTGCCGCCGAGGATGTCCGCAATGAAGAACAGCCCCATTGAGGGAATGAAAGTGTGGATGATACCCGTTTTCAGCCCGGGGAGAGTCAGGGGAAGCGTAACGGAAAGAAACGCACGAATAGGAGACGCACCAAGATCCCGTGCCGCCTCGATGAGAGAGGTGTCAAGCCGCTCTGCCACCTGATAAACGGAGGCAAACATGAACGGAATGAGCACGTATATCATGCCGACCACCACCGCGGGGTAGGTGTAAAGGAGTCTCAGCGGCTCCTCGGTGATCCCCAGCCACATGAGCAGCTTGTCAAGAAGCCCATTTGCACGGAAAATGATGATCCAGCCGTAGAGCCTAAGAAGCGAGTTGACCCAGTAAGGGATCATCTGCGTTGTCATGATGAATTTCTGCATTCTCTTTGGGAGAAAGGCGGTGCAAAGTCCGAAAGGATAGCCGAGAATGATGACTGCCGCTGTGGAGATCACCGCCAGACGCAGAGATGAGAAAAGTATCTCGAGATAAGTTCCCGTGAGGGCGTTTTTGTAGTTGTCAAGAGTGAAGACAGCCCTATAAGACCATCCGTCCTGCTCAAAAAACGACAGCGCGATCATAAATATCAGCGGCCCAAGCACGAACACCAATGTGAAGAGATACATTGGGAGAAGCCCGAGGGATGAGCTTATTTTGCGTTTTTTGCTCATTTTGCCGCCTCGTCATTCTCGCAAATTATGCCCGAGAAGTCTTCCGCTTCAAGGAAAACAGTGTCGCCCACGGCAATTTCAGAGTCAAGTCCGTAGCGCATGGCAGTAATACGAGTGCCGCCAACCTCTACGGAGACACGCATGACGCCGCCTGCGAAGTTTAAGTCTGTTACCTTTCCAACAAGAGCGGTACTACCCTCACCTGTGTGGCGGATCTTTATCTTCTCACCGCGAAGAACAACGTGAACGTGGTCTCCCACGCTGTGACTTCCTATGCCAAGGCGAACTTTAAGCTCATTTTCGCCAAAACGTACCACCGCACCGCCGTCGCACTCGCCTTCATAGACAGAGGGAAGGATGTTCGCCTCACCAACAAAGCGGGCGATGTAAGCGTAATTCGGTCTGTCGTATATGTCGGAAGGCGTGCCGATCTGCAAGAATTTGCCGTCCTTCATAACCGCAACGCGGTCGGACATGTTCAGCGCCTCTTCCTGGTCGTGAGTGATGTAAATGAACGTGATTCCAAGCTGCTTTTGCAGGTTTTTCAGCTCTGTCTGCATGGCACGGCGGAGATTCAAATCCAGTGCGCCAAGTGGCTCGTCAAGGAGAAGCACAGTGGGGCGGGAGATTATTGCTCTGGCTATGGCAACTCTCTGACGCTGACCGCCTGAGAGAGACGAGGGATAGCGCTTCTCAAATCCCGACATCTGCACAAGGGAGAGGGCATCGGAAACGCGGCTTTTTATCTCGCTTTTCTCTACTCTCTGAAGCTTTAAGGCGTATGCCACGTTGTCAAATACAGTCATGTGGGGGAACAGGGCGTAGTTTTGGAACACGGTGTTCACAGGGCGCAGATTTGGCTCAAGCTCCGTGATGTCAGTCCCGTCAAGGATGATCTTGCCCGAGTCGGCTTCCTCAAGTCCGCAGATGAGGCGAAGCAGAGTAGTCTTGCCGCAACCGGACGAGCCGAGAACTGTAAGAAACTCACCGCGGGACACGCTGAAAGAAAGGTCACGGATGACCCCTGTATCCCCGAAGGATTTTTTCAGCCCCTCTATGCGGAGCAGCTCTTCTCTTGTGTCTGTTTTTATATCAGTCATTTTTCTTCTCTGTATTATATTTTGTTAAGTAATATTTCTTCATGTTAAATAATAGCATAAAGCGCGACTGATGTCAACTTTATTTTTCTCCTCCCCCTATATTTCCCGTAGGGGAGGATAGCATCCTCCCGTCGAACAGGGTTGGCTTTTCTCCACCCTTGTCAACTGCACTCCCAATTCTGTCATTCTGAGCGTAGTACGCAGTACGAAGTCGAAGAATCTCAAATAGATCCTTCGATTACGCTTCGCTCCACTCAGGATGACATGTTGACCGCTTCACTCTTCAACCATACTTGCTTGATTAACCTAATCTCCACTTTCGTGGAGAACTTAAGAGGTGTAAATGTTGACACCTCTTAAGAATCACTCGGGTGGAATATTTAGCACACAAAACCCATGAATTAAGCCGATTCCACCCCCGAGACTTCGTCTCGACTGCTTCAGCTGTAAATGTACGACGGGTGAAAGGCTTACGCAATTTCCCCCTTTGGATACCCCCTTTGTCTTTCGTGTAACTTTAGAATCTCGCATTCCTCCTATTTCTTCTTTATTCTTTTTTATTTCTTCTTTATTCTTTTTTATTTATTCTCTACTTTTTTTCTCTTTTCTGTGGTATAATAAAGAAAAATGCCCTTCGGTGTGAAGTGCATTTTGTCATGCGGCGTTCTATCTCAATTTCCGCGGCGTATCCGTTAGTCCTGCAAGATAGTCAAGCGACACGTTGTAGTACTCCGCCAGCTTGACGTACTTGTCTATCCCCATTTTCTGTGTTCCGTTTTCCCATTTGCCCACTTGCTGTCTCGTTGTTCCGAGAAGGCGGGCAATATCCTCCTGAGAGAGATCGTGATCTTCTCTGAGGTCTCGAAGTCTCTTGCAATAATTCATCATCGTCTCCATAGTTCAAATATTTTATTATATTATACCACGCATCCTTTAAGATGCTATTGACATGAACCCTAAAAGGTGCTATAATATTTCAAAAACGCACCTTATAAGGAGCATGTCGAGGTAAAACGTATGACTACTATAGAAAAAATATGGAGCATGGAGCTGGAGAATGGATATGGGAAGTCGGATGAGGAGCGGGCAATTCTTGCAAAGATCATAGGGCGAGAGAAACAACTTATAGGAATGATCGGCGAAGAGAATAGGAATGTCCTCGAGGAATATAATAATCTACAGACAGAACTGTGTTCATTTTACGAAAAGAAAGCCTTTGAAAAAGGGATAAAATTCGCAACGCAATACATTACGGAATCTTTGGCGTAGGCTAATGCTTGCGTTATCAAAAAACAGGAGAATTACATTGGCAAAGCAACACAAAAAGATGAGCAAAAAGAGCCGTGAAAAGGCAATTGCCCGATCCATGGGAAAATACAAATCGAAAAGCGGCCACGGCAGGCGGGATGACAAAAGAAACCGCCGCCACGCCAACGATGCGGATCGGTTTGCGAGATACGCACAGGAGTCGGAGCAGATAAAGACATACAAAAGGCACAGCCGCCGCGCCGCAAGTGAGGACACCGTCATTGAGGGTATCTTCAACTACAGCGGACGTGGCTTCGGCTTCTGCGTACCTGACGAAAAGTACGCCATGGAGGACATCTTCATCCCCCAGCGAAAGACCATGGGTGCGATGACGGGCGACAGGGTCCGCGTGCGTGTGCTTGAGAAATACGACGGCACTCTCAGCACCGAGGGAGAGGTTATCTCCGCTGAATATTCACGAGACTCAATAATCGGCACGCTCCACGTTGGTCGAACCTATGCATACCTAACCCCCGACAACAAGCGGGACGGAGTGATCGTTTACGTTCCCAGAAAGGATGTGGACACCTCTGACGCCCGCGACGGCTACAAGGTGGAGGTCTGCCCATCAGGTGAGGAATTTTTCACCCGCACTCGCCCCATCAGCGTAAAGGGGCCGAAGAATATGCCATACTTTGACACCATAGGCAGAATCACCCGAGTTTTCGGCAGTGCCCTCTCAAAAGATGCAAACTACGCGGCGATACTCTATTCTGCGGGCATCAGAACCACTTTCCCCGACTCTGTTCTCACCCATGCGGACAATGCATCAAAGGAAGAGATCACAACCAACGGCAGAGAAGATCTCCGCGGTCAGATAATTTTCACAATTGACGGGGCGGGAGCAAAGGATCTCGACGACGCCATCTCTCTTCGGGTAACAGACGACGGCAAGCGCATTCTCGGAGTTCACATTGCGGACGTTTCCCATTACGTTCGGCAGAACACCCCCACCGAGGAAGAGGCACGGCTTCGCGGAACGAGCGTATATTTCACCGACAAGGTTGTGCCTATGCTTCCCGAGTCTCTCTCAAACGGCGCATGCTCGCTTAATGCAGACACAGACAAATACGCCCTCTCGGCGGAGATAACCCTTGACGAAAATGGCAACAGAGTTGGCACGCGAGTGTTCAAATCCCTCATTCGCAGTACCGTTCGCGGTGTATACGATGAGGTCAACGATATTTTTGAGGCAGGAGAGGCGAGTATTTATTACGAAAAATACAAGGCCGTCTACCCCATGCTCACGGAAATGCGAAAGCTTTACGAGCAGCTGAAAGCACTGTCCGAGGGTCGCGGTGTAATGGAGCTTGAGGACAGCGAGGCAACCATTCTCCTTGACGGGGATGGCAAGCCTGTGGACATCATCAAGCGTGAGCGCGGTATTGGTGAGAAGCTCATCGAGCAGTTCATGCTTCAGGCGAACATGGGCGTGGCAGAGGTGCTGAAGTCTCTCGGACTTCCCTGCCTGTACCGAATCCACGAAGACCCCAGCGAAGAAAAGCTCACGGGATTTGTAACCTTTGCTCACAACATTGGGCTTGACACCCGCGGTATTCTTGATTCGGAAATAAGCTCACGAGAATTGGCACGCCGACTTGGGGAGATACTGAAGGACGCAACAGAGGGCGGTATCGGAGACGTGGTATCAAACGTGCTGCTGCGCTCCATGATGAAGGCGAAATATCAGTCCACCTCCCTGCCTCATTTCGGGCTTGGTGCGGAAACCTACTGCCACTTCACCTCCCCCATCCGCCGATATCCCGACCTGTTCGTGCACACGGTGATAACAACGGTGCTTGAGCGACGTGGTATAAGTGAGCTCAGCACAAATACTCCCGTGGAAGTTGTGGAAAACTCCGTTCCCGAGCTTGAAAAATGCGCCCCCGAGCGTGGAATCAGCTCTTCCGAGTGCGAAGTTCGTGCACAGAATGCGGAGCGCGACATTACGGATATGTACATGACCCTTTACATGGCTGACAAGATCGGGGAAAAGTTCTCGGGCAGCGTCAGTGGTGTCATCCGAAGCGGTATTTTCGTTCGTCTTGATAATCTGGTTGAGGGATTTGTGCCCATGACCTGCTTCCCCGGAGCGAAGGTGAACGACGAGCTCATGACCGTCTACGCAGGCGGAGAAAAGATCACCCTCGGCACAAGAATGGAAGTTATTCTCGCAGACGCCGACGTCTCAACGGGAAAGATAACGTTTGAGAGCGCTTCGCTAAAAGAATAAAGAAAAGGTGCGGTCGGAGGATGTCGATATCTTCCCACTGCACCTATATTTTTTATTTATTATTTATTCTCTATTCTTTATTCACTAAAAAAGACTCCCGAAGGAGTCTTTTTTGCTTTCTTATTTCTTGCCTTCCAGCTTTGCCTGTGCTCTCGGGGGTACGGGCTTTTCCGTGATTTCGCCTGCTTTTTCAAGTGCAATTCTTGTGAGAGTAGGTCCTACAAGCTCGTAGATCAGCACTGCGAACAGCGCAACGTTGCGGATGATAACTCCCGTTGAGCCAAGCTCCATTGCAGTCATTGACATACCGAGCGCTACGCCTGCCTGAGGAAGCAGTGTGATACCCAGATATTTCCGGATCTGCGGCTGGCACTGAGTCATCTTTGCGGAAATGCTTGCACCGCCGATCTTACCTGCGGAACGGGCGATTATGTAAACAACGCCGATGAGTATTACCACCCAATCCTTGAACACGGAGAACTCAAGCTCTGCGCCGCTGAGGACGAAGAACAGCACCATAACAGGCGCAGTCCAACGATCCACGCGATCCATGAGCTCCTCTGAGAAATCGCACATATTGCAGAACACTGTACCCAGCATCATGCACACAAGAAGTGAGGAGAACTCAACGTGCACAGGTCCTACGTGGAAGTCGACCATAGAGATCGCAACAGCCACGAAAACGAATGCTACGGAGATAGTAAGTCGCTTACTGCGGGAATGGAAGAATTCTTCAAGGAGATGGAACAAGATACCCAGTATTGCGCCGAGAGCAAGAGACACTATAACCTCAACGATGGGGTTAACAAGGACGGATATGATATCTACATGTCCAAGCTCAAGTGCCTTTGCGATACCGAATGACACCGCGAACACCACAAGTCCGACTACGTCGTCAAGTGCAACAACGGGGAGAAGCAGCTTTGTAAGTGGTCCCTCTGCCTTATACTGCTTTACTACCATCAGTGTAGCGGCAGGTGCGGTTGCAGTAGCGATAGCGCCAAGTGTGATTGCGCAGGAGATGGGGAGCTGCTTCGGGAAAGCAAAGTGCAGTCCGATGAGTGCAGCGTCAACGCATATAGTTGCAACAACTGCCTGGAAAACTGCGATAACGGTTGCCTGCTTACCGATCTTCTTCAGCTCTTCAACTCTGAACTCGTTACCCATTGAGAAAGCGATGAAGCCCAGCGCCACCTCTGAGATGATCTTGAACTGTTCAACATTGGGCATGCTGGTGAATCCGAGACCTGGCACACCGAGCTGACCGAGGCAATAGGGTCCGATGAGGATACCCGCCACCAGGTAAGCCGTCACTGCGGGAAGATTCCACAGCTTTGTAAGTCTCGACATAATAAGTCCCGCGAACATTGCGATCGCCAGGACGAGAAGTATCTCCATAAATATAACCTCCACACTGCTTTTGCAGTAGTATTAATCTATTCGCACAATTCAATATTATACTCTTCTCATTAATATATTGCAAGGGTAATTAATTAAAATAATGCACAAAAAATCGCCACCGCTTTGGTGATTTCGCTGAGGGGCAGTGAGCTGAGGTAAGAGGTAAGAAGTAACAGTGAAGAGGTAAGAAGTTAAGTGTGGGGAAAATCCGTAGAGGATGGCGCCCCGACATCCCGCGAAAGAATCGCGAATCGTTAGGACGGACAGCACTACATTGTCATCCTGAGTGAAATTTTTAGCTCTACAAAACGAGAACGAAGTTCTCACGGGTAGGGTCAATCCACGTATGGGTTTTGATATCATAATACCCTACCCAATCGAAGGATCTATTTGAGATTCTTCGATTACACACTCCGTGTGTTGTCAGAATGACAAAACCCGATGTGCAGTTGACAGCGGTGAAGAAAAGCCTAACCTTTAACGACGGACGAACACCCATCGAACAAGTTCGATAACGCCCCTACGGGTGTAGCGGGTGGTGGTGTGTCGCGGTGACGGACAAAACAAAAAACCGACGGTTTAAGGTCGGTTTTATAATATTCACGCATTCTTGATAAGCTTCTCAAGAGCGGCGATCTTGATACAGGTGCAAAGGATCTCTGTCGCCTGCTTGATCTCGTCAAGCTCGGGGAAAGAGGGAGCGATTCGGAGGTTGCTGTCCTGGGGATCGCGGCTGTAGGGATAGGTTGAACCTGCAGGTGTGAGAGTTACACCGACAGAGCGTGCAAGCTGATATACTCTTCTTGCACAGCCGTTCATTACGTAAAGGCTGATGAAGTAGCCACCTCTCGGCTCTGTCCAGTGAGCGATGTCAAATCCGTCAAGTCTGTCGTGGAAGATCTGCTCAACAAGCTCGAACTTGGGACGAAGAATAGCCGCATGGTGCTTCATGTGACTCTTGATGCCGTCAGCATTCTTGAAGAACTTAACGTGACGCATCTGGTTGATCTTGTCGTAACCGATGGTCTGTGTTGCGATAATGGGGCGGATCTGCTCAAGATTCTTCTCACTTGCCACCATAACAGCCAGACCGGAGCCGGGGAATGTGATCTTGGAAGTGGATGTGAAGTAGAAGAAGTTGTCCTGTGTGCCGTATTCAAGGGCGTAATCGAATACGTTGGCAAGCTTTACTTCATCGTCGTAGAGCTCGTGAACAACGTAAGCGTTGTCCCAGAAGAAGCGGAAGTCGGGAGCAGCAGGCTTCATTGCCGCAAGCTTTTCAACAACCTCATCGGAGTAGGTGATTCCCTCGGGGTTGGAGAACTTGGGCACGCACCACATACCCTTAACTGAGGGGTCGGAGCAGGCAATGTTGTAAACCTCATCCATGTCGGGACCGTCCGCGTTCATCTTAACGGGGATCATTTCAATGCCGAGGGTGCGGCAGATTGTGAAGTGACGGTCATATCCGGGGCTGGGGCAGATGAATTTGATTCTACCCTGTCTGGACCAAGGCTCGTAACCGCCGGCAACACCGAAGAGCATTGCGCGAACGAGAGTGTCGTACATTACGTTAAGGGATGAGTTACCGAGAACGAGCACGTTTTCGGCAGGCACGCCAAGCAGCTCGGAGAAAAGCTTTTTTGTCTCCGGCAGGCCGTCAAGAATACCGTAGTTACGGCAGTCGAGTCCGCTTTCGCTGAAGCAGTCGCCGCGGTCACCGATGATGCTGAGCATTTCGGAGGAAAGATCAAGCTGTGCCTGATTGGGCTTACCGCGTGTAAGGTCGAGGGTGAGATTTTTCGCTCCCCAATTATCAAGTCTGGACTGTTCCTTTGCGAGCTGTGCACGAAGCTCATCTACAGTCAGCTCTGAATACGGTCTTCTCTCGCTGTTCATAATTGCACCTCTGTATATTAATGATAGATTTTATGTTATTTTTTCTCTTGCGGCGGCCGTGACACTTTTTGCATGATGGGAACGTTATTTATTCAAAAATCGTTGTAAAATCAAGTGATTGTTGCCAATAAATGAAAAACCGCGGTATCCGTCTTGCAAGAATTTCAACGCCTTTCTATTATTATATGACATTTCGAGATAAAATACAATATCATAAATGAAATTTCAGAAAGAATATTATACAAAAATATGAGTAAAAATGCCCGAGCTGATAGAGAAAATGGAAAAAAGCGGCTTGTTTTTTCCTCATAAACAATTCTGCCGCTTGACTCTTCAACTGAAATTGTTTTTTGACCTCATTTTTTGCACTACGCGTGGGGTGCTTAATTGCTAACGCAGGTTCCAAAGGATGCTCGTGCCTCACATCATGTCTTCCATGCCTTCCTCAGCCTTCCCAAGCCTTCGCTGCATTTATAATAAATGCGGGAGAAGGTGGCATACGACGAGGTTTCTCCGTGTTATAGAAACCTCGTCAGTTTCAACGAAGTTGAATACTGAACGGATAGAGGAGACCAAAGTCTGCACTATTCTATATTCATTCCGCTTTACTCTTCAACCGAACTTGTTTTTTGACCTCATTTTTTGCACTACGCGTGGGGCGCACAAGAGGTGTTCCATGTCCACACCTCTTGTGAATCACCGTCCACTTAAGGGGAAGGAGGACGGGATATTTACTATTGTTGATACTTTCTAGCGACCGAATCCCGCCAATTATTGCAAATCTATTGATTTTACTGCAACTTCTCTGATTCTTCCCCTTAAGAATCCCCTTCTTGGCTTTTCGTGTAACTAAAACTCTTCGCGTTTCTTCTATTTATTCTTTATTCTTTATTCTTTTTTATTTATTCTTTTTTCTTTAAGCCCCGCGCCCTGATACGTTCCTCTTCGGAAGAGTTCCTTGTCGATCTCATTCGCCACTTCTGTTTTCCGCCTGCTCCACTGGGGTGCAAGCAGATCGTCTGCCACGCCGTCGCCGGTGATGCGGGCAATTATCGTCTCTCTTGGCAATATTTCAAGCTGATCGCAGGTTACTCGAACATAGTCGTCGCGATTCATCGGGGTGTACTCTCCGCGGAGGTACATATCCCCCAGTGCTGTGTCACGCAGAACGTGCATCAGGTGAATTTTTATCATATCGGGCGCGAGGGCTGAGATGTCCTCTGCTGTTTTCATCATTTCAGCCTCACCCTCACCCGGAAGACCGTTGATTATATGCACGCAAATGAGAAACCGCTTCATGGGCAGCTCCCCGTCTGTGGGAAACTCAGCATTTACTCTCTCCGCCGCCGCGCGAAGTCGGGTGTACCCGTCCACAAACTCCGCAAAGGTGTGACAGCGGTTTATCCGCTCAGCGGTAGCATCGTTTGAGGTCTGAAGTCCCAGCTCCACAGTCAGCGGGATCTGTCGCGCCACCGTCTCAAGCTCGGCTATTATCTCATCGGTGAGGCAGTCCGCGCGAGTGGCGATATCCAGCATTACAGCTCCATCCAGTCCTGCGGCATCGCGGTAAGCACGGGAAAGCTTTTCCACATCCCCGTAGGTGTTGGTGTTGGCCTGAAGATAGGGAATGAACCCCACAGGCTTCCACTTGCGGCAAGCGATCTCTACTCCGTTTTTGTACTGCTCTGCAACCGTTTCACCGATAGCACTTCTGCTGCCCGATTTGCAGTAAATACAGCCGCCGTGACCGCGAGTGCCGTCAATGTTGGGGCAGGTGCATCCGATGTCAACGGTGACCTTTGCCACCTTGCCGCCAAATCGTTTTTTCATGTACCAGTCGTATGTCATATACCGCTTATTTGAATCGGAAAAAATATATGGATTAGTGTCCTTCTGTGCCATAAATGCTCCTCCCGGAGAAAAGAAAAAATAATATGCGCTTCGCTAAAAGAAAAAATTATAAATAATAGAGAATAAATAAATAATAGAGAATAAATAAATAATAGAGAATAAATAAATAATAGAGAATAAATAAAAAATACTTTTCGGTTCCTGAAGGGATGAGAAACGTTACCACGCCTTGTGAAGCAAAAATATCACTGTCGTTTGCGACAATATAACTCTGCGAAGCAAAAAATGCCACAGCCGACCGCGTAACAAATAATATCCGCCCATGAGAATGACGTTCCAATGAGGATTCTGAAAAAGCGAATATGCCCAAGGCCGATTATGTCAACTATTCCGAAATACTGTCCGACTTCAACCGCCACGGCAAAGAGAAATACCCATATCGGTAAGAGCTTTATCTTGCCCTGGAAAAATATTCTAACAAAACAGCAGATGAAAATAGTGATAAGCACATCTCCCCCGTATGGTCTGACAAATCTGTCATGCACAAACATAGCAATGAACACGATAAGCAAAAGCAGTGCAGCCGACGCGATACAGTAGCAGAGTCGCGCCCTGCGTTTTGATACAGCCATATTTACCTCAATTAATATAAATAGTTTTATTCAAACCCATAACCAATAACTTATAACTCATAACTCAAAAAACCCCTTTCGGGGTCTTTTCATTGTTCGTCGATGTGAATTACCGCTTCCTCTTCCTCGTCGTCCGTGTCGCTCTTGTACTTGATCATGGACCAGAGAACGATAATGATCTGTCCGGGGACACCGAGGATGAAGATCATCCAGAGGTTGAAGCCAAAGGAGTAAAGGGTCATGTGGATGCAAAGTAAAACTGTCCACATAAGCAGGGATATAATAAGGAAGTTGCGGCGCGTGTTGAACCAAACGGAGTTGAACACCAGCCAAACTATCATCGTCGCAGGTACGGCGTAGGCGAAAACGAGATAGTGCCCTCTCACACCTTCGCCAAGTGATGCGTCAAGTATCATAAACACAGTAGTCGCCAAAAGCCACACGAGAATGAGGCACATGCCCGTGATGAATCCCCTGTTTCTGCGGCGAAGGAGCTTTGTCTTCATGATGCGCTCCGTCTTTTTCTTTTCGTCAACCTCGAATTCGGGCGTGGGCATTCCCTCGTGGTCCTCTCTTACAAGGTAGTCCAGTGGCACGCCGAAAAGATCCGCTATATGAGTCAGCACAGCCACATCGGGAGTGGACTCGCCTCTCTCCCATTTGGAGACTGCCTTGTCGGAATAATTAAGCTTCTCCGCAAGCTCCAGCTGGGTCAGACCCGCAGAGGTGCGCAGAGAGGCAATATTTTTTGCAATTATGGATTTGATCTCGCTCATGCACTTCTCCTCCGCAAAATTTACCGCCAAATTCGGTTTACATTGTATTTTACCATATTTTTGCCTCAAAATCTATGAAATAACTGTAAATTCTACTGCCAACATGCCATTCTACACCCAATTCTACTGTCTGTAGAGTCGATTTTTGGCTTTCTACACCACAAGCCTCAATGAGTATAGTTTCTTTTCGTTACAGTAGGTTGAGTTATACGTGACAAAAGTATATAATAAATTTGCGCGTAAACCAAAAAAGGAGGCGACATATGCCGATATCAATTTTCACCGACACAGCCGCCAATATCCCGGCACACCAGGTAAAAGAAAACAATATAACCGTGATCCCGCTCACATATACCGTTGACGGGATACCTCATACCTGTGCCGACGCGGCAGAATTTGACGGAGCCGAGTTCTACGGAGCGATCCGTGACGGCGCCGAAGTCAGAACATCCCAGATCACACCACAGACTTATATAGACTACATGACCCCGGCCCTCGAGCGAGGTGAGGACATAATCTTCATTGGCCTTTCCTCCGGTGTCAGCGGATCGTTTTCATCAGCAAGGATAGCTCTTCGCGAGCTTGAGGAGCAGTTCCCCGAGCGAAAGATCAGACTGGTGGACTCCTATGGCGCATCTCTCGGCGAGGGACTTTTAGTTCTCCGCGCCATCGAGTGTCTGAAGCACAGAATGAGCATCGACGACACAGTTGAGCGCATCATCAGCCTCAGACGAAGAATGTACCAGGTAATAACCGTTGACGATCTTATGCATCTGAAGCGCGGTGGCAGACTCTCCGGAGCATCCGCTGTTGTGGGCACGATGTTGGCGATAAAGCCGCTTCTCAAGGGAAGTGAGCAGGGAAAGATCGTCATGCTCGACAAGGTCCGCGGAAGACGCCGTTCCATTGAGGCACTGGCGGAAAAGTATTACGAGCTGGCAGAGTACCCGAAAAATCAGATCGTGGGTATCGCACAGGCAGACTGTCCCGAGGACGCAGAATATCTCCGTTCACTCATCGTGAAGAGATTCCCGCCGAAGGACGTTATCATCGTTCCCTTTGAGCCTGTCACGGGAAGTCACGTTGGCCCCGGCGCCCTCGCTCTCTTCTTCGAAGGCGACAATGAGGTAAGAGGAAAATAATCACTCTCCTGTCATCCTGAGTGAAATTTTTAGCTCTACAAAACGAGAACGAAGTTCTCACGGGTAGGGTCAATCCACGTATGGATTTTGATATCATAATACCCTACCCAATCGAAGGATCTCTTTTAGATTCTTCGACTACACACTCTGTGTTCCGCTCAGAATGACAAAGTACAGCTTTTATCCATGTTACCTTCATACTCACGCAGTGAGTGCTTAATTTTTCGGTTAGGAGTAAAACATACATGAACAACTACATTATTTTCACCGATTCTGCCTGCGATCTTACAGAGGAAACTCTCGCGGATTGGGGCGTAAAATACATTGAGCTTACATACACATTCAGCGATTCACCCCGTCAGTGGGGCAATTACGAGCTTGACGCTCCCGAATTCTATCAGAAGATGCGTGAGGGCGGCGTAGCAAAGACATCTGCCATCAACATCAACGGATTCATCGAAGCCTTCGAGCCTATCGTGGCAGACGGAGCTGACGTTCTCTATCTCGGATTCTCAGGCGGACTCAGCTCAACGGTCAGCTCTGCGGCTATGGCGGCAAATCAGCTCTGCGAAAAGTACCCCGAGAGACGAATCATCGTTATCGACACACTCGCGGCAAGCGCAGGTCAGGGACTTCTCGTTCACCTTGCTGTTGAGGCAAAGAGAGGCGGTGCCGACATGGATGCGGTTGCGGCTGTTGTAAGAGAAAACATTCTTAAGCTTGCACACTGGTTCACGGTAGACGATCTGGTGTATCTCAAGCGCGGTGGACGTGTAAGCGCGGCGGCTGCATTTGTTGGCGGCATGCTGGGAATCAAGCCTGTGCTCCACGTTGACAACGAGGGTCACCTCATCGCAATGGAAAAGGTGCGCGGCAGAAGAACGTCTCTCAAGTTGATGGCACAGAAGTACGCCGAAACCGCAGAAACACCCGACGCAGGTGTGGTTTACATATCTCACGGCGACTGCATTGACGATGCGCTTACACTTGCGGGTATGCTGAAGGAAGCACACGGTGTGGATGTTTCTTTGATCACGGAAATCGGCTCTGTTATCGGAGCCCACTCCGGCCCAGGAACCCTCGCGCTGTTCTATATCGCAAAGGAAAGATAAGCGAGCGGAGGATGAAAGGGAGTATATTAGCATATCCCTTAGACCCCGCGCGGGTTGTGTGGTGAAAGTTTTGGTTATCACATAAACTTCAGCCATACTCGCTCATTCAACTCGCTTCCACTATGCGTGGGGCACCAAAGAGATATCACCGGCGATATCTCTTTGGAATCTCAGCCGCTTAAGGAAAGGAAAGAGCTCATTTGAATGAACAAGTCATTCTGCACTCGCTGTTTCCTCTCCTTAAGAATCCTCTCTTTTGTATTAGCTTTACTTTATACTTTTAAGCAATCGAAAAAATTATAAAATTGTGACAATCGAACTTTACTAATGAGTTAAAGCTTGACGGGCGCTTCTGTCGCAATCATGGATTAATAATATTGATGTGAATCGCTCTATGTTTCAACTCAAGCAGAATCAAAAGGGGTTTCCAAAGGGGAAAATAGTGAACGACGTGAACTTTTGCCCCTTGGCGCAGGG
>SVSK01000007.1 GCA_015064345.1 Oscillospiraceae bacterium | reverse complement strand
AACCAGGCACAGCACAAACCGCAGGCGCAGCACAAAACGCAGGCGCAGCACAAAAACCAGGCGTAGCACAAACCGCAGGCGTTGAACAAAACGCAGGCGCAGCACAAAAACTAGGCGCAGCACAAAACCCAGGCACAGCACAAAACGCAGGCGTAGCACAAAACCCAGGCACAGCACAAACCGCAGGCGTAGCACAAAAACCAGGCACAGCACAAACCGCAGGCGCAGCACAAAACGCAGGTGCAGCACAAAAACCAAGCACAGCACAAAAACCAGGCACAGCACAAACCGCAGGCGTAGAACAAAACGCAGGCGCAGCACAAAACCCAGGCACAGCACAAAACGCAGGCGTAGCACAAAAACCAGGCACAGCACAGAGCCCAGGCGCAGCACAAAACGCAGGCGCAGCACAAAAACCAGGCGTAGCACAAACCGCAGGCGTAGAACAAAACGCAAGTCCCGAAGCAAATAATGGCAACTCGCAAGGAAATGTAAATGCAAATATTAGAGCCACCAACACTAATGGTACCAATCCTGGACAAACAGCAAATGGTAATACAGGTGGTAGAGAAGGCTCAACAAATTCACCATCTCAAACATCAGGAAGCGGAAGCGGCGGAGGCAGTGGTTCTTCTGGCTCTGGCTCGAAATCCTCAGGAAGCGGAAGTGGTGGTGGCGGTGGTTCTTCTAGCTCTGGCTCGAAATCTTCAGGAACCGGAAGTGGCGGAGGCTCACGATCTAGGGGAATGGGCAGATAACTATTACAATTATTTACTAATTATATTGAAGGAGAAAAAATATGAGATGTCCAAATTGTAACAAAGAGATTACTAATCCGAATTTGCGTTTTTGTACCGCATGCGGATCAAAGCTACCGGAGAAACCTGCCGATGCGACTTATTCAGCGCGTACACCAAGCGGCGAATCAACAGGAGATTTCACAGCAACCGTTAAAGGAGCATACCATTCTGTTAAACATGAGTACGATGAATTAAGAAAGAAATACGACGGTTCATATACGGTTCCAAGAAGACTTACTCCTGATGTTGTTGCTCCATGCAATGATGAAAAACATATAAAGCAGTATAGCTTTGTGAAAATGAAGTTGCCAATTGCCGGTTATAAAGCAGAAGGCGTTGTGCAGGTTACAAACAAGAGAATAATATATAACAAAATTGGCGTATCTAGGATGGGTAAAGAATACTCACACAGCGAATTTTCCGTTGATGATGTGGCTGCAGTATCTGTTGAAAAGACCACCTCAATTAATCTTTGGTTCTTGATTGTGGCAATTTTAACTGCACTTCCTATGACACTGATAGGTCTTGGCATAGGCCTGGCGTCGGGACAATCCTTCATTAGCATGGTTATTACGCTTGGATTGATTGCGTTAGGCTCATGGCTTTTATATTCAAAGCACTATGTTTGGATGTATTTGACTACTATAGTAGGTGTTGGATATCCTTTTGGTGCAATGATAAGAAATTCAATGGTAAGTATGATTGATTCTATTGGCTATAGTGAATCCAGTAACAATGCGGGAATTGCTGTAATTGTATGCTACATAGGAATGATTGCTCTTTCAGTTCTTTTATTAATTGCTTTCATGAAGAATCTTTTCAAATTAACCATCTCACTCGTTGTGTCATCTAAATCCGGTGGAGCAACACCAATTGATTGCTCAGGTAGCAAGATGGGTATCTTAAATATGAATAATCTTGGCATGTTTGTATACATGTATGAGACTCCTCAGACAGATATTGTTGCAAAAGAACTTGGCGCGATGGTTTCTGATATTCAGAAATATGGCGATTACGGAATAAGTAAGTGGACCGACTGAGTGTAAATGATAGATTGCATAATACAGTATTAATTTTTTGAAATTACTAAGAGGTATATATAATGAGAGCGACTGAAATTCTTGACGGTAACAGGCTTTATCAAACACCAAGACCGGCAAACATACCGCAGGATCAAATCAAATGTGCTTTTCTTGGAAAAGGATTTGACGGAACCCCTGCAATGATTCCGTTTAATAATGATCTGTTGAGTAGACACATTCTGTTTCTTGGGGGGATTGGTACTGGTAAAACAAATTCCTTCTTCCAACTTGTAAATCAATTAAGACATCAGCTCGCAGATAATGATGTAATGATTATTTTTGACTCCAAAGGCGACTTCCTTGAGAGATTCTATTCGCCCGGTGACGTTGTTATAAGTAATGATGACCGAGCAAGAGGCACATTTGGAGCGGATTATTGGAATATATTTAATGAAATGGAAAATGACGAGCATCTCGAGGAGAATGTTATAGAGATAGCTAATTGCCTGTTTTCTGACAAGATAGAAAAAACAAGTCAGCCGTTCTTCCCATTAGCGGCAAAAGGAATATTCTCGGCAGTGCTTACGCATCTTGTGCGTTCAGGAGCGTCTGAAACAAATAATGAGGCTCTACGCTCTTTCTTGGACCGATCGCCAACAGGAGAAATACGCCAAATGCTGGAAATGTATCCTGAGTTCCGGGCAATGGTGAGTTACATAGAAGATGATTATTCACCTCAGACACAAGGCGTTATGTCTGAATTACAAACAACCATAAGAGAGATCTTTATCGGTAACTTCAAGAAAAAAGGTACGCTTTCTATTAGAAATCTTGTCCGTCAGAAAAAAGGAAGAAAAGTATTTATTGAGTATGACCTTGCAATTGGAGGACTACTTACGCCTATATATAAGCTCATGTTTGACATGGCAATCAAAGAAGCGTTATCCGTGCATAAAACAATTGGTAATGTATATCTGATAACCGACGAGTTTAAGCTACTGCCTAATCTCCAGCATATCGATGATGCTGTTAACTTCGGTAGAGGTCAGGGTATAAAGCTTATGGTGGGCGTTCAGAACATTTCTCAGATATATGACGCGTACGGCGAAGAACGAGCTAAGAGTATTCTCTCAGGTCTTTTGACAACCGTTTGCTTCAGAGTTAATGACGGCGATTCACGAGAATATATCAAAAATATCCATGGCAAGAATATCAAACAGGATATATACTCATCAATTGCATCAAAAGCATTGACAGAGAACATCCGAGAGGCTTATGTGGTAGAAGACTGGGACATCAGCCGTCTTGGACTGGGTGAAGCTATAGTTGGTCTTCCGGGAGCTGAACCGTTCCTGTTTAAGTTTAATAAAGCGTGAATGGGGTGATTGTGTGAGAAGATCAATAATATATATTCTGTGTGTTATTTCTTTGGCAATACTTTGCGCGGTTGGTGCTTCGGCGGTAATAGATAGCGGTAAGTGTGGCGACAATCTCACATGGACCTTGCATGATGATGGCGAGTTGGTAATCAGCGGAACCGGACCTATGTGGGATTATATACCTTCAAGTGATTACATTAATGGTGCGATGCATATAACCGTAGCTCCGTGGGGAAAATATTCCAACTCATTAACAAAACTTACTATTGAAAATGGTGTAACTACGATAAGTGACCATGCTTTTTCATATTGTAAGAGTTTAACGGGAGAGCTTATAATTCCCGATAGTGTAACTACGATAGGTGATTATGCTTTTGCATGGTGTAGTGGTTTTAAGGGAGAGCTCATAATCCCCGACAGTGTAACTACGATAGGAGAGGGAGCATTTCGCGAATGTGAAGGTTTCGCGGGAGAGATTATTATCCCTGATAGTGTAACTACGATTGGAAAAGGCGCATTTATGTATCTTTTTGGGATCACATCAATTACTGTGGATGCTAACAATAGAAATTACTCATCTGTTGACGGTATTGTTTACAACAAGAATAAAACTGTTTTGATATGTGCACCAGCAGGTAAGACAGGAGAACTTGTAATTCCTAGTGGCGTAATCAAGATAGGTGATGATGCATTTATTGGATGTGACTTCACAGGGAGTCTTGTAATCCCTGACAGTGTAACTACGATAGGAGAGGGAGCATTCGCATATTGCTATGGCTTCACAGGAGAGCTCATTATTCCCGACAGTGTCATCGTGATAGGTGATGATGCTTTCTCAGGTTGTAGTGGTTTCACTGGAAATCTTATTATTCCCAACAGCGTTAGAACAATAGGTGAGTACGCTTTCTATAGTTGTAAAGGTTTTCCAGGCAAGCTTATAATCCCCACCAGTGTTACTGCAATAGGTGAGAAGGCTTTCGCTTGGTGCACATCTCTTACCCAAGCGTCAATATATTCGAGAAATGTATCGTTTGGCTTATACGTATTTGAGTTTGTTAGCGACGATTTTACAATATACGGCTATCAAAACTCTAAGGCAGAGGCATATGCAAATGCAAATAAGTATCAGTTTGTCAAGCTTAAATCTCATACTTGCAATTATGTAGTACAGAGAACGGTTCCTGGCACTTGTCTCGAAAAAGGTTACAATCTCCATGTTTGTACCGAGTGCGGCAAGTCTTATAGAGAAGAGCTAGGACTGTCGGACCACACCTGGGTTTATGTAGATACCACTCCTGCTACTTGTACAGAAAAGGGAAGCAAAAACTACATTTGCTCGGTCTGCAACGCATCCAAGGTTGAGGATATTTCTCCCACAGGTCACAGCTATAGCGAGTGGCAACTTGACTATAATTCGGTTATGAACGGCCAGGGCATCGAAATAAGCTATTGTACTAACGCAGACTGCTCTGCATATCAGACACGTGAAGTCGAACTTGTAGAAACCGAAACACTTGCTCCTTCAGAAGAGCCTTCAGCGCTTTTAAGCGGTCAGTGTGGTGACGGTGCATATTGGAGTCTTGACATTGAAAGTGGTGTATTAACAATAGACGGCTCGGGTGATATGTGGGACTTTGCCATGTACGATTTAGACGAGGAACCTTACGAACGTCCATGGGGATCACCTTATCGTTCCTGGACGGTTGACAATAGTGCATATATAAAGAAGGTCATTATAGGAGATTCCATAACAAGTATTGGAGATTATAGCTTTGCGTCTTGTCGTAACTTAACATCTGTTGAAATAGGAGCTTCTGTATTTGACATTGGAAGATCAGCATTTGACAATACAAGGATAACTCAAATTGATCTACCTGATTCTTTGAAAGTTCTTGGTCCATCAGCTTTAATTAATACAAATTTGGTGAGTATTGTCATTCCTTCCAATGTTGTTTGGATCGAAAGTTTTTCACTTGCGTATTGTGACTATTTGGAAAGTGTATATATTCCTTCAAGTGTGGTCTATATCGGCGATGATTTGTTCGGAATACATCATAGTACTACGGAGAAGCTACCTACCATATATTACGATGGGACAAAAGATGATTGGAAAAATATTCAAATTGTAACAACAAATGGCAACGAGCGCCTTGTGGATGCTGAGACTGTTGTGTTCCAAGATGAGTATTCAAAAGATGAGATTATCGAAACACAGGAGCCTATCGAAACACAGGAGCCTACCGAAACGCAGGAGCCTGTTGAAACTCGAGATGATCCTTCAAAAGATGAAGTTATCGATGATCTTTCCAACAAAGCCTGCAAGCATGAATGGGTTTTGGCGTACATGATGTCTGTTAAAGGAGAGAATGTCGCATATAAGTATTATACATGTGCGATTTGCTTAGAGCAAAAGGTTGAAACAATACCCCAAGAAAACAAATCGTCATTTGAAGAATTTCTCGATGATAATTTGCCTTTGCTAATAATTGCTTGCGGTGCAATAGTAGTTTTGGTTATTGTGATTATTGTTTTGTCAATAAAGAATAAGAAACTTTCTGCAAATAACCGGACACTTACAGTTCAAGCACCAAGGCAACAGACATTAATAAAACAAGCTCCTGCCCCGAGAAAAGTATCTTGCCCTGTTTGCGGCCAGTATGTAGAGGAATCCGAACAATTCTGTCCTGTGTGCGGAACGAAACTTAACATGGGGGGATAACATAATGATTTGCCCAAAATGTGGGGAACAAATTCGACTGGAAGACAATTGTTGTATGTACTGCAAAGAGAAAATTCAGTTGAGTTATTCGCCGTTAAAAGCTTCAAAAAACAAAAAAACGGAAATAAAGAGCCGGATAATTCAGTGGTTCCTTTACTCAAGTCTCACTTTGTTTATTGTTGCTATAATAATTCTATTACTATTGATTTTTTAGGAGGACTTTATGAAAATCTCAAAAGATATTATCGTGAGAATTTTAGCGGTAGTTTTGATAGCATTCTTTTTCCTGCCCTTTGTTAGCATTTATGATGCGGAAGCAAAGGAGGATTATGAGTATTATGATGAGTTGTATAATGAGTATGAAGATGAAGGATTTGCAAAAGCCAGAGATATGTATATATATAAAGATAAAGTCTCTCTTTTTGAATTCACCTTCGGTAAAGGGAAAATTTTGGCAGAAGAGTACCCTGAAAATTATGGTATAAGCTTTGCAGCGCTCATGCTACCTCTGTTGGCACTTGCTTTGGCTATTTTAGGTACTAAGTTCCGTAAAACGTCAATTGCGTTAGCATCAATTCATGCAGTGTGGACGTGCTATTTGGTAACTCACGTGTCTGATATGTCTCGTGCAATTATAGCAGGAGAAGGGCTTGGAGACCAGTATATACCATTAATTACAGAGTCGGTTACTATAGATGTTGCTGCATTTGCCGTCATAGGTTTTTTGGTTAACATAGCGCTGATCGTAATGTGCATTAAGGTAAAAGGAAAGAAAAAGATCGTTGCAGATAATATTCCGCATCCTTTTACACCTACACCCAAGGCAGCAATACCGGGAACCATAGTATGCCCGGTGTGTGAAAATCATGTTGAAGAAGGTGAAATGTTTTGCGGAATCTGCGGATCTCCCGTTTCAACCGTCAATAAGATGGAAAATAAAGCTCCAAGTTATGACAACCATTATTCACTTGATGCAGTTTCCGCGAAAAAACCGATGCCTGAGCCTAAAGTGCCTGAGACAGTACATGTAGCATCAGCCGCGGCAATAAACAAAAATATTTGTCCAAATTGTAATGCGGATGTAGAGGGAACATCAGTGTTCTGCTTTAATTGCGGATTCATGTTAAATGGAACTTCACCTTCTCCCAAGCGTGAAGAAACAATAATACCGGATACTACTACAGAAGATTATTTATCTAAACATCATTTTGCAGACATTAATGAAGCACATTCCTCATGTTCCGATGAAACTCATGTTGGTCTCAAATCCACGATGAGAACAAAGCCTTCTGAATCCCCTGAGGAAGCTGCAAAGAAGGCTGCGGGACAGTCATTCTTCAATAAGCCTTCAGATCTGTAAATAATATCTATTACAACATACATAAATAAGGAGATAGAAAAAATGGGTAGCAACTATAAGATTTCCTACAACGTGGATATGGTATTCTGTATCGATGCAACAGGAAGTATGGACGGAATAATCAACATGGTAAAGAAAAATGCTCTTAATCTCTATAATGACGTTATGGAGAATATGGCAAAGAAGAGCAAGATGATTGACACTCTGCGCGTCAGAATTGTAGCATATAGAGACTATTTGGCAGACGGAGATGATGCGATGCTTGTTACTGACTTCTTTGAACTTCCCGGCCAGGCGTCAGATTTTGAGAACTGCGTAAAGAGCATTGAAGCATTTGGCGGCGGAGACGATCCTGAAGATGGTCTCGAAGCGCTTGCATATGCAATCAAGTCAAAGTGGAATCCTGAAGGAATGAAGAAGCGTCAGGTAATTGTTGTGTGGAGTGATGCCGCAACACATAAGCTCGGCTACGGAAGCTCTGCAGCAAACTATCCCAAGAATATGGCAACGGATTTCAACGAGCTCACAAGCTGGTGGGGAGATAAGCAGAACTCCGGATTCATTGATCAGAACGCAAAGAGACTCCTTCTCTTCACCCCAAATGATAATTACTGGAGTACTATTTCTGACTCTTGGGACAACGTTATTCATTTCCCCTCAGTAGCAGGTAAGGGTCTTAACGAATTCGACTATTCTCAGATCATCGATACAATTTCCAATACAATCTAAACATATGAAATTAGGAAAATCGAAAAAACATATACTTAGCGATTGCATTGATGCAGTCTTCGTTGTGGATGGTGAGATGATCAAAGACAACGGGGAAGACAGTTATTCTTTTTCGGTCAAAGAAGATATAGGATATATCAGTGTTTTCGACGGATGCGGTGGCATTGGATCTCGTAAGTATGAAACCTATGGCGGAAAAAGCGGCGCATACATTGCATCTCGTGCTTGTGCAAATGCAATATACGATTACTTTGGCGAAATATCTGTGAGTCCCGCGAAGATTACAGCAAATACTTTTCCTGAAATTGCCCGCGCTCTGAAGGATATCTTTACCGAAAGACTGTCTGCTTTTGACAGCGGATCACGTCAGTCGCTCATTAAAGGATCTCTTGCCAAAAACTTTCCCACCACGATGTCCGGGATCCTCTTTAAGTATGAGCAGAAACGATATAGCTATTTCTTCACCTGGGCAGGAGATTCCAGGGGATTTATTCTTACACCGTCGGGACTTACTCAAGTGACAAAAGACGATGTTAATGGATCTGAGGACGCGTTGAGCAACTTGAAAAATGATGGAAATTTGGCTAATTTCATCTCTGCTGACGGTAGATTTGAGCTTAATCATACGTTGATCAAAAGAGAAAAGCAAAGTGTTGTAATTACTGCCACGGACGGATGCTTTGGATATTTTTCCACGCCTATGGAGTTTGAGTATATGCTTCTTGATACTTTGATTCATTCATCAAGTATCAATGAGTGGAAGGAAACGCTCAACGAATATATCCTCAAATATACAGGTGACGATTACACTATGGCGATAGCTGTGGCCGGATTTGGCAGTTTCAAAAAGCTTAAGAAAATGTTTTTGAAAAGGCACAAGATTTTGTATACAAGATACATATCTAAACTTGACGGCGTAACATCAAACTCTTTGCATGATATGTGGAGAGAGTACAAGAAAGTATATTACAGGAAGTATAGCGGAAAATGAAGATAGGGGAATATAAACTGCTTGGTGAGCTGAAAAATGATGACAGCGGATTTGCCAAGTGGGGATTTGCAACGAAAAACAAAACTGAATATTTCATTAAAGAATTTCTTACTCCGGTCTATCCTCCCGATGATTCTCCTATTGATTTCTCTCAGAT
Organism: Oscillospiraceae bacterium; assembly: GCA_015064345.1. Classification (GTDB taxonomy): domain Bacteria; phylum Bacillota; class Clostridia; order Oscillospirales; family CAG-272; genus UMGS1696. The sequence goes on along the minus strand of SVSK01000007.1, from coordinate 43,330 downwards.
CCAAAGGAAAAGAGCTGTATGCAGCGATTTTGAAAAGCGCAAGCGTGCACTTTATAATCGGCTAAATGAATGTGATACCGGAAACATCGTAGTAATCAAGGATTTTTTCAGACATGGCAGTAAATATTATATAGTGACTGACAAGATAGATTCTGATAAAATGGATGTTTCAAGTATTTCGAGCTCGTTAACCTCATACGAAAAATCGGTACTTATAAAGGTTCTTGCATTTAATTTGTCGCAGCTTCATGCCAAAGGTATTGTGCATGGTGATATTAAGCCTAACAATGTTATTATCAAGAAAACAAAGTTCGCATACACTACTAAGTTGATCGACTTTGACAGCAGTTTTCTTGAATCTTCACCGCCGTCATTCAATGAACTCCAAGGTGACATGGTTTATTTTGCACCTGAAGCATTTTTGCTTATTGCGAATGAAGAGGGAACAATAAACAGCAAAGTAGACGTATTTGCTTTAGGACTACTGTTTCATCAGTATTATACGGGAAATCTACCTCATTTCGACACAGAGAAATACACATACGCATTTGAGGCTGTATTGGATGAAGGTGAGATAGCAATTGATGAATCTATACCGGAGAATATTGCGGAGCAGATTGCAGCAATGCTGAATAAGGATCCGGAGATGAGACCCACACTTAATCAAGTGTTTGCTAAATTGTCACAACCCGAACATGTCGCGGAAAAGCCTGAACCGGAAGTGCCAAAATCACCGATAGAACCGGCAAAGACATATAAAGACAGTTCAACATCGAAGACATCATTTTTCAAAAGAGCCGACAGTGACGATTTGCTTTAATGCGAGGACTCAGTGCGGATCCTCAGGCCAATTAACTCAATTAAAAAAGTCGCAGGCGTGTCAATTACGCATTTCGTAGTCCACCACATCGAACCACTACTTTGCAAGCAAAGTTACGAGATGCCCACGGGTGAATTATACTTGTCAGTCAGCGTCGGCATCTCGATGCTGTTTCTCAGGCCAATTAACTCAAGTAAAAAAGTCGCAGGCGTGTCAATTACGCGTTTCGCAGTTTACCACATCGAACCACTACTTTGCAAGCAAAGTTACGAGATGCCTGCGGGTGAATTATACTTGTCAGTCAGCGTCGGCATCTCGATACTGCTTCTCAGGCCAATTAACTCAATTAAAAAAGTCGCAGGACTATGTCCTACGACTTTTTTATGGAGACAACTGGAATCGAACCAGTGACCCCTTGCATGTCAAGCAAGTACTCTAACCAGCTGAGCTATGCCTCCAGGGTGCTTGCATTATATCACACATTGCGGATAATTGCAATACTTTTTTTGAAAATTGCCCGGAACTTGCCTTTTTACTCTATATTGACACTCGGTTGACATTGCATGACAATTATTGTATAATATAAAAAGAATGATTACTCCGCCAAAAAAGGAGAGTGCAGACGTATGAAAAAAGTTATGGTAGTGTTCGGTACGCGGCCCGAGGCAATAAAGATGTGTCCTCTTGTGCTTGAGCTTCGAAAGAGATCTGAGTTGGACGTGACTCTTTGCGTTACAGGCCAGCACCGTCAGATGCTTGACCAGGTACTTGAGGCATTTGGAATTACTCCTGACTATGACCTTTCAATAATGAAGGAAAAGCAGACCTTATTCGATGTAACCATCAATATTCTCGACCGTATCAGAAATCTTCTAACTGAGATCAAGCCGGATGCAGTGCTTGTTCATGGTGACACATCGACTACGTTTGTGACTGCGCTTGCTTGCTTCTATCTGCAGATCCCTGTGGGACACGTTGAGGCAGGGCTTCGCACGTATGACATCTACTCTCCCTATCCCGAGGAATTCAACAGACAAGCGGTCAGCATCATATCAAAGTTCAATTTCTCTCCCACAGAGCTGTCGAAAAATAACCTCGTAAAAGAGGGCAAGGATCCGTCCACCATCTACATTACGGGAAACACTGCCATTGACGCGCTGAAGACAACCGTTCGCGAGGACTATAACCATCCCGAGCTTGAGTGGGTGGGAGACCGTCGGCTTATCATTATCACAGCGCACCGCAGAGAGAATCTCGGTCAGCCTATGCACAATATGTTCCGCGCGATCCGTAGGATAATTGACGAGCATCCCGACGTTTGCGCCATATATCCCATCCACATGAATCCCGTTGTTCGTGAAGCGGCGAGGGAAGAGCTTGGTGACTGCGACAGAATACACATTATCGAGCCCCTTGAGGTGCTTGACTTCCACAATTTAATCGCTCGCAGTTACATGATCCTTACTGACAGCGGCGGAATTCAAGAGGAAGCACCCTCACTCGGTAAGCCTGTGCTTGTTATGCGCGATACCACCGAACGTCCCGAGGGTATTGCTGCGGGAACTCTCAAGCTTGTGGGAACTGACGAAGAGGTGATCTATTCTTCATTCAAGCAGCTGCTGAACGACAGCGTGGAATACGAGAAAATGAGCCGTGCGTCCAATCCTTACGGTGACGGACTTGCCTGTCAACGAATTGCGGACATACTTTGTGAAAAACTGTAAATCAAATATAGGGTTAGTGAAAAAGCTGACCCTTTTTTGTTGTTAAAATGACCAAAAAATTTCAGTATTTTCGTCGAAATAACTACTGCGGCAAAACGGTAAAATTCCATGCCTCTATTGAATTTTGGGGCGATATTTGATATAATCTAATATAGATACCTATGCTTATTTTCAAACAATAAATAAAGGAGAATATCCTATGGCAAAAATTTCGATAATCGGTGCGGGAAGTGTTGGCTCTACCGTTGCTTATACTCTTGCGGTGAAAGGACTTGCAAACGAAATTGTGCTTATCGACATCAACGGAGAAAAGGCACTCGGCGAAGCTCTTGATATCCGTCAGGGCTTGCCTTTCTGCTCTCCCGGTACTGTTATATATGCGGGCTCTTACCGCGATGCGTGTGACTCAGACATAGTGATCGTTACATCAGGCGTGGCAAGAAAGCCCGGACAGACAAGACTTGATTTGGCACAGACCAATGTTGATATAATCAAGTCCATCATCCCCCAGATCACTACATATGCACCGGATGCAACATACATAATCGTGTCAAACCCTGTGGACGTTCTCACATACGTTTGGTGCAAGTATTCCGATCTGCCTGAAACAAAGATAATCGGTTCCGGTACTATTCTCGATACATCCAGACTTCGTGCGAGAATCTCGGAGTACTATAACATCAACCAGCAGAACGTACACGCGTACGTATTCGGTGAGCACGGTGACAGCTCCTTTGTTCCGTGGTCCATCGCCAATATCTCCAACGTGCCGATCCACGAATATCACAACGTAATAAACAGCGAAAGCAACCTCTATCCCTCGCTGAACAAGGAAGAGGTAGAGGCATACATGAAAAAGTCCGGCGCGAGAGTAATCCAGCGTAAGGGCGCTACCTTCTATGCGGTATCTCTTTCCGTTTGCCACATCTGCAAATGCCTGCTCAGTGCAACGGACACGACTTTGACCATCTCAACAATGATGCACGGTGAATACGGCATTGATGACATTTGTCTCAGCACACTCAGCATCATCGGACGTGACGGAATTCGCGGAAAACTTAATCCTGTGCTCACAGAAGCAGAACAAGTATTGCTCAGAAAGAGTGCAGACAGTCTCAAAGCAGTAATTAAAAGCTTGAACATATAAATCGTAAAGGGGAATAAACATGGAATACAGAATCGAACATGACTCAATGGGCGAGGTAAAAGTGCCTGCTGACAAATACTGGGCAGCGCAGACAGAGCGTAGCCACGAAAACTTCAAGATCGGTGTTGGAATTGAAACAATGCCCCGCGAGATCACCAAGGCATTCGGTGTGCTGAAAAAAGCGGCCGCTATCGCGAATAACCGGCTCCGTCCTCAGAAGATGACTGATGAAAAGCTCGTATATATTTCTCAGGCTTGTGACGAGGTAATGGCAGGAGAGCTTAACGAGCATTTCCCCCTTGTAGTATGGCAGACAGGTAGCGGCACACAGTCTAACATGAACGCAAACGAGGTTATCGCAAACCGCGCAAACGAGCTTGCAGGCAAGAAACTGTGTCACCCCAACGACGACATCAACATGAGCCAGTCTTCCAACGATACTTTCCCCACAGCAATGCACATCGCGGCAGTAGAAGCTCTTGAAGACAAGCTCATTCCCGCGGTTGCAAAGCTTATCACCACATTCCGTCGCCTTGAAAAGATGCACGAGGGAATTACCAAGAGCGGCAGAACACATCTTCAGGACGCAACACCCATCAGATTCAGCCAGGAGATCTCCGGTTGGCGTTCCTCCCTTGAAATGGACATCGCACTTATCGAAAAGTCTCTCCCTGCACTTAAGACTCTCGCTCTGGGCGGTACAGCAGTGGGAACAGGCCTCAACGCACCTGTAGGATTTGACACAAAGGTAGCAGAGGCAGTTTCCGCAATCACAGGTAAGGATTTTGAGACAGCGGAAAACAAGTTCCATGCACTCACGTCCAAGGACGAGCTTGTTTTCGCTCACGGAGCAATTAAGGCCCTTGCTTGCGACATGATGAAGATAGCAAATGACGTTCGTTGGCTTGCATCCGGTCCGAGACTTGGTATCGGTGAGATCACAATTCCCGAGAACGAGCCCGGCTCTTCCATTATGCCCGGCAAGGTAAATCCCACCCAGTGCGAAGCGGTAACAATGGTAGCGGTACAGGTAATGGGTAACGACGTGGCAGTAACAATGGCAGCATCTCAGGGTAACTTTGAGCTTAATGTGTTCATGCCTGTGTGCATCTACAACTTCCTGCAGTCATGCCGACTTCTCGCAGAAGCAATCGTTTCCTTTAACGATAACTGCGCTATCGGAATCCGCGCAAACGAGCAGAAGATGCACGATAACCTTTACAACTCCCTTATGCTCGTAACGGCGCTCAACCCCTACATTGGCTACGAAAATGCGGCAAAGACTGCGAAGAAGGCATACAAGGACAACATTTCTCTGAAGGAAGCGTGCGTAGAGCTTGGATTCCTTACAGCAGAGAAGTTTGACGAAGTATTCAAGCCCGAAGAGATGGCAGGAAATCTCTGATAAACAGCGAAAACTAAATTTTGGAGAGAAGATATGAAGGTAGCATATTATCCCGGATGCACGCTGAAGAACAAGGCGAAGGATCTTGACAGATATGCAAGAGAATCGGCGGCTGCACTTGGAATAGAGCTTTGCGAAATAGAAAATTGGCAGTGTTGTGGCGGTGCATATACCTCCGCAAAGGATGAAATTGCAACCAAACTGCCCTCCGTCAGAGCACTGAAGAACGGATATGACAACGGCGGACGAGTGCTCACCGTTTGCTCCGCTTGCTACAATGTTCTGAAGCAGACAAACAACGAGTTCAAAGTAAACCCCGACTTTGACAGAAGAGTGAACAACTACATGGCACCCGATATGGAGTATCACGGGGAAGGAGAAGTTATCCACTTCCTTGAAATGCTCCGTGACGAAGTTGGCTTTGATAAGATCAAGGAAGCAGTAGTAAAGCCCCTCACCGGCAAGAAGATCGCCGCATATTACGGCTGCCTGCTTCTCCGCCCGTCAAGTGTACTGAAGTTTGACGATCCTGAGAACCCGAAGATCATGGAAGACTTCATCCGTGCTCTGGGTGCTGAGCCTGTAATGTACTCAATGCGTAACGAATGCTGCGGCGGATATATTACCCTTGAAGACAAGGATGCGGCAAAGAAGAGAGCAAGTGCAGTGGCTGAGAACGCTACCGAAATGGGTGCGGACTTTATGATCACAGCGTGCCCCCTCTGCGAGTACAATCTTAAGAAGAACGCAGACGAGAAGATAGAAGTAAAATACTTCACCGAAGTGCTGGCAGAAGCGCTCGGTCTCATAGACTAAGGAGGATCGAGATGGAACAGAAGAGAAAAGAACAGATCCTTCGAATGAGCGGAGCAGAAGTAAGAAAGTGCATGAAATGCGGAAAATGCTCTGCAACATGCCCGTCATACGATGAGATGGAATACCATCCTCATCAGTTTGTGGCTATGGTAAACGAGGGTAACATCGAAAAGCTGATGGAGTCCGAGTCTATCTACAAGTGCCTCACCTGCTTTGCCTGTGTGGAGAGATGCCCCCGTGGTGTTGAGCCTGCAAAGGTAGTGGAAGCAGTACGCCTTGAGGTGATCCGTCAGCAGGGAAAGAATCATCTGAAGTCAGACGATATTCCCGCATTACTTGACGAGGACACCCCCGGTCAGCTGCTCATGACGGCAATGAGAAAGTACGCAAAATAAAGGAGGAGAGCAAAAATGCAAAAAATTGGTGTATTTGTGTGCCATTGCGGTACAAACATCGCGGCTACGGTTGACGTAAAAGCAGTTGCAGAAGCTCTCGGCCGTGAACCCTCAGTTGCGCTTTCAGTTGAGTACCAGTACATGTGCTCAGAAGCGGGACAGAACATGATCAAGGATGCTATCCGTGAATACGGACTTACAGGCATCGTAGTTTGCTCCTGCTCACCCCGTATGCACGAGGCAACATTCAGAAAAACAGCAACAGCCGCAGGTCTTAACCCCTATATGGTTGAGATCGCAAACATCAGAGAGCAGTGCTCCTGGATACATAAAAATATAGAAGAAGCGACAGAAAAGGCAATCATCCTCGGAAGAACTGCCATCGCTAAGGTGCTCCTCAACGCTCCTCTTACCGCGGGAGAAAGCCCTGTTGTAAAGAGAGCACTGGTCATCGGCGGCGGTATTGCGGGCATCCAGACAGCCCTTGACATTGCTGAGGCGGGATACGAGGTTGACATCGTAGAAAAGAACCCCACCATCGGCGGTAAGATGACCCAGATCGACAAGACATTCCCCACCCTTGACTGTGCGGCATGTATTCTCACGCCCAAAATGGTAGACTGCGCACAGCACGAGAAGATCAAGATATACTCCTACAGCGAAATTGAGTCTGTTTCCGGATTCGTTGGTAACTTCTCAGTAAAGATCAAGAGAAAAGCCCGTTACGTAGACGAGACAAAATGTACCGGCTGCGGACTTTGTACGGAAAAGTGCCCACAGAAGAAGGTGCCCAACGAGTTCAACATGGGCATGGACAACAGACGTGCAATATACATCCCATTTGCACAGGCTGTGCCGAAGATCGCAACTATCGACGCGGATTACTGCACGATGCTGAAAAGCGGCAAGTGCGGTGTTTGCGCGAAGATCTGCTCCGTTGGTGCTATCGACTACAAGCAGCAGGATCAGATCATTGAGGAAAAGTACGGCGCTATCGTAGTGGCAACAGGCTTTAACCCCATTAAGGTTGATAAGTACGACGAGTACGCTTACTCACAGTCCAAGGATGTAATCACATCTCTTGAGTTTGAGCGTCTTACCAATGCGGCAGGGCCTACATCTGGCACACTTCTTCGTCCCTCCGACGGAAAGCATCCCCACACCATCGTTTTCATCCAGTGCGTTGGCTCAAGATGCACACCCGAAAAGGGAAAGAGCTACTGCTCAAAGATCTGCTGTATGTACACGGCAAAGCACGCGATGCTCACAAGAGAAAAGTACCCCGATACAGACGTGTACGTGTTCTATATCGACGTCCGCACACCCGGTAAGAACTTTGACGAGTTCTATCGCAGAGCGGTTGAGGACTACGGCGTACACTACATAAAGGGCGCTGTCGGTAAGGTAGTACCCAGAGCAGACGGAACACTTGACGTTCAGGGCTCCGACCTTATCATGAACGAACAGCTTCACATCAAGGCTGACCTTGTGGTTCTTGCAGCCGCAATTGAGCCTGATAAGTCCGCACGTCCTCTTGCGACAATGCTTACAGCAAGTATGGACACAAACGACTTCTTCACGGAAGCACACGCAAAGCTTCGTCCCGTTGAGTCTCCCACAGCAGGTATCTTCCTCTCAGGCGCGTGCCAGGGACCGAAGGATATTCCCGAAACCGTATCTCAGGCAAGTGCTTGCGCGGTAAAGGTAGTGGGACTTCTCGCAAAGGACAAGCTGACCTGCAACCCCTGCGTAGCACATTCAGACGAGCTCATGTGTAACGGATGCGGCCAGTGTGCAAACGTATGTCCCTACGGTGCTATCACATATTCCGAAAAGGAATTCAGAATGGCAGACAGAACAACAAAGATGAGAAGAGTAGCATATGTAAATCCCGCAGTATGTCAGGGATGCGGCGCATGTACCGTAACCTGCCCGTCAACTGCAATGGACCTCTACGGATTCTCAAACGAACAGATCATGGCGGAGGTTGACGCAATATGCAAGTAAACGAAAAATTTGTACCCACAATCGTTGCGTTTTGTTGCAACTGGTGCTCCTACGCAGGTGCTGACCTGTCGGGAACCAACCGCCTGCAGTACCCCGCGAACGTAAAGATCATCCGCGTGCCTTGCTCCTGCAGAGTGAACCCCATGTTCATTCTCCGTGCATTCCAGAGAGGCGCGGACGGTGTTATTATCTGCGGATGCCATCCCGGAGACTGCCACTATACAACGGGTAACTATTATGCAAGACGCAGAATGACAATGCTGTTCTCAATGCTCGACTTTATGGGTATTGAGCGAAAGAGAACCCGCCTCGAATGGGTCTCTGCTGCAGAGGGCGCAAAGTTTGCTGCAACAATGAACAGCTTTGTAGAAGAGATCACAAGCCTTGGACCTAACCGCAGATTGGAGGACCTCAGATGCAAGAAGTAATGAAAAAAAGAGCCATCGAGCTTCTCGAGTCCGGTGAGGTGGCAAGAGTGATCGGCTGGAAGAAGGGCGAGTTTGCATACGATGCAACGCCTGCAATATTCGAGACAGCTGATGAGATAGAAAAAGACTTCGTATATGACGATTTTACCGCCGCAAACGTGTCAAAGTATCTGCTTAAGGTAAAGACACTGGACGGCAAGACTCTTGTATTCTTAAAGCCCTGCGATACCTATTCTCTCAACCAGCTTACAGCTGAGAAGAGAGTAGACAGAGAAAAGATTTACGTTATCGGCGTAGGTTGCGAAGGAAAAGCGGACGTAGAGAAGATCAAGGCGAGAGGTATCAGCGGTATTGTTGGTATCGAGGCTGATGGAGACAACTACACCGTAAAGACCGTGTACGGCGACGAGACTGTAGCAAAAGCGGACGTTATGGCTGACAGATGCATCACCTGCAAATCAAAGAAACTGGCGGCATATGACGAGATCATTGGCGAGGACGGCGAGGAGATCGCAAACTCGGGCAGATTTGACCTTGTAGAAAAGCTTGAGCAGATGACCTCTGAGGAGAGATTCGAGTTCTGGCAGGGTGAGCTTTCCAGATGCATCCGCTGCAATGCTTGCCGTAATGTGTGCCCCGCTTGTACCTGCGAGCAGTGCGTATTTGATAATCCCGCATCAGGTGTGGCTCAGAAGGCGGCGGCAGATTCCTTTGAAGAAAAGCTGTTCCACATCATCAGAGCATATCACGTAGCGGGCAGATGTACTGACTGCGGCGAGTGCTCCAGAGTATGCCCCGAGCATATTCCGCTTCACCTACTGAACAGAAAGTTCATCAAGGATATGGACGAGCTTTACGGCGAATATCAGGCAGGCGAGGATGAAGACGTAAAGCACCCCCTCATCTCCTTTACATACGACGATGCAGAACCCTCAATCGTACGCGAAAGGGGGATGGAATAATGAAATACATCGCGAAAACAAACCTTGAGCAGTTTTTTGAAGCTGCATCAAAAAAGCTGAACGTATACGTTCCCGTAGACACGGATGGTACAAATTCAGCATACAAGAAGTGGAAGAGCGGAACAAAGGTATCCGAAAAACTCCACACCACAAGAAGCGCAAAGGATTTCTTCTTCCCACAGACTGAGAACCTTGTAGAGTTCAAGATGACTGACCGTAAGATCGAGATCATCGACCCGAGACGTGAAACAGAAGACTTCGCTATCTTCGGAGTTCGCGCTTGTGACGTAAGAAGTTTCTCTATCCTTGATAAGGTGTTCCTCGCAGAACCTGTAGACACATACTACAAGAACAGACGTGAACACGGAGTTATCATTTCCATGGCATGCCGTAGACCTGAAGAGACCTGCTTCTGTAAGGCATTCGGTATTGACGCATCTGCTCCCGAAGGAGACGTAGTGTTCACTGAAGCTGACGGCGGCTACTTCATTGAAGCGAAGACAGAAAAGGGAAGTGCATTTGTTGATTCTCTCGGAGACATTTTCGAAGACAGAGACAGTACTCCCGCAGAAGCAGCACAGGCAAAGACAAAAGAGATCATTGACCTGCTTCCTCTGTCCAATATCGATACAGCAAAGTTTGGCGGAGGCAAGACAGAAGAGTTCTGGAACGACAAAAACTGGGCATCACTCTCCGAAGCGTGCATTGCTTGCGGTACCTGCACATTCGTTTGCCCAACATGCCAGTGCTACGATATCAAGGACTTTGACACAGGCCACGGAGTAGTGAGATTCAGAACTTGGGACTCATGTATGTACTCAGACTTTACAAAGATGGCACACGGAAACAATCGCCTTACCCAGAAGGAGAGATTCCGTCAGAGATTTATGCACAAGCTTGTGTATTTCCCCGAAAACAACAACGGAGAATTCGGTTGCGTAGGCTGCGGAAGATGTCTTGCGTCCTGCCCGATATCAATGAACATTGTAAAAGTAATGAAAACGCTGGGTGAGGAGGAGTAAAGATGAATTTTGAAACACTTATCCCCGTAGTTGGTGTGGTTACCGACGTAAGAGTAGACACACCTGATATTAAAAACTTCCGCGTGGTTGGCAGAGACGGTAAGAAGCCCATTATCCACAAGCCGGGACAGTGCGCAATGGTGTCACTCCCCGGAATCGGCGAGGCAATGTTCTCCATAACATCCTCTCCCACCAACGAAGAATATCTCGAGTTTGAAATCAAGAAGTGCGGATGCCTGACAAATTGGCTTCACATGATCGAGCCCGGTCAGGAGATCACAGTTCGCGGACCATACGGTAACGCATTCCCCGTAGACGACGAGTTTGCGGGACATGATCTGCTTATTATTGCAGGTGGCGTTGGCATGGCTCCTGTGCGTTCCGTGATCAATTACTGCAGACATTATCGCGACCGCTACGGCAGAATAGACATCGTTTACGGTGCCCGTTCCAAGGAAGACCTCGCGTTCTACGATGAGATCGTGAATGAATGGATGAATGACGATCGTGATGTTCACGTTCATCTTACCATTGATAGAGAACAGGAAGGCTGGGACGGTCACGTTGGATTTGTGCCGAACTATGTAAAAGAGCTTGGCTTTGATACAAACAAGGTGGCAGTTCTCTGCGGACCTCCGATCATGATCAAGTTCACCCTTGCAGGGCTTAAAGAGCTTGGATTTGAGGAAACACAGATCTACACCACACTTGAGCTGAAGATGAAGTGCGGAATCGGCAAGTGCGGCAGATGCAACGTTGGTGCAAAATACGTTTGCAAGGACGGTCCTGTGTTCAGAATGGATGAGCTTTCAGAGCTTCCCGACGAGTATTAAGATATTACTTAAATTTGGAGATATATTATGGAAAATACAGTAAACGTGTTCCTGTTCGGTAAGAAGTATGAAGTGCCTTCTAACCTTACCATTATGGGAGCAATGGAATACGCAGGCTACCAGCTTGTTCGCGGATGCGGCTGTAGAAACGGATTTTGCGGTGCTTGCGCTACTATCTACAGAATCAAGGGCGAGCGTGAGCTTAAGGCTTGTCTCGCTTGCCAGACCAAGGTAGAAGAGGGAATGTACGTGGCAACTCTGCCTTTCTTCCCCCTTGTAAAGCAGGTATATGATATTGAGACCGTTCCACAGAGCGAAGCTGTAATGATGCAGCTTTACCCTGAGATCTACTCTTGCATCGGATGCAACGCTTGTACAAAGGCTTGCACACAGGGACTTAATGTAATGCAGTACATTGCATACGCACAGAGAGGTGACTTTGAGGCTTGCGCTGAAGAATCCTTCGACTGCGTAATGTGCGGTGTATGTTCATCCCGTTGCCCTGCAGGTATCTCTCATCCCCAGGTGGGCGTGCTTGCAAGAAGAATCAACGGCAAGTATCTTGCTCCAAAGTCCGAGCATCTGGAAGACAGAGTACGCGAGATCAAGGACGGCACCTTTGAGGAGCTGATAGAGGCACTTATGCAGAAGCCTGTTTCCGAGATGAAAGAGCTTTACAACAACAGAGAAATCGAGAAGTAAAAGGAAGGTCCGTCTGAAAATGAAGCGACCGGAAATCGTAAGTGAGTTGTTTCAGACACTCATTTGCGCCCGGAAGATAACTGATTTTTTAGATATAGTTCCGCAAATGCAAAGAAAGGCATGATAATATAGATATGGTAGAAAAGAGAACAGCGGTATATACCGAAGCGATGCTCGAATCCATGAAAAAGGTGGAAGCGGCAAGAGCAGCTAATACAGCATTCGAGCCTCGCAGAATGACAGCAGAAGAGAAGGAGACCCTTCTTGCAACATATCACCCCGACTACAAGCAGAGCGAGTTTGAAGTTCTGAAGGCAGGCGTAAACAAGGGTGGCAAGGTACCCACAGAGCTGGCTGCACTTCTCCAGGGAAAGAGCAGGATCAGCGCATCTGATGTGGATCTTACAAAGATCGACTATGACGTAGACGTTCTCATTATCGGTGGCGGCGGTGCGGGTGCATCTGCGGCTATCGAGGCACATAAGAACGGCGCGAGCACAATGATCGTAACAAAGCTCAGAATTGGCGACGCTAACACAATGATGGCAGAGGGCGGTATCCAGGCGGCTGATAAGCCTAACGACAGCCCTGCTATCCACTATCTTGATGCGTTTGGCGGCGGTCACTTTGCGGCAAAGCCCGAGCTTCTCCGTAAGCTGGTGTGCGACGCCCCCGAGGCTATTCAGTGGCTCAACGAGCTTGGTGTTGAATTCGACAAGACTCCCGACGGCACAATGGTAACGACCCACGGCGGTGGTACGTCCAGAAAGAGAATGCACGCGGCAAAGGACTACTCCGGTGCTGAGATCATGAGAACACTTCGTGATGAAGTACTCAACTGCGGTATTCCGGTAATCGACTTTACATCTGCAATCGAGCTTATCCTTGACGAGAACGGCAAGTGTGCAGGTGCAGTACTCAAGAACATGGAAACAGGTGAGCTTCTTGTAGCAAGAGCAAAGACTGTTATCATGGCAACGGGCGGCGCGGGCAGACTCCACTATCAGGGATTCCCCACATCCAACCACTACGGTGCAACAGCGGACGGTCTTGTACTCGGTTACAGAGTAGGTGCAAAGCTTCTTTATGCAGACACACTTCAGTATCACCCCACAGGCGCTGCATTCCCCGAGCAGATCTTCGGTGCACTTGTAACAGAGAAGGTGCGTTCGCTGGGCGCAAAGCTTGTTAACGCAAATGGTGAGGTATTCATGCATCCTCTGGAGACCCGTGATGTTTCTGCGGCATCCATTATCCGTGAGTGCACTGACCGCGGCAACGGACTTGAAACATCCGACGGACTTGGTCTGTGGCTTGACACTCCCATGATCGAGCTTAAGGGCGGCGAGGGAACAATCGAGAAGAGAATCCCCGCAATGCTCCGTATGTTCGGTAAGTACGGTATCGACATCAGAAAAGAGCCCATCCTCGTATATCCCACACTTCACTACCAGAACGGCGGTCTTGATATTTCCGCTGACGGCATGACAGGGGTAGAGAACCTTTACGCCGCAGGTGAAGTAGTAGGCGGTATCCACGGCAGAAACAGACTTATGGGCAACTCGCTGCTTGACATCATCGTATTCGGTAGAAACGCAGGTCAGCAGGCATCCGAGCGGGCAAAGAACGTAACTCTCGGCGCACTTACACTTGACCATATAGCAAAATTTGAAGCGGAACTGGCTGAATGCGGCGTTGAGTCCACCGTTCAGTCTCCCAAGCTCCTGCCTGACTATACAAGAAAGGTTTAATCGGAGGCGAGCATCATGGCATTTCTCGGCGGAGTTCTTGACTCCATGTTTTCACTTATCTTTATCGCCTTTGCAATCGGTGCTGTGGGATATCTTGTAGGCGGCATCAGCATCAAAGGCGTGTCTCTCGGTACTGCAGGCGTGCTTCTTGTGGCACTTGTCTACGGTATTCTTGTGAACTATATCCCCTCATTTACTCTCGGCGGTGCGGAGATATCTCTTTATGATCCCGCAGGCTTCAAGGTGTTCTCGAGTATCGGCACAGCATTGTTTGTGACCGCCGTGGGATATATAGCAGGGCCCAAGTTCTTCAGAACGATGAACAAAAAGTCTCTTGCATACATCCTCATGGGACTTATCGTCATCGCATCCGGCGCCCTTGTTGCTGTTGCTATTATCCTTATCTTTAAGGTTGACGCAGGTATGGTTGTGGGACTTCTCACAGGCGGTCTTACAAGTACTCCCGGTCTTTCTGCGGCTACAGAAGGTGTGGCTGAGGAAGTATCCAACGCGGCTACAGCGGGCTACGGCATTGCGTATATCTACGGTGTGCTTGGCGTTGTGCTGTTCGTTCAGCTCATGCCGAAGATTCTGAAGGTTGATGTTGCAAAGGAGCGCGAGGCATTCGTTGCGGCAGGTATGATCACCATTCCCGAGCCCAAGCGTAAGCTCATAAAGCTTGATTCTCTTGATTTCTTCCCCTTCTTCCTGGCGGTTGCAGTGGGCGTTATCATAGGTTCCATCAAGATCCCCGGAACCAACTTCTCACTTGGTACCTCCGGCGGCACACTGGTGTCCGGTCTCCTGTTCGGTCACTTTGCTCACATTGGACCTATTGATATGAGAGTAAGCAAGAACAATCTTAACGTGTTCCGCGAGCTTGGTCTTGTGCTGTTCCTTATCGGGGCAGGTGTTCCGGGTGGTGTACGGTTTGTTGAAAATCTCCAGCTTGAATATTTCCTCTACGGCGTTGCTCTTACCACTATCCCTATGATCGTGGGTTACATCTTCGCAAGATATGTGTTCAAGCTCGGTATCTTCAATAACCTTGGCTCTATTACCGGAGGTATGACCTCTACACCCGCTCTCGGTGCGCTTATCTCCACAGCCGGTACTGATGAGGTGGCTGCGGCTTATGCGGCTACTTATCCCGTTGCACTTGTTGCAGTCGTGCTGGTGGCGAAGATTCTTATTATGATCTGATAACCAAACATAAACAAAAGTATGGATTCACGTCGAGTCCATACTTTTCTTTTGTTATTCTTTTCTTTTTTGTGCCGCCGCGCCGCCTGCTCCGCCCGCTTCGTCTGTGAGATCATCGCTGATCTCGTCGGTGTATTCAGCGAGCATTGAGGCAATATCGTAGTTCTTTGTGCCGATGCCGTCTTTCTGCATCATTGTTTCGAGCACGCTGATGTCGGTGGAAATGTCGATCGACTCGTTCTTGAACAGCTGGTCAACCTGACCCTCAAAGCCCGTGACAAGCATATCAAGAGTTTTCTCGATGTTCTCCTTAGACTTCTTCATGTTCTCGCCCGCAACACCTACACGCTCAATCCTGCTGTAGGATTCAAGAAGCTTCAAGGTCGTTGGCAGGTAGTAGTTCATGAACGTGCGGATCTGCGGCATTGCTTCGGGATGATCGGTGACGTAATCGAAGATGTTTTTGGTGTGCGCTTCGATCTTGTAGATGCGATCAGACACCTCGTCATCCTTGATATCGTCGTTGAGACGTCGGATCTCGCACAGTATCGTGTCGAAGTTGTCTCTGTCAGAGGATTTTTCTCCAGATTTGGCACTCGATTCGCCCTTTGTCTGAGGCTTTTCTGCCTTCGCCTCATTTTTGAACACATTTCCGTAAACCTTGCGGTAATCAAACTGCTCGGGTTCATCGGGAGTTGCGTCGGGGGTTCTCATAAAGTTGTTTGTGCCAAGGTCGATGTAAGCTCTATCACCAAACTCACCGTCGTCGATCATCTTTTGAAGATCCCGTCTGATGCGCTTGAGACTTTCGTTTGATGCGACGGCGATCTTTGTAAGATTGAGACTGTCGCGACTGCCGATGAGTGTTCTGATGCGGTCAAATCGAACGTCACGATTTTTGACAACTTTTGAACCGAGGTAGAATCCACCGGCTCCAATCAGGAAGGGAAGCACAGCAACACTGAAAGCTCCGACCATTGATCTGAATGACAGGCTGAACAACTCAACTGAGATTCCGCCAATGATTGCAAATGCCAAACACGCGATGATACCGGCAACCATAAGCTTGTATGCGGGAGAGGATTTTTTCCTCTTTGACTTAGCCTTTGCACTTGAACCGTAGTGGGCACTGTCGCCCCTCATCGACGTATGATAGTACGGGTTACCGCTTTTCTTTGAGGCGGCTTCCGCTTCTTTTGCAATGTTTCTTGAAATAGTACGGAGCACAGCCATAATTATTCCGATCGCGGGGTTGACGCAGAATCCGATAAAGATTAGAATACCCGGAACTTCAAAATTGAATTTGTTTTTGTTTGCCAATTATTCGGTTGCACTCCTTTACTGTATTTTGTGAGTATCTTGGGTCAAGTATCAGTCGAGAGTTCTCAGGTAATCCATGCAGCGCTTAACTTCTTCGGGGCCTGTGGGAGTAAGGCTTTCGCTTTCAACAACGATGCCGAATCCAAGCTCCTGAGCCTTTGCCTTAACAGCCGCTACAGGTGCAGAACCACTGCCGAGAGAGCAACCAACGCCCTCGGGAGAGCCGTCCTTGAGGTGGATAACGCGGATTCTGTCCTTCAGTCTTTCAAGAGTTGCAACGGGATCCTGCTTACCAACGAATGCCCAGTATGTATCGATCTCGAAGAAAATGTCAGCTCTCTCTTCAAGCTCCTTGTGGATCTGGTAGCCCTCGGGCATGATCTCGAACTCGATGTGGTGGTTGTGGAAGCCGAGCTCAATACCGTGCTCACGAAGCTTGGGAGCAACCATGTTGCACTGCTCGATAAATTCGTCCAGCTTTGCCTTTGTGGAAAGGTCGTGGCCGGGGATGATGTAGTACTTGTTGCCGATAGTCTTGTGGAATTTTACTGTCTCGTCAAAGTTGTTTACGAGATCAGCAAGGCCGCTGTGTGTACCGGAGCACTCGAGACCGAGTTCATCAAGCCAGGACTTGATTTCTTCAGCAGAGTGGCCGAAGAAGCCTGCAAACTCTATTTTCTTGTATCCGATATCTGCTGCAGCCTTAAGAGCCGCCTTGAGGTCAACCTCAGCTACGTCGCGGATGCTGTACATCTGAATGCCGTATTTCATAATTAATTACCGTCCTTATTTAGTTTATTCGGTTTATCCGTTACTAATCATTATATCAAATATGGTGGGGGATTTCAATATATTTCGGGAAAAATAATGTATTATATCCCGGCTCTGGAGTAAATGAAGGAGCGTCCCGACTTGCCGATCTTTTCTATGACGCCGCGCGCTTCCATGACCTTGACCACGGCCCGCGCCACTCCGGTATCAATTTTTGCACCGCGTGCAAAATCCTTGACTGTGAAGTCCCGGACACAGCTATCGGGTATGTATTTTATGTAGTCCTCGTCAGAGTTTATCTCTATGAGCTCGAAAACGTCCGTAGGGATGCGCTCGAAACGGTGTGCACCACGCTTCTTGTCGCGGCTCCAGCCGTCAAGCAGCTTGTATTCGTCCATTTCAAGAAGCAAAAACACCACGTTCAGATTTTCGTTTTTGATGTGCGGCAGAATTCTTACAAGCTCATACAGTCCGTCGTAAACAGTTTCCTTTTTAGGGGAAATGCGTCTCTGGGATATTTCCCTTGTGCCTGGATCGATCCAGGAAACGTACTTTTTTGCGGCGAGCGGATGCACAAGATTTACCTTGTATTCAGGAAGATAGGCACTCAGTTTGGGAACAAGCCCCGAAAAGCCGAGGGTCTCGATCTCCGTTATTTCATTATCCCGACGGACATCCGCAATAAATCCGTTTGTGGGGACCTCGTGATAGTCGTCGCTTTCCTCAAAGTATCGTTTCAGCGCCAGATGAAGAGTTTTCTCCTTGTACGTGCCGATGTTGAACCGCTCGTGCACGTCAAAGGTGAGATTATAGGTGATATTGTAAAACCGTGCTTTGTTCAGTATCATATCAGTTGTACTTCGCCTTCAGCCAGGTGAGAAGGGCATCGATATCGTTGTTGTCAAGCATTTTGTTCATGTAAAGAGAGTTGAGGAAGTCACCTACTGAACCGTTGTAGCATCTCTCAACAAATGAGCAGGCCAAGCGATGGAGATATTTATCCTTGTCAGCGAGGGCTGTGTAGATCCTCTCCTTGCCGCTCTTTGACGAGGCGATGAATCCCCTCTCCTCAAGTCGATTCAGGAACGAGATGAGCGTGGGAGCCTTCCATCCGCGATCATTTCCGAGAGCCTTCATCAGCTTAGGAGATGTAACCGGCGCCTCAGTATTCCAAACTGCAAGCATCACATCAAGCTCGCTCTCGGGAAGTTTTGTATCATAGTTGATTTCTTTATCCATAACGACTCCTTTGAGTTGTTTTATTTATATTATACATCTGTCTAACGAGTTTGTCAATGATTTTAAGCCATGGGTCGCCGCGCAGATTTTAACAGCCTGCATGCATTGTAACGGTGGGAGTATTCGATATTTTGAATAATCATTGAGGATTTTGCGGGATTTTTCGTTAATTTTGGGCACAATGGTGTGAATTTATGCAAAAACCGTTGAAATATTAAGAATATATTAATATTTTTTGTATGAAAGCATTGACAGTTTTGCACGATTAGTTTATAATGAAAGTAGCATAAATAATGCTAAAATATGGGTAACACCCAAAATAGAGGAGAAAAACATGAAAAAGGCTTTAAGTTTGATCCTGTGCATCATTATGGTTATGTCCGCTATGGTTCTTACAGCGTGCAAGGGTAGTGATACATATGAGATCGCAGTAGTTACTGACGTTGGTCAGCTCATGGACAAGGGCTTCAACCAGGGTACATGGGAAGGTGCTGAAGCTTTCGCTAAGGCTAACGGCAAGACCTACAAGTACTACCAGCCCGCAAACGGCTCCGATGCTACTGACAACGACCGTATCGCAGCTATGAGACAGGCTATCACAAACGGCGCAAAGATCATTATTGCTCCCGGCTTCCTTCAGGCAACCGCTATGACAACAGTTGCAAAGGAAAATCCCGACGTTAAGTTCGTATTCATCGACGGTTGGACACTTACTGACGACGCTGGCAACGCTCTTCCCAATGTAACAGCAGTTGTTTACAAGGAACAGGAATCCGGCTACCTCGCAGGCTACGCAGCAGTTATGGACGGCTACAGAAACCTCGGTTATACCGGTGGTGGCGGCGGCTCCAACCCTGCTTGTAACCGCTTTGGTTACGGCTTCGTTCAGGGCGCAGAAGCAGCTGCAAAGGCTCTCGGCCTTGAAAAGGGTGAAGTAACAGTTAAGTACAGCTATCAGCACGGCGCAAGCTTCAGTGCATCTGCAGAACTTCAGGCTCAGATCAACGGTTGGTACAGCAGCGGAACAGAAGTAGTATTCGCATGCGGCGGCTCCATGTTCGAGAGCGTTAAGTCTGCGGCTGAGGCAAACCCCGGCTCCAAGATCATTGGTGTTGACGTTGACCAGTCCTATGCTTCTGACCTTGTTATCACAAGTGCAGTTAAGGGCCTTAAGGAATCCGTTGGTAAGGTACTTGAACAGTACTATGCAGACAAGTGGGATACAGAGCTTGCAGGCAAGACTCAGAACCTCGGTGCTTCCGACGATGCTACAGGTCTTCCTATCGCAACATCCAGATTCACCACATTCACAGCTGACGAGTACAACGCTCTTCTCGCACAGATCAAGGACGGCACAATCGTTCCCGATGCAACAACTCCCGCCGATGCTAACAATGCTGACTGGCTTGCAGATTTTGAGTACGTTGTAGTAGACTTTGAATAATATATATTATTAGTCGAAGATTGTAATTCATAAACAATGCGGTTCGCGGAGTTTTCCCGAGGGAGGGCTCCGCGTCCGTTAATTATCGAAAGATTAAGGATGCAAAGTGTCCTTCCTTTTTGTTTGCTACACTCCCTTGTGCGGTTAACAAAAATGAAGAACGTACACATAAATAAAGGAGCACTTGATATGAGTGAAAAAATGAGAAAGGACGAGGTCGCACAGGCTGTGAATGAGGAATATCCATACATTATTGAGATGTGTAACATCACAAAGGAGTTTCCGGGCATCATAGCGAATGACGACATTACCTTGCAGCTTAAGCGAGGTGAGATACACGCGCTTCTTGGCGAAAACGGAGCGGGTAAATCTACTCTCATGAGCGTACTTTTCGGCCTCTATCAGCCTGAGCATGGCGAGATACGGAAAAACGGTGAGGTAGTTACCATAAAGGACCCCAATGACGCAAACGCACTCGGTATCGGAATGGTCCATCAGCACTTTAAGCTTGTTGACGTGTTTACGGTGCTTGATAATATCATTCTCGGGGTAGAGCCCAATACGGCGGGATTCCTCAGAAAAAAGCAGGCGCGCGAGAAGGTTTTGAGACTTTCGGACACTTATGGCCTCAATGTTGACCCCGACGCAATCGTTGAAGATATCACCGTAGGTATGCAACAGAGAACAGAGATCCTTAAGATGCTGTACCGTGACAACGAAATTCTGATTTTTGACGAGCCGACTGCTGTACTGACTCCCCAGGAGATCGACGAGCTGATGAGCGTTATGCGCGGGCTTGCGAGTGAGGGTAAATCTATCCTTTTCATAACTCATAAGCTTAACGAGATCATGGCGGTGGCTGACAGATGTACAGTACTTCGCAAGGGTAAATATATCGGTACGGTCAATATAGCCGAAACAACAAAGGAAGAACTTTCCAACATGATGGTTGGACGTGACGTTAAGTTTGTTGTTGACAAAGAAGACGCAAAAGCGGGAGAACTGGTGCTTGAGATCGAGAAGATGTGCGTTAAGGGCGGCGCAGGTAAGAAAGACTCCGTTCATGACGTGTCCCTGTCAGTGCGAGAAGGTGAGATCGTTTGTATTGCAGGTATTGATGGCAACGGCCAGACAGAGTTTGTACATGCGCTCACAGGTCTTACTAAGGTAGAAAGCGGAGCCATCCGTCTTCTTGGCGAGGACATAACAAACAAGAGCATCAGATACAGAAACACCCATGGAATGAGCCATATCCCGGAGGACAGACATAAGCATGGACTTGTGCTTGACTATTCTCTTGAGCAGAATATGGTGCTTCAAAGATATTTCGAACCTACATTTCAAAAGAACGGATTTATACGCTTTGACGCTGTGCGTGACTATGCGAACGATCTCATAGATCGGTTTGATGTGCGCTCCGGTCAGGGTGCCGTCACTACTTCCCGTTCAATGTCGGGAGGAAATCAGCAAAAAGCCATCGTTGCCCGGGAGATGGACCGCAGTCACAAGCTTTTGGTTGCAGTTCAGCCCACTCGCGGACTTGACGTTGGTGCTATTGAATATATCCACAAGCAGATTGTAAACTCAAGAGATAACGGCACGGCTGTGCTTCTTGTTTCTCTTGAACTTGAAGAGGTAATGAGTCTCTCAGACAGAATTCTCGTTATGTACGAGGGTGAGATAGTGGGTGAGCTTAACCCCAAGACCGTTACCGTACAGGAACTTGGACTTTACATGGCAGGAGCAAAACGGCAGCAGAGAGGGGAGGTAACAGAATGAAAAAAAGACTCGGATCTTCATTGACTTCTGAAAAAGGAAAAGACTCGTGGCTTCTCTCCATCTATAAAAAAGACGGGACAAAAGCAGTTATTTCGTCCTTACTCTGTATAATTTCGGGTATTCTTGTGGGATGGCTTGTGCTTGTTATCCTCGCTCTAACTTCAGAAAAGATACCGCTCTACGACTCATTCAGAGGACTTGGAATAATTCTCGCAGGTCCCTTTGCCAGCGGCGGATCAAGAAATATCGCATTCGTTTTTGGCGATATGCTTTTTGAGGCTGCACCTCTTCTTATGACAGGTCTTTCGGTTGCCATAGCTTTCAAAACCGGACTTTTCAACATCGGAGCACCGGGACAGTATCTTATGGGTGCCATGGGCTCGGTAATCGTTGCGCTTTCCATTCCCACCACACCTCAAACGGCATTTTGGGTATGGCTTTTGGCACTTCTTGTGGGAATGATATGCGGAATGATCTGGGGGCTTATTCCCGGATTTTTCAAGGCATTCCTCAACGTCAACGAGGTTATCGTCTGCATCATGACCAACTGGATCGCGGCGAATATAGTCAGCTGGGTGTTCGCAAATCATAAGCAGTTTATCAATACTGCAGGCGGAAAAACCGCATATACGCTTCCCACCACAGCAAACGGGGTATCCACTCCGAGACTTGGTCTTGACAAGCTTTTCCCCGGTTCAAACATTGATATAGGTATCTTCATCGCCATAGTGATCGCGGCAGGAATATTCGTTCTTATGAACAAAACGACACTGGGATACGAGCTTAAGGCCTGCGGATACAATAGAAATGCAGCAAAATACGCCGGAATGAACGAGAAGCGCAATATCATGCTCTCCATGGCAATAGCCGGTGGACTTGCAGCAATTGGCGCATCACTTTATTATCTGAACGGCGGAGCAGAGCTTGCTTGGAATACATACGGACGTCTTCCCGATACCGGATTCAACGGAATCCCCGTAGCTCTTCTTGCGAGCAACAATCCTCTTGGCGTAATTTTTAGTTCGGTATTCCTTCGCTTTATCGACAAGGGTGGATATAACCTTGCAGGATTCACCGCCTATAACGAATACGTTTCGGACCTTATTATCGCGGTTATCATTTACTTCGCAAGCTTCTCACAGCTTATTAAGGAAATGCTCTCAAGACGCAGAGCAGTAAAGGCTATTGAGAAAACGGACACGAAGGATAAATCTGAAGATGAGGAGGAAGAAAACAAATGACCTTTCTCATTCAGCAAACTTTAATTTATACTATCCCCCTTATGATAGTTGCTCTTGCGGGAGTATTTGCAGAGCGAAGCGGTATTATCAACATTGCTCTCGACGGTATGATGATCTTTGGATCGTTTATGGGCGCGCTTTCGGTGCACTTCATGCAGAATAACAACATACTGATCGACAAGCCGCAGGTAATGTTCATCATTGCAATGGCAATCGCGGCAATATTTGGTGCACTGTTTTCACTTCTGCTTTCGTTCTCCGCAATCAACCTTAAGGCGGACCAGACTATCGGCGGTACAGCACTCAATATGCTCGCTCCTGCGGCGACACTTCTCATAGTAAAGATAGTTTCCATGCAGGACAGACTTGCAATGCCCAAGCCCCTCAATTTCGTAGTGTTCAATCCTGATATCGGAAACGCTTTTAAGCCGTTCTTCGATAAAATGTTCATTTCTACCTACATTGTTATAGCGCTTTTCATTATTCTTTCCATACTTCTCTATAAGACAAAGTACGGATTGCGTTTGAGAGCATGCGGTGAACATCCTCAGGCGGCGGACAGCGTGGGTATCAATGTGTATAAGATGAGATACCTGGGCACAACAATTTCAGGTGCGCTGGCAGGTATGGGAGGATATATCTATATCGCAACCACTGCAAGCGGAACTGCAGAGGGAACAGTTGCGGGAATGGGCTTCCTCGCACTTGCAATCATGATCTTCGGTAACTGGAAGCCGATCGGCATTGCACTTGGCTCACTCCTTTTCGGACTTCTCAAGTGTATAGGCGCGACTTACGCATCACTTGATATAAACGGAGACGGAGTTTTCTTCCTCAAAGACTTAGGACTTCCGATCTATTTCTACAATATCATCCCGTATGTAGTAGTGCTTCTCATCCTTGCATTTGCTTCAGGTAAATCGAGAGCGCCAAAGGCAGAGGGAATTCCCTACGATAAGGGACAAAGATAAAATAAAAATGGTTATGCTTCGGCGTAACCATTTTTTGCGTTGTGAGGGAGACGAAAAAAGCGAGGTGAAAATCACTCCGCTGTTGTATTTGAAATGTTAATCTGTAATTGTGGCAGTTCAACAAAGAACTCAATATCGAAGTGTGGTGCGGGAAAATCGGGAGCACCATAAGGATATGATTCATGGCAGCAACGACCGTCTTCTTCCCACTCAGATTGGACAGATAATATATTTCCAACGATTCGATAACTGAATTGATATAGATGTTCTCCGTCCAAAAGACAAACATATGTTGCTTTGGTAGGGGGAATATGCAGTTCTACTAAAAGATTTTTGATATATGGCGGGAGTAACCCACGTCTGGCAACTTCTAAAAAATTGAGGCAATTTACACATTCACATCCCCAATCTTCTGCGTAGGCATACCATTGTGCAGTTTGCTCGTTATCCATTTCAACATCACAATTCAAAAGTTTACGTCTTATAAGCATATAATCACCACCTTTTTATTATTATATCACACTTAACTCAAAAAGTAAATCATCGCAGTATAATTCTCCAATATTCGCACATACTAACATCGTCAACCGGACAAATAAAGGAGATTTAGATATGAAAGCAACAGGAATAGTACGCCGTATAGACGACCTTGGCAGAGTTGTTATACCCAAAGAGATCCGACGCACAATGCGTATCCGCGAGGGCGACCCGCTTGAGATCTACACAGACCACGAGGGCGAGGTCATTTTCAAGAAATACTCTCCCATCGGAGAAATGGCACAGTTTGCGGGACAGTATGCGGAGACACTTCACAAGACCTGCGGACTCTCCGTAGCCATCTGCGACAGAGACGTGGTTATCGCGTGCGCAGGTGTGCCGAAGAGGGAATATATCGACCGCAAGATTGCCGCCGAGGCTGAGAGCCTGATCGAAAACCGTCAGCTTTACCACTCTCACGAAAGCGGCGGTGTGAGCATCGTTGACGGAGGTTATCCCATCGGATGCCTCATGCCTATTATCACCGAGGGAGATATTACCGGCTGTGTAGCATCTCTTCGCACAGGTGAGAATGACGGAAAGATCGCTCCCGAGCTTGAAGCGAAACTCATCCAGACTGCGGCAGGTTTCCTTGGCAAACAGCTTGAAAGCTAAAAACAAACCGTGTGGGTCACTCTGCACGGTTTACATATTTTATCGGCTTTTTCGTATTCCATTGACAAAAAAGAATAATTCTGCTAAACTATGGAAAGTATTATATTTTGAGGAAAAACTATGGCAACTTTACTTCTTATTGTTATTTACATAGGCTATATTGGACTTGGCATACCCGATTCTCTGACGGGAGCCGCATGGCCTGAAATATACACTGAATTTGACCTGCCTATATCATGGGCGAGTATCATCTCCGCTGTAGGTCTGATAGGCACATTCTGCTCCAGTCTTTTCAGTCCGAGAATAATTAACCGATTCGGTGTTTACCGCGTAACTGTGGTCAGCACACTTCTCACTGCGGTTTCACTTTTTGCTCACGTTTACGCAAACAGCTTCCTTGCACTTTGTCTCCTCAGCATTCCTCTCGGACTTGGCGGAGGTGCCATTGATGCAGGACTTAACAACTATACCGCGATCCACTACAAGGCGATGCACATCAACTTCCTCCATTGCTTCTACGGCATTGGAGTTGCGCTCAGCCCGTACCTCATGTCATACGCAATTGCGGGTGCAGGCGGATGGCGTGGCGGCTACAGAACGGTTGCACTTGTACAGCTTGCCATTACGATGGTAGTTGCGGTGTCGTACCCCCTTTGGAAAAAGGTGAAGTTTGTCAAAGACGGTGAGGTGACAGCCGAGATCACCCAGACAACGCTTACCGTGCGAGAAATGATAAAAATTCCGAAAATGATTCCGATGTGCTTCATGTTCATCTGCTCATGCTCCATTGAGTTCGTGTGCGGTGGTTGGAGCAGTACATATCTGGTTGAGCATTTCGGCGAGAGCTCCGATAAAGCGGCATTCCTCGTGGTGTTCTACTATGTGGGACTTGCCCTGGGCAGATTCACCGCGGGTATTGTCTCCACCAAGCTGTCCGGATGGAAAATCATCTTCCCCGGTCAGGCGGTAGTGATTATCGCTATCACCATTATGGCGCTGGCAAAGAATCCTGTTATGTTTACCGTCGGTATGTTCCTCTGTAGCTTCGGCAATGCACCTCTGTGGCCTAATCTCATGTACGTTACACCCGGAATGTTTGGTGTTGAAGTGTCACAGTCGATTATGGGTGCTGAGGGTGCGGCGGCAACGATTGGCTTGATGGTCGCTCCTCTGGTGTTCGGACAGCTTGCACAGCACATTGGTATATTCACCCTGCCTTATTATCTCATGGGCCTGTTCGCTTGCCTCATGATCGCCACATACGCGGTGCACAGAAAGAAAAAAGCATAACAAAAAAGCTCTGTAGACTCGAGTTGGGTCCGCAGAGCTTTTTGCGTGCGAATTATTTTTTGTCGGGAATTTGTATTTCTTCTCCGCAGTTTTTACAGAAGCATACTGCTGCATCAATGGGACAGGTTGTTCTTGTTCCACAGGTCGGGCAGAAAATTGTCTTCGATTCAGGGGCGTATGTATTATTCTCGCGTGTCATTCTATCAGTAGCATACATTGCTCGTATTGATTTGAGACTCTCGTTAATCTCATTCAGTTCGGATGTGTTTTCGATGAGTTGACCGTAACCGTAGAGCATAAAGGACGAGAGCCACGCCACAAGAATTCCAATAGCAATGACAAGCAAGCCCGATATGATCAGACCTTCTTCCTCATTATTAACAGCCTCAACGATGATTATGATGCCGCCAATTGAGAAGAGTGCAATGATGATACCCGATATCACTCTTGCAAGGGACATGATTTTTTTGCCGATGTTTCTAAACATAGTATGAATGCCTCCGTCTATTTAGATTATATTGTCATAAATGTTATCTCTAACGTCACCGCAAGCAGGATCAAAATAATAATAACACCCTTTTTCGTGTGAATTTATTTTAATTCTGACCGTAATATGCGTTTTTGCCGTGCTTGCGGAGGAAATGCTTGTCGAGAAGCTCCTGCTGCATGGGGGTAACGGAGGGATTCAGCGCTTCGGTCTGGATTGCCATGAGCGCGCATTCCTCAAGCACCACCGCATTGTGTACGGCTTCAGCGGGATCCTTGCCCCATGTAAACGGTCCGTGGCTGTAAACCAGTGCAGCAGGTACAAATGCAGGATCGATTCCGCGATTCTTGAAGGTCTCGATGATCACGTTGCCCGTTTCATGCTCATAAGCACCGCCGATCTCCTCGGGAGTCATTTTGCGGGTGCAGGGGATCTCACCGTAGAAGTAATCCCCGTGGGTTGTGCCGTAAGCGGGAACTCCTCTACCTGCCTGAGCAAATGATGTTGCATAGCGGGAATGGGTGTGCACGATTCCACCGAGAGTGGGGAAGGCATTGTACAGCGCAACGTGGGTGGCAGTGTCGGATGAGGGCTTCCACTTACCCTCAACACGCTCACCTGTGGCAAGAGAAACTACAACCATATCATCCGCTGTCATATTGTCATAATCAACACCGCTCGGCTTGATGACCATAAGTCCGCTTTCACGGTCAACACCTGATACGTTTCCCCAGGTGAATGTCACAAGCCCGTATCTTGGCAACTCAAGATTTGCGCGGCAAACGATTTCTTTCAGTTGTTCGAGCATTGCTTACCTCACTTCAGCTTCCACGCAAGATTGTTAAGGAAAAGTTCCTTCTCGAGAGAATCCACAGTAGTGTCCGCTGTGATGTGAACAAACTCGATGTCCATCATTCTTGCCCAGTCCTTCATCTGTTCCGCAGAAACGTCATAGGAGAGGACTGTGTGATGCGCGCCGCCTGCAGTGATCCAGCACTCAACACCGGTTGCGAGGTCAGGCATTGCTCTCCACATTACTCTTGCAACGGGAAGATTGGGCATTTCCATAATAGGCTTAACACATTCGATATCCTGAACGATGAGACGAAGTCTGCCGCCCATATCAATGAGAGATACTACGATAGCAGGACCTGCTTTGCCTTCAAATACGAGACGAGCGGGATCCTTTTCGTTCATGCCGATGCCGAGGTGATGTGTCTCAATGCGAGGCTTGCTTCCTGCGAGGCTGGGGCATACTTCAAGCATATGGGCGCCAAGGCTATACTCGCGGCCCGCTTCAAGGTGGTATGTATAGTCTTCCATGAATGCAGACGCACCGTTGCCACCTTCACCCATAGCCTTCATGATAGCAGTCATAGCAGAAACCTTCCAGTCGCCCTCACCGCCGTAGCCGTAGCCCTGTGCCATGAGATGCTGGGATGCAAGGCCGGGAAGCTGCTCCATGCCGTAGAGATCCTGGAATGTGTTGGAGAATGCAAGACAGCCCTCGCGGTCCATCATCTTCTTCATTGCGATCTCTTCGCGAGCCTGATAGCGGATAGCACCGATATTATCTGTTGCGATGTCATATTCAGCGGTGTAAACGTCCATGAGCGCGTCGATTTCAGCTTCAGTTACAGCGTTCATTTCCTTAACAAGGTCGCCAACTGCCCAAGTGTTGACCTGCCAACCAAGCTTGGTCTGCACTTCTACCTTGTCGCCTTCAGTTACGGCAACCTCGCGCATGTTATCGCCAAAGCGCATTACCTTGAGGCTCTTGGACACAGCAACGCCAACCGCCGCCTTCATCCAGTCACCGATTCTCTTAAGGGGAGCTTCATCCTGCCAGTAACCTGCGATAACCTTTCTGGGCATGCGAAGACGGGCTGCGATAAATCCGTGTTCTCTGTCGCCGTGTGCAGCCTGGTTGAGATTCATGAAGTCCATATCGATCTCATCATTCGGGATCTCACGGTTGTACTGTGTTGCAAAGTGGCAGTAAGGCTTCTGAAGATTGACGAGGCCGTTTATCCACATCTTACTGGGAGAGAAGGTGTGACACCATGTGATGATACCTGCACATGTGTCGTCGTAGTTAGCTTCTTTTACGATATCGGTGATTTCCTTATTGGTCTTTGCTGTTACCTTGTACTCAAGTGCGTAGGGAAGTCTTTTTGACATCTCCTCTGCCATCTCGCGTGCTCTTTTTTCAACTGTCTCAAGCACCTCGGGACCGTACAGGAACTGTGAACCGACTACAAACCAGAACTTGTATGTCTTGCTCATTATTTTATCCTCCGATGTATAATTAAAGTTAAATATTTGCGATTGCGGCACGCTCTACCTCAAGCAAAGCGCGGTACTGCTTCATGTATGCTTCAAATCCTTCAACGTCAGCAGGATCGGGTGCAAGTGTTGTGCCGACGGCGCCTGCGAACACCTTATTATCAAGATAATCTTCCAGAGTTTCACCGTCAGCTTTGTTCGCGAGATAGGCCGCGAGAAGTGCCATACCGTAAGGACCGCCCTCGCCTGCAGTTTCCATGCAGGTTACGGGAGCACCTGTCGCAGCAGCCATGTATCTCTGACCTACTACGGGAGTCTTGAAGAGTCCACCGTGACCTGTGAGCGAGTCAACAGCCACGTTTTCTTCAGCAAGAATGTCCATACCGATCTTTAGGGTTGCCATTGTGGAGTAAAGCTGTGAACGGAAGAAGTTTGCCAGAGTGAACTTGCTGTCAGCACGGCGTGCAACGAGAGGTCTGCCCTCGTCCATGTGAGTTACGCCCTCACCTGCAAGGTAGTTACATACAAGAACACCGCCGCAGTCAGCATCTCCCTCAAGGCTCTTTTCGTAAAGCTTGGTGTAAAGCTCGCCTGTTGTGATATTCGCCCCAAAGAGCTTTGCTGTTTCACCAAATACAGATGCCCAAGCGTTTGTGTCGTTGGTGCAGTTGTTTCCGTGAACCATTGCAACGGGCTTACCTGTGGGAGTGGTTACCATGTCAATTTCTTCGTAAACCTTGGAAAGGGGTTTTTCAAGAACGATCATTGAGAAAATAGACGTACCTGCGGAAACGTTACCTGTTCTCGGTGCAACCGCGTTTGTGGCGGTCATACCTGTGCCTGCATCGCCTTCGGGAGGACACATGGGAACACCTGCGGGGAGGAGCCCGTCGATAAGTGCGCTACCGGATTCGGTTATTGTGCCAGCCGCCTCGCCTGCCAAGAGTATCTTCGGAAGAACGTCAGTGATCTTCCACTCAACTCCCTTTGACGCGGTAAGCTTGTCGAACTTCTCAACCATTTCTTCATCAAAGCAGAGCTTGTCACTGTCGATGGGGAACATACCGGATGCCTCGCCCATACCAACAGCATTAACGCCTGTGAGCATGTAGTGGATATATCCGGAGAGAGTGGTGAGGTGCGCGATCTTATGTATGTGCTCCTCGTTGTTCAGCACTGCCTGGTAAATGTGTGCGATGCTCCAACGCTGAGGAATGTTGAATCCGAAAAGCTCGGTAAGCTCTGCGGCAGACTGAGCCGTTATGGTGTTCTGCCAGGTGCGGAAGGGAACAAGCAGATTCCAGTCCTCATCAAACACAAGATATCCGTGCATCATCGCAGAAATACCTGCGACTCCAATGTTCTCAAGTCCTTCAACGCCGCGAAGTGCTGTCTTCAGACCCTCCAACGCTTCGGAGAGGTCGTAGGTCCAAACACCGTTTTCGTATCTGCTTGCCCAGGTGTAGTCTCCTGAGCTTACGGGAATGTGATTTTCATCAATGGCGACTGCCTTGATTCGGGTAGATCCAAGCTCGATTCCAAGAGATAATTTGCTCATGGTTTATTAATCCTCGCGTTCCGTAATGTATATTTTTAGTATACATTGTACGGCAGGTTTTGTCAATAAAAACAGGCGTTTTAGGCAGGTTTCTTTCAATAAATTATACTTATGAATTATTCCTGCATAAAAATACAAATTAGCTATTGACAAAACGGGAGGATAGTGCTATACTATATCATCATAAACCGTTGATTAGTTCAACAGTAAACCGTTGAAGCGGAGATAAAGGCGATCATGACTTCACAGAGAGCCCGCGAGGATGAGAATCGGGTAAGAAACAAGTCGTCAGCAGATATCTGCCGATCGTAGGATCGAATGGGCCGCTGAGGGTGCAGTCAAAGGGGAAACCCGAGTATTCTGCAACGTATGGCATACGTTAGTTGTCGGGGATATCGCATTTTGCCGTATCTCGCAAGCGCATGGGAGACCGTGAATCAAGGTGGCACCGCGGATAATGTTTATTCGTCCTTGACAGAGAACAGTTCTGTTAAGGTTTTTTCATTTTTCGGAGGAGACTATGGTACTGCTTACAAAACGATGGCGGGCGCCGGACTCACATAATAGCCATACTACAACACTACAGTAACTAATTTAAGTTAAGATATATCGGAGGAAAACAAAATGAAAATCGGCAACGTAGATTTTGATACCTATTACAGCAATTATCCCGACAAGGACGGCTATTTCGGAAAATACGGCGGTGCGTACATCGAAGACAAGCTGAAGGCGGCTATGGCGGAGATCACAGAGGCTTATTTCTCCATCGCCCAGTCCAGAAAGTTCATTGCGGAGCTTCGCAGAATCAGAAAAGAATTCCAGGGCAGACCCACACCCGTTTCCCATCTTGAAAGACTGTCCGATGCACTTGGCGGAAGAGTACAGCTTTACGCAAAGCGTGAGGACCTCAACCATTCCGGTGCACACAAGCTGAATCATTGTATGGGTGAGGCACTTCTTGCAAAGTACATGGGAAAGAAGAAGGTTATCGCTGAAACAGGCGCAGGTCAGCACGGTGTTGCTCTTGCTACTGCGGCAGCATATTTCGGACTTGAATGTGACATTTACATGGGTTCTGTTGACATTAAGAAGCAGGCACCCAACGTTGCAAGAATGAAGATCCTCGGCGCAAACGTCGTTGAGGTAACACACGGTCTCCAGACTCTCAAGGAAGCGGTTGACGCGGCATTTGATGCATACAGCCGTGAGTATAAGGATTCTATCTACTGCATCGGTTCAGTTCTCGGCCCGCACCCGTTCCCCATGATGGTTCGTGACTTCCAGAGCGTTGTCGGTATCGAGGCAAGAGAGCAGTTTATCGACATGACAGGTCACCTGCCCTCAGCAATCGTTGCCTGCGTAGGCGGTGGTTCCAATGCGGCAGGTCTCTTCGCAGGCTTCCTCAACGATCCTGTTGACATTTACGGTATTGAGCCTCTCGGCAGAGGTCCTAAACTCGGTGACCACGCTGCCAGCCTTAAGTACGGTACAGAGGGTATCATGCACGGCTTCAACAGCATCATGCTGAAGGATGAAAACGGCGATCCCGCTCCCGTTTATTCCGTAGCAAGCGGCCTTGACTATCCTTCCTCCGGTCCTGAACACGCATTCCTTCAGGAGATCGGCAGAGTT
This sequence comes from Oscillospiraceae bacterium, assembly GCA_015064345.1. Taxonomy (GTDB): domain Bacteria; phylum Bacillota; class Clostridia; order Oscillospirales; family CAG-272; genus UMGS1696. Next base: position 10,945 of record SVSK01000007.1, on the reverse strand, counting down.
AAGTATGACGTTATCGACGACGAAGAAACTATCGACGCATTCTACAAGCTCGCACGCCTTGAGGGTATCATCCCCGCTATCGAAAGCTCTCACGCAGTTGCATACGGCATGAAGCTGGCGAAAACAATGGAGCACGGCTCTGTGCTTATCAACCTCTCCGGCCGCGGCGACAAGGATATGGACTACGTTATCGAAAATTACGGCATCAGATAAATAAACAGTAAGCACCGATTGGATCATCCCCGACCGGTGCTTTTTCATTACAGGAATTTACTGATGCTCTCGGTAAGCTCTTGTTCCTGATTGATAAGTCGCTTTGCGATATCCTTCGAGACCTCGTCTGCGGCTTCATACTTGTTCAGATATTTGTTTAAGGACTTCACACCCATGTTGCAGCCGTCTGTAATAAGGTCTGCTATGGTGTGGTCCGACTCATTCACGCTGAGCATTACGTTGGTCTTGACCCATGACATTCCCTTGGCTATGGGATTTGGATTCTTACCGTCATCATGGTACTTGTGGAGCAGACCGTCAATTTCTGCGCTGAGCTTGTCATGCTTTCTCTTGCACTCATTTAAGTTATCTTTCAGCTCATTTGCTTTGACAAAGTCAATAACCTCGTTTATTGAGCTTACTCCCATTTTCACGCCCGCGTCACATTCTCTGAGTAGCTTTATTGTGTCCTGTTCGATCATTTATTTTCATCCTTTCCGTGGTATGTTATCATTATTTCCGAAACGAAGCGTAATATTTATTGAAAATAGATTTTTTATAATTAAAATATTGTTTTGTTGAAATTTCAACATATCTTTTGCTGCGGAAGTGATATACTATAAACATAAAATGAAAAAGTGATATGTAAAATGAATCAAAACCCCATTGAATAGTTTATAATTATGTGATATAATGTAAAAAATACCACAGGAGAGCATAAGACAATGATAATTACCGGAGATGTAAAATACATCGGCGTAAACGACCATAAGATTGATCTTTTTGAGGGGCAGTATAAAGTTCCGAGCGGAATGTCCTATAATTCATATGCGATAATTGACGAGAAGATTGCTATTGTAGATACAGTAGACGCGGCTTTTACTCACGAATGGCTTGACAATATAGGAAACACACTCCTGGGAAGACAGCCCGATTATCTTATAGTTCAGCATATGGAGCCTGACCACAGCGCCAATATCATGAATTTCATGAAGGCGTATCCGAATACTGTGATAGTTTCTTCCGCTAAAGCATTTGCCATGATGAAAAATTTCTTCGGAACAGATTTCACCGATAACCGTATTGTTGTGGGAGAGGGTGACACCCTGTCTCTCGGCAAGCATAACCTCACCTTTGTTACAGCGCCCATGGTACACTGGCCCGAGGTAATCGTAACATATGATAGCACAGATAAGATCCTGTTCTCCGCTGACGGATTCGGTAAGTTTGGTGCCATTGATGCAAATGAGCCTTGGGTGGACGAAGCAAGAAGATATTATATCGGCATCGTAGGCAAATACGGCACACAGGTACAGTCTCTTCTTAAGAAGGCTTCTGCACTTGACATACAGACGATCTGTCCTCTCCACGGCCCCGTGTTGAATGAAAATCTGGGATATTACCTGAACCTTTACAACACATGGTCCGGCTATCAGCCTGAAGAGGAAGGCATTGTTGTTGCATATACATCCGTTTACGGTAATACTAAAAAAGCGGTGCTGAGGCTTGCCGAAAAGCTTAAGGAAAACGGATGCCCCAAGGTAGTTGTTCATGATCTTGCAAGATGTGATATGGCACAGGCGGTGGCGGATGCATTCAAGTACAGCAAGCTCGTTCTTGCAACCACAACTTACAACGCAGAGATATTCCCGTTTATGCGTGAGTTTATTGAACATCTTGCGGAGCGCAACTTCTCTAACCGTACTGTTGGACTTATTGAGAACGGAAGCTGGGCTCCTCTTGCGGCAAAGATCATGAAAGGGCTTCTTGAATACTGCAAGAACATCACCTTTGCCGATACTACTGTAAAGATCCTCTCTGCACTCAATGAAGAAAGCACACAGCAGGTGAACGCTCTTGCCGATGAGCTTTGCAAGGAATATCTTGCACTGCAGGATTCTACAGCAAACAAGAACGATATGACAGCTCTCTTCAACATCGGCTACGGACTGTACGTTGTTACTTCAAACGACGGAAAGAAAGACAACGGACTTATCGTAAACACTGTTACGCAGGTAACGAACACACCGAACCGCGTTGCTGTTACTATCAACAAAGAAAACTACTCCCACCACATCATCAAGCAGACAGGTGTTATGAACATCAACTGCCTGACTGTGGATGCACCCTTTAAGGTGTTCGAGAGCTTTGGCTTTGTCAGCGGCAGAAATGTTGACAAGTTTGCTGACTGCGAGCCTCTCCGCTCCGATAACGGCCTTGTGGTTCTCCCGAGATATATCAACTCCTTTATGTCTCTGAAGGTTGAGCAGTATATTGACATTGACACTCACGGAATGTTCATCTGCTCTGTGACAGAGGCAAGAGTTCTTTCCGACAGAGAAACAATGACCTACTCCTACTACTTTGACAATGTAAAGCCGAAGCCCGAGACAGACGGCAAGAAGGGATATGTCTGCAAGATATGCGGATACGTTTACGAGGGAGACGAGCTTCCTGAAGACTTTATCTGCCCTCTCTGCAAGCACGGTGCATCTGATTTCGAAGAAATAAAATAAATAATAATAAATTCTGTATTGGAGGACACTACAATGATGAACGCTAAAGTACACGAATTACTGAATCAGCAGATCAACAAGGAGTTTTACTCCGCATATCTTTATCTGGATTTCTCAAACTACTTCAAGGCAAAGGGACTTGACGGATTTGCAAACTGGTATCTGATCCAGGCTCAGGAAGAAAGAGACCACGCTATGCTCTTCTACACTTACCTTCAGAACGAGAATATGCCTGTAACTCTCGAGGCAATAGCAAAGCCGGATAAGACATTTGAGTGCCACATGGACGTGCTTAAGGCAGGACTTGAGCATGAAGAATACGTTACATCTCTCATTAACGACATTTACGGTGCGGCATATGACGTGAGAGATTTCCGTACAATGCAGTTCCTTGACTGGTTCGTGAAGGAGCAGGGCGAGGAAGAGACAAATGCCAACGATCTGATATCCAAGATGGAGCTGTTCGGCTCAGATCCCAAGAGTCTGTATATGCTCAATCAGGAGCTTGCAGGAAGAATTTACTCAGCACCTTCTCTCGTGCTGTAAGATAAAAATTAAATATTACGGAGGAAACAATTATGAAAAAGTATGTATGCGACGTATGTGGATGGGAATATGATGAAGCTGTAGGCGATCCCGATAACGGTATTGCTCCCGGCACAAAGTTTGAAGATCTTCCCGAGGATTTCGAATGTCCTCTTTGCGGAGTAGGTAAGGACAACTTCAGCGAGGCTGAATAATTCCGAGGCGGCACTCCATGAAAGAAAATTACACGATTTGTAATTGCAAGAAAGTAAGTTATAACGATATAGCCAATGCTCTCCATGAGCACAAGACCTTTTCCGACGTGCTTGAAGCATTTGAGGATGTGAAAAAAGTCACTCATTGCTCAACCGGATGCGGTGGATGTCATGACAAGGTGCTTGACGTTATTTCCGAAATCTTGATGGGACCCGAAAAAGTATAAAACACACGAGTATCGGTTGTACTTTACATCCGATACTCTTTCGGTGTGTACGGTATAGAGGAGAAAAACTATGGAAATGGTACTTTTGACTGCACTAGGTGTGGGTGGCGCGACAGTTATCGGCTCCGTTATAGGGTTTGTATTCAAAAAAATATCACATAAGTTTTCAGACATAGTTCTATCTTTTGCTGCGGGAGTAATGCTTGCAGCGGCAGTGCTTGGGCTTGTGCTTCCATCCATTGAGTATGGCGGTAAATTCGGACTTCTGATTACCGTTGCGGGAATATTCGCAGGCGCACTTTGCCTTAATCTTGTGGACAAGCTGGTGCCGCATCTTCATAAGCTGATGGGCGCTGACATTGAGAACCACAAAAACTCAAGCCTCAGCAAGGTGCTCTTATTTGTGACTGCAATCGCGATCCATAATCTGCCCGAGGGTATCGCGGCAGGCGTAGGATTTGGCTCGGGAGACGTGTCACAGGCGATGATCATTGCGGGCGGTATTGCACTCCAGAATATTCCCGAAGGTATGGTTATTATCGGTCCTATGCTCGCGGCCGGTGTAACACCTAAAAAGACATTTCTCTGCGCTATGGTAACAGGTCTTGTAGAAGTTGTCGGTACGCTGATCGGCTACTTTGCGGTAAGCATTGCATCTGCAATATTGCCTTTTGCTTTGGCTTTCGCAGGCGGTACAATGCTTTATGTTATAAGCGACGAGATGATTCCGGAGACTCATGCTCACGGAAGTGAGAGAGGAGCTACATACGCATTGCTTGTGGGATTCTGTATCATGCTTATCACAGACGTGCTGCTCGGTTAACAGCAGACTGATTTGGAGGAAATTATGCTTGAAATAGGAACAAAAGCACCGAATTTCACACTCCCCGACAAAGACGGCAATATGGTATCGCTGTCTGACTTTCTCGGAAAAAAGGTGGTGCTGTACTTTTATCCGAAAGATAACACTCCCGGTTGTACACGTCAAGCTTGCGCTTTTGCCTCGGCGTATAAGGGCTTTTCTGACCTTGGAGTCGCGGTAATTGGAATCAGCCGAGACAGTGTTCAGTCTCATGTGAAGTTTGCCGAGAAATACTCACTTCCGTTTACTCTTCTTTCTGACACGGAGCTTGATGCAGTACAGGCATACGGCGTGTGGCAGGAGAAGAAACTATACGGCAAGGTGTCAATGGGAGTGGTAAGATCCACATTCATCATTGACGAGGGCGGAAACATCGAAAAGGTCATGCCGAAAGTGAAGCCTGACACAAATGCAGCGGAAATTCTGTCGTATCTCAAGGGAGAATGAGGTAAATGAGAATTAGTATGGACAACAAAGTGAAAAAGAGAGGCGTTGTGCTGAACATGTTTCTCACAATGCTGAAGATCGGGCTCTTTACGTTCGGCGGCGGATATGCCATGATTGCTCTTCTGCAGAACGAGTTCGTTGAAAAGAAAAAGTGGATGGAAAAGGAAGAATTCCTTGATATGGTGGCAATTGCAGAGTCAACTCCCGGTCCTATTGCGATCAACTCATCCACTTACATAGGATACAAGGTTGGCGGATTTTGGGGATCGTTTTTCGGCACTCTCGGTGTCTGCATTCCATCATTCGTGATAATTTTCGTAATATCCCTGTTTTTGGATGCATTCCTCAAGCTGACAATCGTGGAATACGCTTTCCGCGGAATTCAGGCTTGCGTGGTATACCTGATCCTCTCTGCAGGTATCAAGATGCTCAAGGGCGTGAAGAAAACACCGTTCAATCTCACAATCATCACGGTGGTACTGCTTTGTTCAGTATTGTTCTCGATCTTCTCCGTTAAGTTCTCGAGCATTTACTTCATCCTTATCTGCGGTGCTATCGGATTTTGTGCATCTCTTGTAAATAAAGCTCGCGCGGGAAAGGAGGATAAAGAATGATTTATCTTCAGCTTTTCCTTACTTTCCTTGAAATTGGCGCGGTTTCCTTCGGCGGCGGCTATGCTATGATCCCGCTCATCCGCGAAAAGGTACTCTCTCACGGTTGGCTTGGTGAAGAAGAACTGCTTAACATGATTGCAGTATCAGAATCCACTCCCGGACCTATTGCGGTAAATATGGCAACATTTATCGGCTCTGAACAGGGCGGAATATTTGGTGCTATGCTGGCAACACTGGGTGTAGTCCTTCCGTCATTTATAATAATTCTGCTTATTTCGTCAGTTATCACCGGATTTCTTAAATACAAAGGTGTAAAAGCAGTGCTTGGCGGTATCCGTCCTTGCGTTGTTGGCCTTATTACCGGTGTGGGTGTGACAATGCTTCTTACTACACTTCTCGGACTTACTGCAGACGGCTTCTCAGTTGATCTTGGCGCAGTGATAATATTCGCTATTGTTACTTTGATCGCTTTTCTGTGGCAGAAGATCAAGAAGAAAAAGATCTCCCCAATACTGCTTATCGTAATATCTGCGGTGCTTGGAATGATAGTGTATTCTCTGTAAAACGGGGTGGAATGAATGAAAATTTACGATATTTCGCAGGAACTTACCGAATGTGTTGTGTTTCCCGGTGACCCTGCCCCTAAAGCGGAAAGACTTTATTCTATTGCTGACGGCAACATTTGCAACCTGACTGCGTTTTCCATGTGTGCCCACAACGGAACTCACATTGATGCGCCATTTCACTTCCTTGAGGACGGCAAAACTGTAGAACAGCTTGATCTTACAAAGCTTGTTGGATATGCGTTCGTCAAAGAGATGACAGGTGATATTGATGCCGGCGGTGCAAGAGCAATTCTCGAGGCAGCAAGAAGCAAATGCGCTGAATCTGCAAAGCGAATACTTATAAAAGGCAAGGCTACTGTAACTCTTGAGGCGGCAGAAGTGTTCGCTGAATCGGGCGTGGCTCTCGTGGGCAACGAATCCCAGACAGTTGGACCGGAGGATGGACCTATTGCTGTACACAAAGTGTTACTCGGAGCAGAAGTTGTTTTGCTTGAGGGAATCAGACTCAGTCAAGTACCGGACGGAGTATATATTCTGAGCGCGGCACCTATCTCCATAAAAGGAGCGGACGGTTCACCATGCCGAGCTGTGCTCATTGAGCTCTAACAAAAGAATAAGCGGTGATTTCGAAATCCATTGAAGTCACCGCTTTTTTATTATTTTGTGTCGGGAGTGTCAAACCAACCCATAAGTACCGCAGAAGCAGGCCAGCAAGCGCTGACTTTCCATGTCTCACCTGCAGGATTGAGTGCGTCTGTGATGTTTATCTGTTCACTGAGCATACCTTTCATGAAAGGAGAATCAAAGGTCAGCCCGAAAAATTCTCCGTCATATGACGACATCATGTTTATCGCCGCGTGTTTGATACGGTAGTACAGATCGGTAAATCTTGAGTCCCCTGTGATCTCACCAATATCGTAAAGGAATCTTGCGGAATTTACGCAAATGCCGGGTCCTATGTGTCGGTTTTGTACGTTTGCAATAACACCGCCGCATACGTTGATTCCCTCAAACATCGATCCACCCGGGAAGGCAGGCTGATAGTTCACAACCCACGTTGCAAACATCTTGCAGGCGTCAACTGCCATCTCAAGCTTATCTTTGCCACCGAGGAGCTGATACTGACGTACAAGTGCAGTTGCAAGTGTTGCACAGCTTTCGGAGTCATCTGCGTCAAGAATATCTGTAGGACCGCCACAAGTGTGACCTGTGAGAATCCAGCGCTTGTAGTATGCTTTGCAGGCTTCCTCGAACACACGTCTCAGTTCTTCGTCGTTCGGATAAAGTGCCACAGCCTCGGAGAGAGCAGCTAAGCAGTAAGCACCTACGGTTGTTCCGCGACGCTTTATCTCTACTTGCTCGCCTTCAATATTCCAGCTGTATCCGAAGTCATGCTCACGGTTCCAAACGCCTATGATGATGTCAATACCACAGCGGAATTCCTTCTCCCACAAGGGATGACTGATGCCCGACTTACGCTCAAAAGTAATAGCTCGGCCGAGGTAATAGAGATGATCTCCCCAGAAACGGAGGTGGTTGTAATCACGGTTGCCGTATTCGGGATGGTCGGGAGTCATCCACCGATTTCCATCGTATACGGAATACTTAACACCGCTCTTTGAGTTTCCGTTTGTCGCAATAAAGTCAAAGTAGCGGATGGCAAACTCTCTGTACTTTCCACCGAATTTAAGCATTGGCAGGGCAGTAAGTGTACCGCTTGACCAACCGATCTGAATTCCCCATTCGGCGCACACGGGACTGGGCCAACGGTTATTCTGATCCATGAAAGCGGCAAGAATAAGTGGCTCGTCCTTGGGAGTAATGAGCATGTGCATATCATATACCCAGTCGCGGACAAGGGAAGCACCCTCGGATTCCGACAGCTTGGGAGAGTTTGATGCAGGATAGAGCTTGTTTCGGATGGCAGTATTCCAATGGTAATCGAAAACTGACTTTATTTCGGGACAGTCGAACTCACTGCGTCTGAAACGGATGCAGACTGTGCTGTATTTATGCCATGTGAAGGGAGGTCTGCTCTCGCCACGGAAGTTTCCGCATTCATATATATCCTCTTCCTTGGCAGGAGCAAATATGGTGAATGTGGATTTTTCTGCATCCAGCTCTATTCCGTTCCAACCTGCAAAGGATGTGGGAGAGAAATCGTAAGCGTATCCCTGCACACCGTCTTTGGCAATGACCGTAGGATAAGATGCGGCGGATATTGACGCGGAGAACTTGGGCATATCCGGTAGAGATATCTTCGGGATCTCGTATGTCTCACCACAGTTGCCGTCGTAATATATAGCAGGCACAAGTGTGTAAGAGTCCTTACCGTGCCGCCAAGGGAATCTGACGCCAACGAATCCCGTTACCGCTTCACTCCCGGAATTGAATACCTTCAGGTACATATTTCCGTCAATGTGTGAGAGCAAAAAGAAGCAAAGAGAGCCGATTTTTGTTTCGTAGTATGTATATCCTTCCGCTTCTGCCTGACGCCAACCTTCAACTATTGTTTCAGTTTTATAGTCAGGGCAGAAAACTACGTCAAATGGGAGATTGTAAATCATTTCGTATAAGCTCCGAAAATCAGTCAACTCTTCTGAAGATCGGAATATCCTTTGTCTGAATATGTGTCCAACCGGATTCTACAGGTTCGTCTGTGTAGTAGTTTACCCACTTCGAATCAACAGGCAAATATACGTCGCGCTCGTCGTTGGTGCCGGGGAAGATAGGTGCAACTAGCAGATCGTCACAGAACAGCCACTGGTCATCGATCTTGTATGTTTCGGGATCGCTTGTGTAGTCCATTACAAGTGCGCGCATCGGAGGCTTGCCGGTAGCCTTGTATTCGTCAAATGCCGCGCGGAGTCTGGGAAGCATCTTATAGCGGAGCTTGAAGATCTCTCTTGCTTCTTCTTCGCATTCGTGAACTACCCACGGAATACCGTCATAGTTCCATGCGTTTACGAGACACATTGCAGACATTGCAACGATCTGAAGACGGCGGATGCAGTCCTCTGTGCCGAAGCAGAAGCGCACCTCGGGAGACCAAAGAAGTCCGGAGAGGCTGGAGTTGACAACACCGCGTACGAACTCTCTGTGGTCGTACAGGTCGCTGTAAAGAACGAAGGGATAGGAGGACGCAAGCGCACCCATCTGACGGACGAGGGAGTATGTGGGAGTATCTCCCAGCGCTTCAAGCATTACACCGGAGTACAGTGTGCCGAAGAGAGAGTGATACTGCTCACCGTCCATACCGGAGGGGAACTGTGTGAGAAGGGGGAATCCCCAACTTCCAACGTAGTCTCCGGAGTCACATTCGTCAAGCTTGAAGCCGTCAACACCGATGTCAACACATTCTTTCTTGTGGTGGTCGGCAAAGAGCTTTCTCGCTTCGGGAATAGAAAAGTCGGGAACAATACCGCTCATGGTGAAGTAGTCACCTGCGTAATCGTAAAGCTTGTCGTAAAGGCAGCTCTCAGGGTGCGTATATGCATGCTCCCACAGATTTACATGGAAGCCCTTATCCTTAAGATATGAAACAAAGCCCTTGGGATCGGGGAAGCCTTCAAGATTCCACTCGAATGTGCAGGGATACTTGTGGCTGTGCCAACCGGGTTCGATACCGATCATGTCGCAGGGAATGTCGGATTCTCTGATGTAATCGGCAGTCTGCTTGATTCTCTCTGCATCCCAGCGTGTGTAGCAACGGTACATCATGCCAAGACCCCAGTCGGGAACGTCCGCACCGCCGCCTGAGAGCATATTGTACTGCTTAACAATATCTGTAATGGTGTCGCCCTCGAATACGTAAACGTCAACACCCTCGGAAACGGGGATAAGCACGCTCATTACCAGGTCATTTTCAAGTCTGATCTTGTAAAGCTCTGCCTCGGAATCTCCGCCGCCTTCGATAACGTCATTCACCTGGCGGGGAGCTTTCTTTCTCTTTCCGCAGTAGAAGTCAGCGTAGCGTGCAGTATCGAAATACATACCGTAGCCCTTGTTTGTAACGAAGAAGGGAACAGGCGCATGAGAGTCACCGTTCTTTGAAACAGGGTCAGAGTTAACACAGAGCTTCAGCTTGGAGCCTGTATGGTTGAACTGCTTGAGCTGAAGACCGAAACCGAATACCTGAGTGCCCGGTTCCATGGGAAACTCAACGATAAAGCCTGCCTTGGTCTGCTTGCATCTGAAATTGGATGCAGGGTATTTCACATCAGTTTCAACATAGTTGAACTTTTTGCAAAACTTTGACGGAACGAACTCATCAGGTGTGCCGAGTGTGTATTTTTTCATCGAGCGTACCTCGCTTTTGGAATAGATTTATTATTTTATTAATTATACCATAGCATAGGAAAGAAAACAAGTTTTTGGAGAAAAATAATGCGCCGCCGAGACTAAAGTCAACGGAAGCGCATTTTAGTTTTATGATATTTTATTCTTCATCGGGATTTGCAACTGCTTCAGCTTCGATCTCGGGATCGTAAGAGATGATGGGAGCAACGTCCTTGCACTTAACCTTACGGTCGATATAGTTCTTTGTGATCTTAACGACCAGCGGGATCATAAAGAGCACACCGATCAGGTTGGGGATCATCATGAGACCGTTGAACGTGTCGGAGATGTCCCATGCGAGAAACTGTTCCATGCTTTCCTCCATAGAAAAAATAAAATTGTGAAAATAAAATAACGGCCGCGAAAAATGCAAGCCGTACGAGGAAGTTCAAACAGGTTAATACAAAGTTATATGTAATTTG
>SVSK01000070.1 GCA_015064345.1 Oscillospiraceae bacterium | reverse complement strand
GGGCGACGATTTTTTGCTTGCCCTCGGTGCGTTTTGCCTATATAATAAGGTAAAGAAGCGCGAAAAAGCATTTTGGGCGAAGCTACATCAGTATACGATTTTACCACTAAATAGTACCTTTGTCAAGAATAAAGTTGAAATTGTCAATAGAAAAATCGTATTGTTTACAAAATTTACCGAAAGTTTACAAAAAATTAAATTGTAAATAATCTGTAAATTCGCTCGATTCTCCGTCGATTTTTGGAAAATATTTTTCTAAAACCTCTTGCCAAACGAAAAAAGCTGTGATATAATTACTTTTGCATGCGCACCGATAATATATCTGCGCAAAGCCAGGGCAGTCCTCTGCGAAGCTCCGCACGAATGCCTAATATTCAGAAAGGAAGTCGACTGAAATGAACAAACTCGACATTTTTGCAAGTGAGCAGCTGAAGGCAGAAGTTCCCTCCTTCAACATTGGTGACACAATCCGCATTCACAACCGCATCAAGGAAGGTGCTCGTGAGAGAATCCAGCTTTTTGAAGGCACAGTAATCGCTCGTCACGGTTCCGGCATCTCCGAAACATTCACCGTTCGCCGCGTTGCATACGGTGTAGGCGTGGAAAAGACATTCCCCCTTCACTCCCCCAACGTAGTTAAGGTTGAAGTTACCCGTCGTGGTAAGGTTCGCCGCGCTAAGCTCTACTACCTCAGAGGCAGAGTTGGTAAGGCGTCCAAGGTTAAGGAACTCATCTGATTTGGTTAACCGAATTAAAGAAAGCTCTCTCTCGAGGGCTTTTTTTATTTTTGTTCAGCGCAGTCCCCACTTTCGTGGAGAACTTAAGAGGCTGTCAATCCGAGATTCGACGGAGTCGAACTCGTCGAGTTGCTACGCAACCTCGGAAGCTACGCCTCTTAAGAATCACCAGCCACCAAGGGGACAAGAGCTTGTGTATCTATTGCAAGCAATATCTACACTGCGCTGTTTTCCCCTTTGGAAACCCCTTTTGTATTATGTGCAACTAAAACACATTGCGCCTCATACCTATTTTATTTGTCTGCGACTGCAACCGATACGCCTGTGTATTTGAACTTATTAGTAAAGTTCGATTGACACATTTTTAATTAAAGTTACTTTTTGACCTTCAGGTCATAAAAGTTCCTACAACATTCACGAAGTGAATATTTCACCGCGAAGCGATTTCACCCAGCGAAGTTGGATTTCACCGACGAAGTCGATTTCACTTTGCGAAGCAAAAACAAAAAACAGGCGGTGATGCCTGTTTCTTTTTATGTTGTTTTGGCTTAGTTGATCTTATCAAGGAAAGCAAGATCGGTCTCAACCTCATGACCGCACTCGGCAGAGCGAATGATACCGTCAATGATCGCCTGGTTGTAGAGGATCTCGGATGTGGGAATGGGAGCCTTTCCGCCTGTGAGGATCGCATCAACAAAGGACTTGACCTTGCGGTAGAACATATCCCCCTTCTGGTCATCGTTAGTGGGAATGATGGTGGATGTGGGCTTGCCGAGTACATCGTGGAACAGGGTGATCTCACCAACCGCACCGTCCCATGCACCGCTCCAGAGAGAGATGTTGGGTTGCTTAACCTTAAGACCTGCATCCTTACCGAGGAAGAGGAAGTCACCTGTGGTATCCATGTGCATCGCCCAGCTCATACGGAAGTCAAGGGTAATGCCACCCTCAAGTCTGATGAACGCCGCAGAGAAATCGTCAACGTTGAATCTCTCGTGCTCGCCATAATACTTGGGATTCTTGCCGAAGTGATCGTAAGCAACAGCGGAAACGGTAAGGGGCTTCGGATAACCGATGGAGTTCATTGCAAAGTCGAGAGCGTAGCATCCGATGTCCGCCAGCGCGCCAACACCTGCTGTTTCCTTTTCGATAAATGTGTTGCCGGGGATACCGCGACGTCGGCCGCCACCCGTCTGAACGTAGTAAACCTCCCCAAGTGCACCGGAGGAGATGATCTCCTTAACCTGCTTGAAGTTGTCGCCGTATCTGGGCTGAAAGCCGATGGTGAGGATCTTGCCGGACTTCTTTTCAGCCGCATAGATCTCAGCCGCTTCCTTCATATTAAGGCACATGGGCTTTTCAAGGAGTACGTGTACGCCCTTTTCCAGCGCCTCGATAGCACAAACCGCGTGTTGTGTGTTGTATGTACAAATTGATACCGCGTCAAGATCGCACTTAAGCAGCTCTGTTGCAGACTCGAACGCCTTTACCTCTGTGAGACCGTGGATGTTGAAGAACTCGCGTGCCTTGCCGGGAACGATATCTGCGCCGCCAACGACCTCAACCTCGGGAATGTTCAGATAGGAGACCAAATGCTTGTGAGCAATACCGCCGCAACCGATGATACCAACTCTTAATTTCTTTTCCATAATCTTGCTCCTTAATATAAGAAGATGCTTTTTTGATTTACCACATTATATCACGGCTTTTTTAGAATTACAAGAGGAATTGTGTTATATTTTCCCAGTAATTTATTTGTTTTGCATGGTAAGAACTTCAAGATTTGTGCCGTAGAAAATGTCGTCTCTGCCGCTTATCATCTTGCAGAACTCTTCAAGCCTCGCCCATCTTTCGGGGAAGATATCAAACTCGTATGCATGGCCGTAAATGAAGAACACCTTGGGGGAATCTGCCTTGAGTGAGACAAAGTCCTCGCCCATTTTCAGCATTTCGTCCCAGCAAACGTGGTGGTAGAGGGTGCCGGAGTATTTGTACAGATCCGTCCACGGCTCAAGTGAGGTCGTCCAGTCTCCTGTGCGAGCGTATTTGATGCCTGTGTTATTCTTGATGATGCTTGCAACGCGATCGTCATAGTTCACACCGCCGCCGGGGTATGCAAGTCCCTGCACCTCGTATCCCACAAGCTCTGACAGCTTCAGTCTATCTTCCTCTACCTCGCGGATCACTTCGCTCTCATCAAGCTCCGGCAAAAACGGGTGGGTAAGTGTGTGCGCCGCAACCTCGTGGCCCTCGTAGATGTATTTCACATCCTCCGCTTTGTTTTTCGTGTGATTTATCTTCACTCCGTCGCGGATAAGGGAGTTAGGCTGTCCGAGCAACTCCGAGTTAAGGTTGAACGTGGCCTTCAGTCCGTATTTGTTGAATAATTCGATCAGGCGCTTGTCCTGAGTTACACCGTCGTCATAGCTGAATGTGAGTGCTTTGAGTTTTCCGTCAAACATATGGGACTCCTCCGTTTTTTCTTCACTGCAGCACAATTATAGCACACCGCCGCCTCAACTTCAAGTCTGTTTTTCTTCCCTCTGTCCAAGAGTGTACTGCTTTACGCACATGAGAATTATTGGTGCGAGTATCATGCCGCCCACACCGCCCAGCTTCAGTCCGATATACACCGCCGCAAGTGCCACAAAGGGATGTACACCCGTCATGCGCCCGATAACACGAGGCTCAAGGAACTGTCTGACAACGTAGATGACTCCCAGCAGTATAAGCAGTCCCACGCCGCGCACAGCCTCGCCCGAGAGGAAGCACCACACCGCCCACGGGATCAGAACTGTGCCGCATCCGAGCAGTGGCAGTGCATCGACTAAGGCGATTATCACTCCGCTTGCAAGGGGGTTGTCGGCTCCGATGATTGTGAGACCTACCGACAGGATAATGAAGTTCACCGACATGATGGTGGCATACGCCCGAAGATAGGAGAACACCGCTCCCGAGACGTCGAGGAACACCGATCTCACCCTCTCACGGTATCTTTCGGGCACGAGGGTCATAATACTTTTTGCCGCTCCGTCCATGTCAGAGGCAAGATAAATGAACCCCACAGAAGACACAAGCGTGCCCATCAGCAGCCGCGGAAAGGAGCTGACCACCGATCCAAGAAGCTTCGCAACTGAGGAGCCCATGTACTCTGCCGCCTCACGAAGTATTCCCTCAAATATTTCCATCATTCTGCCGTTGTCGGTTTTCCCAAGTGGCAAGGCTTCGGACAGTCGCCGCACAAGCTCTATAACCCTCTCCACAAGCTGCGGAATATCGTCAGCCAAGCGCCACAACTCTTCCCCAAGTCTCACCGAAACAAAGGATGCCCCATAGATACCGCCGCCGCAGATGAGGACTGAAAGCACCGCCCCCGCTATCTTCTCGTTCATATGCCCCAATTTGCTGATCCCCTTTGCAACAGGTCTCACCGCAGTCGCACCCACATATGCAAGGATGAGCGGCAGCAGGATCTCGCCAATCCTTCCCCGCACAGTAAACGCGACAATAATACCCGCCGCCACGCAAAGAGTCAGCTTCAGCCACGCACCCCGTCTTTCCATTCGTCCCCCTCGCTCTCGCTTGATATATACTATATTATTCCCACGCATGGCGAAAACTTCACAGAATATGTTTGACTTTGCGCTGTTTTTCTGATAAAATATCAGTGAAAAATATATTGTATCAACGAAAGGAATTTGGTGAATTATATGATTCAGATCGAAATGGAAAACGGCGGCATTATCAAGCTTGAGCTTTACCCCGAGGTTGCGCCCATCACAGTGGAAAACTTCACAAAGCTTGTTAAGGAAGGCTTCTACGACGGGCTCATCTTCCACCGCGTTATCAAGGGATTTATGATCCAGGGCGGCGACCCCACAGGCACAGGCATGGGTGGTTCTGCAAACAGAATCAAGGGTGAATTCGCAGCTAACGGTGTGCAGAACACTCTCTCCCACACTCGCGGCGTAATCTCCATGGCTCGCAGCGCACACAAGGACAGCGCGTCCTCCCAGTTCTTCATCTGCCACGCCAACGCACCTCATCTGAACGGTCAGTATGCGGCATTCGGCAAGGTTATCGAGGGCATGGAAGTGGTTGACGAGATCGCCAACATTGCAACCGACTACAACGACAGACCGAGATTTGATATGGTTATGAAGAGTGTGAAGGTTATTGAAGAGTAATAAACAAAGCGGAGTATTTTCGTGATACCCCGCTTTTTTTGTTTGTCTTGACGCTTTACTCCCAATCACCGCGACACCCGTAGGGGAGGATATTATCCTCCAGCTTGTTTGGGCTTGGTTTTATTGTATTCATGCAGCTTTACTCTTCAACCCAACTTTTTTGTCTAACATAATCTTTGCACTACGCGTGGGGCGCACAAGAGGTGTTCCGTGTCCACACCTCTTGTGAATCACCGTCCACTTAAGGGGAAGGAGGACGGGATATTCACTTTTGCCTATACTTCCATCCGATCGAATCCCGCCAATTATTACTGCATTGGAAAAATTCACTGCAACTTCTCTGATTCTTCCAACTTAACCGAGTTTGCGTAGCAACTCGACGAGTTCGACTACGTCGAATCTCGGTGAATCCCTATCTTGGCAGTTCCGTTTAACTTTGGACTTTCGTATTTCTCCTATTTCCACCAAAAAATCGCACCGCAGGATATTCCTACGATGCGTTAATTTTTATTCTTCGTCCGCATGACATCGGGGGTCATCTGTTACACCGAGAATATAGTCCGTCGATGTTTTGTACAGACGCGCAAGGCTGATTACCATGTGCACGGGGATTTCCTGATATCCTTTTTCATATCTGAGATACTGAGTTCTTTTTATGCCGAGATATTCTGCCACTTGCAGCTGCTTCATGTCATTATCTTCCCTAAGGTCACGAAGCCTACGGTAGTAGTATTTCTCCATTGCACATCCCCCATTTTTGTTGTTTCTATTGACATTATAATATAAATCGTGTATAATGTATCAAAAAGTAACTTATCAGTTACATTTGAACGGAGGATCTATTATGCAATTACTTGAATCTTTGTTTTTCAGTTCATTTGTTCAATCAGATCAATTCACGCAATTCAACAGAGATGAAGTAGAAGAATGCTTGAAATTCGCTTCAAGACACGAAGAACATCTAAAAGATGTGCTATCCGCCTCGCAAAAGGAAATGCTGGATAAGTTAATTCACTGTTTGGAAGAACACCACACTCTCGATTCCTGCAACTGGTTTGTTATGGGTTTCAGCCTCGGCGTAAAAATCACGGCAGAATCTTTTTCTTTGGGAAGATAAATTACTTTCAAACATAAAATCGCACCGCAGGATATTCCTACGATGCGATTGTTTTTATCTTCTTAACTGTGCGTCGGATTAATACATGCCACCCATGCCGCCGCCCATGCCTGCTCCTGCAGGTGCTTCGGGTTCAGGCTGATTTACAACGAGAGCCTCTGTTGTGAGAACAGTGGAGGAAACGGATGCTGCATTCTGGAGCGCGGAACGTGTAACCTTTGTGGGGTCAACGATACCTGCTTCGATCATGTCAACGTACTCTTCTGTGTATGCGTTGAAGCCGTAACCACGCTTACCGGAGGAACGGATCTTGTCAACGATAACGGAGCCTTCGTAGCCTGCGTTTTCAGCGATCTGACGGATAGGAGCCTCAAGAGCCTTGAGAACGATCTGTACACCTGTCTTTTCGTCGCCTTCAACTGTGGAAAGAAGAGCTGCAACCTCGTCGATTACGTTTACATAAGCTGTGCCGCCGCCGGGAACGATACCCTCTTCAACTGCAGCGCGAGTTGCGTTGAGAGCGTCCTCGATACGGAGCTTCTTTTCCTTCATTTCAGTTTCAGTAGCCGCACCAACCTTGATAACTGCTACGCCGCCTGCAAGCTTTGCAAGTCTTTCCTGAAGCTTTTCGCGGTCGAAATCGGATGTTGTTGTTTCAATAGCGGACTTGATCTGGGAGATTCTGCCCTTGATCTCGTCGGAGTCGCCTGCGCCGCCAACGATGATTGTGTTGTCCTTGTTGATCTTAACCTGGCGTGCCTGACCGAGCTGGTCGATTGTTGTTTCCTTGAGGTCGAGGCCGAGTTCGTCGCAGATCACTTCGCCGCCTGTGAGGATAGCGATGTCACGGAGCATATCCTTACGTCTGTCGCCAAAGCCGGGAGCCTTAACTGCAACGCAAGTGAATGTGCCGCGGAGCTTATTAAGAACGAGAGTTGTGAGAGCTTCGCCTTCAACGTCTTCTGCGATGATGAGGAGCTTCTTACCGGACTGGAGGATCTGCTCGAGCAGGGGCAGGATGTCCTGAACATTGGAGATCTTCTTGTCAGTGATAAGGATGAGAGCGTCGTCAAGAACAGCTTCCATCTTGTCTGTGTCTGTAGCCATGTAGGGAGAGAGGTAACCGCGGTCGAACTGCATACCTTCAACTACTTCGCTGTATGTTTCAGCGGACTTGGATTCCTCAACGGTGATAACGCCGTCGGAGGTTACCTTTTCCATAGCGTCAGCGATAAGTGTGCCGATAACCTCGTCGCCTGCGGAGATCGTACCAACGCGAGCGATGTCTTCCTTGCCGTTAACGGTCTTGGAAGCTGCTACGAGACCTGCAACTGCCTTGTCAACAGCCTTCTGGATACCCTTGCGGATAACCATAGGGTTAGCACCTGCGGTAACGTTCTTCATGCCCTCGTGGATGAATGCCTGTGCGAGAAGTGTAGCGGTTGTTGTACCGTCACCTGCTGCGTCGTTTGTCTTTGTTGCAACTTCGCGAACAAGCTGTGCGCCCATATTCTCTGCTGCATTTTCAAGCTCGATTTCCTTTGCGATTGTTACACCGTCGTTTGTGATAAGGGGTGCGCCGTACTTCTTGTCAAGTACTACGTTTCTGCCCTTAGGTCCAAGTGTGATCTTAACTGTATTTGCAAGCTTATCTACACCTGCAATCAGTGCATTTCTTGCATCAATTCCATAAAGTATATCTTTTGCCATTGTGTTATTCTCCTTTTAGTGTTGTGTTGGGGGGGACGGTCGCTTTTTGAAAAAAGCTCCGCAAAAACTTTCACAAGGAATGTCTCAGGGTGCGTGCTCCTACATATAGTTTCATTCGCTTACACACCAATATAGATATCCTTGTCATTAGATAGTCGTTCGTGTGCTCGTAGGGGCCACCAAGACCCTACTCGCCTACTACGTGGAGTTTGTGCAGGATTAAAGTAAAGTATTGGTTATCTTTATCTGCTCTTACTCAACGATAGCGAGGATATCGCTCTGTTTAACGATATTGTATTCAACGCCGTCGCATTTTACTTCAGTACCAGCGTACTTGCTTGTAATAACGCGGTCGCCGACCTTAACGATCATTTCGATCTCCTTACCGTCAACCATTCCGCCGGGGCCAACAGCGATAACCTCAGCAACCTGGGGCTTTTCCTTAGCAGCGCCGGGAAGAACGATGCCGGTTTTAGTTGTTTCTTCAGCTTCAACGAGCTTAACTA
>SVSK01000006.1 GCA_015064345.1 Oscillospiraceae bacterium | reverse complement strand
AAACAGATATGCAGATCCGTGACATCGCATCTGTAGTTCTCTACGCATTCGGAATCCAGCAGCCCGACACATATACAGCGATTGTGCCTTCCGGTGTGTTTGAGGGTTATGTTCCTGTTGAAAAGCGACCCGTTTATTCTATCGAATTCGAATATGCTTACCGCACAAAGGAAAGCACACCCACACCTGCAGCTGACAGCGGCAACTACATTACCGATGTTCTCGCAGGACATGAAATCGCTTACTATCTCCCTCTTGATGGTGACAGTAAGGATGCTTTCGGCCTTGAAACCGAAGAAACAGGCAAGCTTTACTTTGTAGACGGATATTTCGGCCAGGGCTGTATGTTTGACGACGGTTGTATCACTCTTTGGGACTACGTTCCCGGAACAGACAGCTATTCCATCTCCTTCTGGATGAAGGTTCCCAGCATGGTTAACGGTGACCCCGCCATCATTTCCAATAAGAACTGGTCGAGCGGTAATAACCCCGGCTTCATTTTCTCCCTCCGTACATCCGACACTACATTCAATGTTGGTAACGGTTCGGACAGAATGGACTTCGAAAACGCACTTCCTCTTGACTTTGTAGGCGGTTGGATGCACGTTCTCCTCGTTGTTGACCGTCAGGCAGGTACTGTAGGCGTGGCATATGACTTCGATGATATTGTGACTACAGAAATCCCCGAATCTCTTATGAATAATTCCTTCAACGCGGGTCTTCTCAATATCGGACAGGACTCCACAAAGAGATACCAGGGACTTCCTGCAGTGCTTGACGATATTGTTATCGTTCAGGGTGCACTTACCAAGCGCGACCTCATGGCTCTGGCTGAATACTACGGCGTAGAAAAGTAAGCAAACAAATCACATCAAAGGAACTCGATATCGGGTTCCTTTTTTTGATGTCACATTGCACAATAG
The DNA here is from genome assembly GCA_015064345.1 of Oscillospiraceae bacterium. Taxonomy (GTDB): domain Bacteria; phylum Bacillota; class Clostridia; order Oscillospirales; family CAG-272; genus UMGS1696. Next base: position 55,651 of record SVSK01000006.1, on the reverse strand, counting down.
GCATGCGAGCGTTTTGGATGATCCCACAAAATTGGTATCAAGGCGGATTTTCTGTATTGCATTTGCTCATGCAGGGTGGTATACTTTGGGTAAGTCAAAAAAAGCAAACAAGGAGACAAATTATGAAGAAGATAATTGCACTTATTCTCGTTCTCTCAATGTGCTTCGGTATGGTGATCTCCGCCACTGCCGCAAGCCCGTTTTTGAAGAGATTTACTCTCGCCAAGCTCATCCGCACAATGCTTGCACAGGATAACGTGGCGGAAGCGGAGCCTGAAGAGGGTGTAGCTAAGCCCGTAGGCCTTGATACAACACGTGATAAGGCAACTGTTTACGATCGCGTTGTTATCATCGGTATCGACGGTGCAGGCTCATTCATCAGAAAGGCCAATATGCCCGAGTTCGATAGGATATTCGAAAACGGCATTATTAACTACAGAGTAGCCGCTTCTGCTCCCATAAACCATGCTGAATCCTGGGGTTCTATCCTCACAGGTACAACTCCCGATATGCACTGGGTAAACATGGGCGGTGTTGACGAAGGTCCTTACCTTTCAAATTCCAAGTACCCGACTATCTTCCGTCTTGCAAGAGAAGCATATCCCGATGCGGCTATCGCTTCCTTTGCAACATGGTCAGACTTTAATGTGGGTCTTATTGAAGACAACATCGACGTTTACAAGGACACCGCTGACTCTGACGCGACTCTTACTAAGAAGGTTGTAGACTACATTAAGGCAAACGATCCCAAGCTTCTGTTCGTTCAGCTTGATGAAGTTGACAAATCCGGTGCTGCAAACGATTACGGCGGACAGAAGTATATATCCGTTCTTGAAGGTACTGACAAATATATTGCCGACATCTACGCTGCTCTTGAGGCTAAGGGTAACATTGAAAACACACTCTTCATCGTTACAACCGACCATGGCGGAAGCGGAAAATATCATGTCGACTCAACAAAGTCAGTGGTAACAAACTGCACTTTTGCGGCGACAGGTAAGACTGTAAACAGTGAGTTCGACTCCAAGTCTATGCTCACTCTTGATTCAGCGGCAATCGTTGCTTATGCTCTTGGCATAAAGCAGCCCGAGAGCTGGTGTTCTATGGTTCCCGACGGATTCTTTAACGGCTACGTTGCGGGCGAGCGTCCCGAGGGTATTCCTCTCTATGACACCGACAACACGGAAATGGCTGACGATCTTGACGTTTCCGCACTATATGAGGACGACGGAACAGATACATACGAGAGAGTTATCATCATCGGTGTTGACGGCGCAGGTACGTTCGATTACGCTGAAACACCCTATATCAATAAGATAGTGTCCGAGGGTACTGTCACATATTCTGCACAGACTGTAACTCCCTCCATCAGTACACAGGCATGGACCTCCATGTTCCACGGTGTTGAGCCCGAGATCCACGGTGAGACAAACTCCACCACCAGCGATCCCTTCGATCCCGATTCCGCTTATCCCAGCTTCATGCGTGTTATCCGCGAGGCTGATCCCGACGCAACTCTCGCTTCCTTCACAACATGGGGCGACATTAACAGCGGTATCATTGAAGAAAATATCGGCGTTTATAAGGCATATCCCTCCGATGACGCTGACAATACCGCACAGATCATTGAATATATCAAGACAAACGACCCGAAGGTGCTCTACGTTCAGTATGACCAGGTTGACGGCAAGGGTCACGGCACGGGATTTGGCAGCCAGCACTATGTAAACCAGCTTGAGATCACCGACGGCTACATCGGACAGCTCTTCAAGGCACTCAGCGAGCAGGGCTATCTCAAGAACTCACTTGTGATCTTCACTGCTGACCACGGCGGTACACCCAGCGGTACACACGGCGGTGACACTGACGGTGAGATGAATATCATGATCGCCGTTGCAGGTAAGACTGTAATTAACGGCGGTAAGATGACCTCTCTTGACAGCGACGGAAATGAGACCGCCCCCAGAATCACAGACATCGCGGCTATCACTCTCCACGCTCTCGGATATGACATTCCCGAGTCTTGGACCTCTACAGTTCCCGGCGGGCTGTTTGAGGGTGTGGACGCAACAGTACGTCCCGAGCCTACAATCCCCTATAACGTGGATCACCGTGACAACGTAAGTCAGACAGCTCCCGAGGGTGGAATTACAACTGCCCTTCAGCCCGGCAAGATCCTCGCTTACCAGAGTCTTGACAAGAACTCAGGTGCGGCGGCATCCGAGGGGGTACAGTACGTTGACGGCTTCTACGGCGAGGCAGTTAAGCTTGATGGCGGATACGTTGAGATCCCCGAATTTGCTCCCGGCACAGACAGCTTCTCTATCGCATTCTGGTTCAAGACACCTCTTCACAAGTTCTCCAAGGTTGACAGAAACCCTGTAGTTCTCACAAACAAGAAATGGACAGAAAACGAAGCTAACGGTATCGAGATCACCCTTGGCTACGAGTTCCACGGCAGCACTGATTACAACGATTTCCTTCTCGCATTCAACTACGGTGACGGTGAGAACGCCTTCGAGGGCAAATTCAAGCTGCCTTCCGACTGGCAGGACGGCTGGGTACACGTTATCCTCTCAGTTGACCGCGAAGCAGGTACTGTAAGCGTGGCTTATGACTTCGGCGCGTACAGCACACTACAGATCCCCGAGGAGATGAAGGACGGATCCATGACAGGTGAGAGCGGACTTATCCTCGGCCAGGACGTAACCAAGGCTCACGACGCACTTCCCGCAACCATTGACGACATCGTTATCGTAAGCGGCGTTCTTACAGCGGACGATATCGCGGCTCTTGCGGCTTACTACGGAGTAAAGTAAACCAAATAAAAAAGGGACTCGAAAGAGTTCCTTTTGCACATAACTAAAAAATATCCCTGTAATTTATTGACTGGGGACAAATATTGCGGTATAATATAGTAAATTCGGACAATTTGTTCGGCAATACACCTATTTGGAGGCAAACATGAAAAGAATTATTGCACTTATCCTCGCGCTTATTATGGCTCTGTTCGCATTTGCGGCTTGTGCCAAGAACGGACAGACAGACAACCCCGCGGACGGTACTACAGATCAGGGCGGCAACGGTCCCGCAAATGAAACTGAGGCTCCCGTTTATGAAGTTCCCGAGCAGGAATACTTCTATGACCGCGTCGTTATTCTTGGTGTTGACGGATGCGGCGCATTCTTCCAAAACACCGACACACCTAACTTCGACAGAATCTTCGCAGACGGTGCAGTTACATATAATATGCAGGCAGTTATGCCCTCCAGCAGTGCTCCCAACTGGGGTGCTATGCTTCACGGTGTAGAGCCTGAATTCCACAATCTTACAAATGACATTGCGGAAACATTCGAATTCCCCTCAAACTCCGCATTCCCCAGCGTGTTCAGAGTAGTTCGCGAAGCTTATCCCGATGCAACTCTCGCGTCTTTCTCTACATGGAATCCCATTAACCACGGTATTATCGAAACTAATCTTGACGTTCACAAGGAAACTGCTGACAATGACGGTATTCTTACCGAGCAGATTCTTTCTTATCTGAATGACAACGACCCCAAGCTCCTCTTCGTTCAGTTTGACGAATGTGACGGCGCGGGACACGGAAGCGGCTACGGCAATCCCGAGCATCTTGAAACTCTTACAAAGCTTGACGGCTACATCGGTCAGATCTATGACCTTTACTGCGACCTCGGCAGAGACGAAAAGACACTCTTCATCGTTACAGGTGACCACGGCGGTACAGTAACCGGTATGCACGGTGGAGACACTGACGAAGAGCTGAACATCACATTCGCTGCAGCAGGCGGAAGTGTCATCAGCGGCGGTGTTCCCACAAGTGTGAGCATTAAGGGCAAGGAAGAGAACATGAGCATCCGCGACGTGGCTGCTGTTGTTCTTCGCGCGTTTGGCCTTACCCAGCCTGAAACAATGACAGGTATGGTGCCGAACAACCTCTTCACTGACTACGCATCCGAGGCTCCCCGCCTGAAGTACACGGTTGAATATCAGTACGAGCATCGCACACGTTACTCCGAGGCTACTCCCAAGGAGGGAAGCGGCAATTATCTCACCGAAATTTTTGGCGACGACGTGCTTTTGTATCTGCCCTTTGACAGCAATGTAAATGACGCTATGGGTACAGACGTTACCGAATTTGACAACGTCAACTACATCAGCGGCATCTACGGCAAGGCGGCAAGCTTCAAGAACGGCTCTGTAAGAGTTGAAGAATTCATGCCCGGCGATGACAGCTTTACTATCGCATTCTGGTTCCAGTCTGCAGAAAACACATCTGACCCCACATTCTTTGCAAACAGAAATCGCGCTTACGAGCTGAGCAACGGTATTTCTCTCGCATTCCAGCCCGGTTGCATCCGCTTTGATTTTGCTGACGGCGAGAACGTAATGAGTGAAACATATTCCCTGCCCACTGATCACCACAAGGGTTGGGTACACGTTATCCTCTCCGTTGACAGAAAGGCTAACACTGTGGGACTTTCCTACGACTTTGGCGAATTTATCGTGACAGAGATTCCCGAGGAGATGCAGGATGCTGACATGGACGGCATGGGTATGCTTGCCATCGGTCAGGACATTACAAGAAACTACGGCAAAGAGCTGAAGACTCCCATTGACGAGTTCATCATCTTCGACGGTGCATTCAAGGCGGACGACGTTGCGGCTCTCGCTGAATATTACGGAATTAAGTAAATAATCGACATTGGAAAGGGACTCGAGAGGGTTCCTTTCTCAAAATAAGGAGAAGAAAATGAACGGTATTAACATTAGTATCGGCTCTTACAACATCGCAAACGGCGGATATGCGGATCACGACTTTTCAAGGATAGCGGAGGACATTCTCGCCTGCGGACTTGATATAGTAGGGCTGCAGGAGGTGGACATCGACACTTTTCGTGTCAAAAAAGCGGATACGATGAAGGAGCTTTCCGAAAAAACCGGCTACCCGTACTACGCTTTCTTCAAAACCATTGACTTTTGGGGCGGCGATTACGGTGTTGCGGTGCTCTCGAAATACCCCATAATCGAGTCGGAGCGCATCAAGCTTACATCCGGCTGGCATGAGCAGAGAGTGCTTGGCAGAGCCCGAGTGGATGTGGACGGATACCACGTCAACTTCTTCGTAACTCATCTGTCATACGAGGATCTTGGCACGCGAAAGGGTCAGTTTGAAGAGATAAACAGAGTTCTGTCCGCTATGGACAACTTTATCCTCACAGGAGACTTCAACTGCGACTCTCTTGACGAGTTTTCGTGGATAGAGAACTCGGATGCGGTGAACACAAACTCCTACAGCGTGCTCACCTGCGGCGGCGCATGTATTGACAACATCGTTCACTCGAAGAATTTGTCCTTCTCCCGCCCCGGAACTCTTGACAACGGCAATTCCGACCATCGCCTGCTCTATGCGAAGTGTACGGCGGCTGAATAAAACTAAAAGAGACCCACACGGGTCTTTTTTGCTTCAAGGGCAGGCTGACGGGAACAAAAACTTAAAATCGTCTATTGACACGGCTTTCCCGTGATGTTATACTATAAATGTAGTTATCGGCTGCGGTGCGGCGTATCTAACATCTGTGGGAGAAAATATATGAGAAAAATAAATCTTGTAGCAATTTTCCTGGTCTTTTCATTTTTGCTGACAGCCTGTGCAGGCTTCAAAAATAATAATATTACAGGTGGTGGGGACATCGACCTCAAGGATCTGGATTTTGACGGCGAGGTGTTCATGGTCCATACTTCTATTAACGTTGACGCGGATCAGCAGTCGTCTTACCGCTCTTCCAACTACCTTATCCAGGGGGAGGAAGAGGTAACAGGGGATAAGGCGTCTGACTCCGCTCTGCAGAGGAACAAGAGGGTTGAAGAAGATCTCAATATCGTGTTCCGTTACATTGAATCCGACTATGACTATACTGTATCAGGCTCGGAGATCAGAAGCCTCGTGCAGGCAGGCGCGGACGGCATCAGCCTCATCATAAACGACCTTGGCGTAACAAGACTATCAGCTGAGGGTCTCTTTCACGATGCAACATACGGCGAATTTTTCGATTTCAGTCAGCCGTACTGGTACGACGGACTTATGGAAAGCGCGTCACTTAACACAAATACACGCTTCATGCTGGCAGGCGACTACTTCCTCGACGTGACCCGCCACAGCCACTGTCTCCTTATGAACAAGGACTACTACCGCCAGCTTGGAGGAAATCCGCAGCTTATATACGATCTCGTTGACAGCGGAGACTGGACTCTTGACGCTCTCATCTCCATCATCAACGGCGGTCGCGAATCATACAACTACCTCACAGGCATGGAGGGCTATACCTACTCGGGCACCTACATTGACGTTCAGGGTAACCAAAGACGGGACGGCCGAGACCAGTGGGGTATCGCGATGTGCGGCTGGTGGGGCACTATCATTCCTTTCCTTACTACCTCCGACCCGGGATATATCTCCAGAGACGAGCAGGGATATCCCGTGATCACGGTAAACAACGAGCGTACCGTTTCTCTTGCTGAAAAGCTGATGACTTTGTACCACACGGACAACACCGCTGTTCAGGTCCACGGCTCAAATGACGGCGCCATCGGAGCATTTGTTGAGGGCAGAGTCCTCTTCCTTACATACCAGAGACTGGGCTCCCTTGAGTCAAACGTGTTCTCCAGCTCCGAGCTTAATATGGCGATTTTGCCTTATCCGAAGCTTGACGATCTCCAGGAGGACTACATCTCCACTATCCACGACACCACTGAGGTCGGTTATATTCCTGCCTCCGTTTCGTTCGTTAATCTGACGTTTGTGTCTGCCGTTGTGGAATATCTCAGTCAGATGACCTCGGATATTGTAATGCCCAAGTACTACGAATCCACTCTTAAGGTGCGCTATTCCAAGAACCCCGACAACGCAAGAATGATCCAGCTCATTCACGACCACTACGGCAACGCGTTCCCCTTCGTTTGGGACCTTGGGGACAAAAACATCTTTACAAACGGAGTTTACGAAACAGTCTATAGGAATACCCCCTCGGTTGCGTCCAGCTACAGAGCATTCGAGTCCAGCGCACAGTCCGATCTTGACGACTACATCAGCGACTACGAATACATCCGTTATCAGCTTGAGCAGCAGTACGCGGGTAACTGAATAAACTAAAAAGCCTCTTCTGTTGAGTTCTATGCTCACTTTTGAGGCTTTTTGTAATAGTTGGAAAATGTAGTATAATAATTACAAAAATAGCTATTGACACAAAGGGCTTATAATGTTATACTATAATTGTAGTTATTAAACATATATACCACGGATTTGACATTGAAAGGAGAAAACTTATGAGGAAGAACAGTCTTATAGCGATTATTCTAAGCGTTTCATTTTTACTGACAGCCTGTGCGGGACTTGGCACAAATGGCGGCAATTCTAAAGGGAACAGTTATGGCGGCGACTCCGTTGAGCTTTCCGAGCTTGATTTCGACGGCGAGACATTCATGATCCACACATCCGTCAATGTTGACACAGACCAGCAGGCATCCTACAGATCCTCCAACTATCTTATCCAGGGAGCAGAAGAGATCGAGGGAGACAAAGCGTCCGACTCCGCGCTTAAGAGAAACCAGAGGGTTGCAGAGGACCTCAACATCGTATTCCGCTATATTGAGTCGGACTATGACTATACTGTATCGGGCTCCGAGATCAGAAGTCTCATCCAGTCCGGTGCAGAGGGTATCAGTCTTATCATCAACGACCTTGGTGTAACGAGACTTTCGGCGGAAGGCCTTTTCCATGACGCTACATACGGCAAGTACTTTGATTTCGACCAGTCCTACTGGTATGACGGACTCATGGAAAGTGCGTCGCTCAATACCAATACACGCTTCATGCTGGCAGGCGACTACTTCATCGACGTTACCCGTCACAGCCATTGTCTACTCATGAACAAGGACTACTATACCCAGCTTGGCGGCGATCCCGAGCTTATTTACGATCTCGTTGACAGAGGAGGTTGGACTCTTGACGCTCTCATCTCCATCATCAACGGCGGCGAAGAATCCTATAACTATCTGACGGGTGAGACGGGATATACCTACAATGCCACATACATTGATGCCGGGGCTCAGGGAAACCACAAGCGCGATTCCCGTGACCAGTGGGGTATTGCAATGTGTGGTTGGTGGGGAACGATCATTCCTTTCCTCACTACCTCCGATCCCGGATATATAGACAGAGACGAAAACGGCTATCCTGTGATCACGGTAAACAACGAGAGAACAGTCTCTCTTGCTGAAAAGCTCACAACTCTGTACCATTCGGATAACACCGCAGTCAGGATCCACGGCAACGGCGATAATCAGAAGACTATCGAATCTTTCGTTGAGGGCAGAATCTTATTCCTCACATACCAGAGACTGGGCTCTCTTGAATCGAGTGTTTTCGCAGGCACAGAGCTGAATATGGCCATCCTGCCTTATCCGAAGCTCGACGATCTCCAAGAGGACTACATCTCCACTATCCACGACACCACTGAGGTTGGCTTCATCCCCTCATCAGTATCGTTCGACGGACTCGAATTCGTATCTGCTGTGGTTGAATACCTCAGCCGTATGACGTCCGAGATCGTAATGCCGAATTATTACGAATCCACACTTAAGGTTCGTTATTCCAAGAATCCCGACAACGCAAGAATGATCCAGCTTATCCACGACCACTACGGCAACGTATTCCCGCTCGTCTGGGACCTTGGGGATAAGAACATCTTTACAAGCGGTGTGTACGAATCCGTATATAACAACTCCACCGTTGTTGCTTCAAATTACAGATCCTTTGAGTCCAGTGCCCAAACCGATCTTGAGGACTACATCAGCGACTACGAGAACATCCGTTATCAGCTTGAGCAGCAGTACGCGGGTAACTGAATAAATAAAAAGCCCCTTTGTTGAGTTTTAAGCTCACTTTGGGGGCTTTTTGCGTTCCAAATCTTTCGAGAGCATCAAATTGCACAACAAAACGCCCACAAAACCCCGTAAAATCGGCGGTCAACCCTCTTGATATAAGTCGCAAAAAGAGTATAATTAATACTCGGTATAAATTGACAATATACGACACAAAAGAAGGATATCATGAAAAACATATTCAGGCCAAAACTTATTGACTCACTGAAAGGGTACAGCGGCGCACAGCTCGTATCAGACCTCATCGCAGGACTTATCGTTGCAATAATTGCCCTCCCCCTTTCAATCGCTCTTGCAATCGCATCGGGTGTATCTCCCGAAAAGGGTATCTATACCGCTATCGTTGCGGGATTCGTTATCGCACTCCTTGGCGGCAGCCGTGTGAATATCTCAGGTCCAACCGCTGCATTTGCTACCATCGTTGCAGGCATTGTTGCTAATTTCGGTATCAGCGGACTTGTGATCGCCACCATTATGGCAGGCGTAATGCTCATCCTCATGGGAGTGCTGAAGCTGGGCTCACTTATCAAGTACATCCCCTGCACCATCACAACAGGCTTTACTGCAGGTATCGCCGTAACTATTGCCATCGGTCAGATCAAGGATTTTCTCGGACTCACCTTTGCCCCCGGTACTCACGCAGTTGAGACAATGGAGAAGGCGGAGGCTGTGGTTGAGTCTATCGGCACATTCAACCCTTGGGCTCTTCTCGTGGGCGGTATCGGACTTGCTATCCTTATTATTTGGCCCATGCTCGGCAAGATCGGTAAGAAGGTTCCCGCATCCCTTATCGCAGTTGTTGTGGGAATACTTATTGTAAAGCTGTTTGACATGGACGTAAACACTATTGGTGATCTCTACACCATCAGCGGAGGTCTGCCGAAGTTCTCTCTTCCCGAATTTGATTTCGGTATGGTGACAGAGCTTCTTCCCAGCGCATTCACCATTGCACTTCTCGCAGGTATCGAGTCACTTCTCTCCTGCGTTGTGTCCGACGGAATGATAGGAGATAAGCACAACTCCAACACAGAGCTTATCGCCCAGGGTGTGGGTAACATCTGCTCCGGTCTTTTCGGCGGAATCCCTGCCACAGGCGCCATCGCCAGAACAGCCGCAAACGTAAAGAACGGCGGTCGTTCTCCCATCTCAGGCATGGTTCACGCGGCAGTTCTGCTTCTCATTCTTGTAGTGCTCATGCCCTATGCGGCTTGGATACCCATGCCCATTATCGCAGCGATCCTCTTTGTAGTTGCATACAACATGAGCGAGTGGAGAAGCTTTGTAAAGCTGTGCAAGACTGCACCGGCACACGACGTGATCGTACTTGTTGTCACATTCGTGCTTACAGTTGTGTTCGACCTTGTTGTGGCTATTGCTGTTGGCATGGTGCTTGCGGTTGTGTTCTTCATGAAGCGCATGGGAGATGGCACTCGCATCCGCGTCTGGTCAAAGGGTGAGGACAACGGAAACGGCAGAATGAAGCACATTCCTGATGGCATTGAGGTAATCGAGATCGACGGACCCATGTTCTTCGCATCCTCTGATAAGTTTGCAGGCTTGACTGTTGACGAGAACGTGCGCGTACTGATTCTCCGTATGCATGACGTGCCTACCATTGACGCAACTGCGACGAAAAATCTCTTTGCGATCCACCGCATGTGTGAGAAGCGCGAGATAAAGCTGATCCTTTCCCACGTTAACGAACAGCCCATGAAGGTACTCACTCGTGCAAAATTTGTTTCTGCAGTTGGGGAAGAGAACTTCTGCGACAACATTGATACAGCTCTTGAGATGGCAGTAAGCCTCGTTAAATAACAAACCGAATAAAAAACAAAACCCCGGAGCGATCCGAGGTTTTTTGTTAACGGGTAAAATTTTATCAAAACCCTTGACATACCCTATTAAATAGGGTATAATTGAAATGAAAATATTACTTGGCAAGAGGAAAGACATGACACGTTCATTTATTGAGCTTCCATTATTCAGAGCAAAATGGAAATCATTAGGGCTTGACGACAGCGATCTGCGAAGACTTCAAGAGGAAATACTTGCTGACCCGAAAGTGGGAGACGTAATGCAGGGTACCGGGGGTATTCGAAAGATGAGATTCGCTTATGAGCATCGCGGAAAGAGCGGAAGTATTCGTGTCATATACGTTGATTTTGAAATATATGAGAAGATATTTCTCATAACTGCATATCCTAAGAATGAAAAGGACAATCTGACCCAATCTGAAAGGAATGAGCTAAAACAGTTGATCGGTATACTTCAAAAGCAGCTTGAAGATAATAATACCTAAAAGGAGACGGTGAACATGGGAATATTTGATGAAATAAAAACAGGGCTTGAGCAGGCGATAGAGTATGAAAAAGGGAATCTTAAGGCAAAAAAGACAGTATTGTCTGTTGCTCCTGTAGAATATTTTTCCGCAAGTGAGATCAAGGTGATCAGAGGGAATACCGGACTGACGCAGGTTATGTTTGCGAAATATATGGGGGTGTCACCCAAAACAGTTGAGGCGTGGGAGTCAGGAAGAAATCACCCTGAGGGAGCGGCCTGCAGACTTCTTACGCTGACAAAAAACGATCCAAGCTTTCCAAGAAGATCGGGAATAGTATCCGAATAAAAAACAAAACCCCGGAGCGATCCGAGGTTTTTTGTTTTGTATGATTTGGTTTACACACCGGAGTAAGCGGAGAAACCGCCGTCGATGGGGAGTACCACGCCTGTGATGAAGCTTGCCGCCTCGTTGTTGAGGAGGAAGAGAAGACCGCCCTCAAGCTCGTTTGATTCACCGAAGCGTCCCATGGGAGTTGCGGCGAGGATCTTGCCAGTGCGGGCTGTGGGTGTACCGTCATCGTTCCAGAGCAGCTTTGCGTTCTGCTTTGTGGAGAAGAAGCCGGGGGCGATTGCGTTAACTCTGATGCCCACCTTGGAGAAGTGAACTGCCAGCCACTGTGTGAAGTTGGAGATAGCAGCCTTCGCACCGGAGTAAGCGGGGATCTTTGTAAGAGGTGTATACGCGTTCATTGAGGAAATGTTGATGATGTTGCAACCCTCACGGCCAACCATCTGACGGGCAAATGCCTGTGTGGGGATGAGTGTGCCGAGGAAGTTGAGATTGAACACGAAGCCAACGCCGGACGCGTCAAGATCGAAGAAGGACTTTGTGTCAGCGTCGATGTCGCCAAGCTCAAAGTATTCCTTGTCGGTTGTTGCCTTGGGATTGTTTCCGCCGGCACCGTTTACGAGGATATCGCAAGGACCGAGATCGGCAAGAACCTGATCAGCTACGCTGTAGCAGATGTCCTTGTCAAGCACGTTGCAGGAGTAAGCCTTTGCGATGCCGCCTTCAGCTACGATTTCGTCTGCATATGCTTTCGCTGCGTCGAAGTTGAGGTCCAGAAGAGCTACCTTTGCGCCTGCTCTTGCAAGAGTTGCGGCAAACTGGGAGCAGAGCACACCGCCCGCACCTGTTACAACTGCTACCTTGCCTGTGAGATCTGTATTCAAAACATTCTTGTTCATTGTTTTATCTCCTAATCTTATTTTTTTGCTGCCTTTTCGCAAGCCTCGAACATACCGTTGATGTATGTTGCACCCAGCGCTCTGTCGAAGAGACCGTAACCGGGCTTGCCTGTTTCACCCCAGATCATTCTGCCGTGGTCAGGACGAACGTAGCCGTCGAATCCGTTGTCAACCAGCGCCTTAACGATGTCGTAAACGTCAAGTGAACCGCAGGATGAGAGATGAGCTCTTTCTTCAAATGAGCCGTCTTCCATGATCTTTACGTTACGGATGTGCATGAATGCGATGCGATCCCACTCGGCATACTTACGTACCATTGCGGGGATATCGTTGCTTGCCGCACAACCAAGGCTACCTGTGCAGAGGCAGAGGCTGTTTGCGGGGCTGTCGTAAAGCTTTAAGAAACGGTCGAGGTTTGCTTCGCAGGTAATAATGCGGGGCAGACCGAAGATGGGGTACGGCGGGTCATCGGGATGGATAGCCATTCTTACGCCACATTCTTCTGCAACGGGGATGACCTTTTTCAGGAACTTTTCGAGATTTGCCCAAAGTCCTTCTTCGCCAAGCTCGCCGTAAGCGGTGATAAGCTCGCGAACTTCTTCCTGTGTGTAGCTGGAGTCCCAACCGGGCAGGTGGATATCATCCTTCAGAGGATCAAGGCCGCGCATCTGATCCCAGTACATTACAAGGCTGGTAGATCCGTCGGGCGCCTTCTTGTCAAGCTGAGTGCGAGTCCAGTCGAATACAGGCATGAAGTTGTATGTTACGCACTTTACACCGTATTTTGCACATCTTCTTACGTTTTCGCAGTAAACCTCAAGAAGCTCGTCAACGTTGTTTCTGCCCAGCTTGATGTCCTCATGCACGGGGATGGATTCAACGATATCGAAGAGAAGACCGTGCTTTTCACACTGCTCTTTCATCTTTGCAAGGCTTTCCTCGGGCCATACCTCACCGGGCTTAACGTCATAAACTGCAGAAACCACAGATCTCATTCCGGGAATCTGGGAAATATATTCGAGGGATACGGGATCGCTCTCACCGTACCAACGGAAAGAAAGTTTGATACTCATATTTTTGTCCTCCGACAATTATTTTTTTGAGCCCAAGTCGCCTGTGACCGAAGCTCGGTATTCTTTCGGGGTCATACCAGTTGTTTTCTTGAAGATTTTTGAGAAATAGTGAACGTCAAGTATTCCGCAATTCTGTGCAACGGTCTGAACCTGCAGTCGAGTTGTCTCAAGCAGCTGCATGGCACGCTCTATCCTCTTGCTGTTTACGTAGTCAGTAAGAGTCTTGCCAACCTCCTGCTTGAACAAGGCGGAAAGATAGCTGGGGCTGATGTTTTGCATTGCGGCAAGGGAGCTGAGGGTAAGATTCGCAGTCAGATCGAAGTCAATGGCGGCAACCACTTTCTGGATCGGGGGAGAGTAGTGCTTCATTGAATGCTTGCGAACGAGTCTGCAGTAGGAACGGAACATATCCGTCATGAGAGAAGAAGCTTCCGCGGTAGACATGAGCTTTTCGATCTTATGAGCAAACAACGATGACTGGGAATCCAGATATACGGGATGCACACCGCCGTTTTCAGCCGCCTTGCGAAGAAGCGTGTTCATTATTATACAGTAGTTTTTTGTGTTCTGAACGGGATTTGAGGATCTTTCCTCAAAAGCGATGGTAGAAAACGCAGACAGCAGCAATTCCGATTTGTGTATCTGTCCGTGAGCAACTGCGTTCATCAGCTCGTTTTCGTAAGAGTACCTCTGCTCCATGATCTGCATGTTCCAAGCGGTTTTCTCGGGATCGGTGGGCTCTCTTCTGAACTGCATGAACGACCCACCCGGTCTGTCAACGTTCAGATCGATGGTTGTGAAGGCGTCAATTCCACCCCAGATGAGCTCGAAGAATGTATCGAGCATCACAAAAATATGACTTTCCTTCGGAATGTACGGTATGCTCATGAAATACTTGTCCATTATGCTCTTGAATCCGGGGCCCGGTGCGGCTTTTTCCGCCAGTACGGATATTTTCTTTTGGGTCATCTCTACATGATAAAATGGACCGATGAGCATGACCATTCGACCGTCGGTTTGGGGTAACTGGAAGAAGACGAATGTACGGGAGTATTGGTCCGTCAGCTTGTAAACCACATTCGGTTCAGGGCGGGGGCTGTTATTCTTAACGAAATAGATATCGCGCTCCACCAATATGTCATTAATATCTTCGGAGACATTCAATTCGGTGTCAACGTCGATATCGAGAACGCGGGTCTGCAGACGGGATTTTTCGAAGACACTTTGCATGAACTTCATTTCCGAGGCGTATGTCACTCTTTTTACCTCCATCAGTTAATAAAATTGCGACAAATCATTAACACAAAGACCGAAACAGTAGTATTTTTTGTCATCAATCACAAAAAACTTTGCTTTATCGCGGTCATTTGCATATATTATAATACATTTTTGTGGATAATTCAACGGTGTTTGAGCAGTCTTCTTAAAAATATACAAAAACATCAAAAAATATTCCTCACGAAAAAATACAAAATACTTTATACTTAAACTAAAGATTTGTCATTATTACTGTCTTTTAATTACCCGGCGCGGTAATTTTATTAATTTTACATAAATTTCAAGAAAAGAGGTAAATCGCATCATGGCAAAAGAAATCAAACTCGATGCAAATGGCAAGCGCAAGTTCGGCATACGCGACAGTATCGCTTACGCGGCAGGCGACCTTGGCTGCAACATGAGCTTTGCTCTCAAGGGAACAATGGCGCTCTTCTGGACTCAGGTAATGGGTATGAGCGCGTGGTATTCACTGCTTCTCATTATCGTTCAGGTATGGGACGCTATCAATGACCCCCTTATCGGTTCTATGATCGACGCTGACCGTCGCAAGTACAAGAGAAACAAGTTCCTTCAGTATATTTTTGTTGGTTCTATCGGTCTTATCGTAGGTGGCGCGTGCTGCTTCCTGCCTTTCCCCGCTGCTCCTGTTTGGGCTAAGTTTATCATCTTCATCGCAGGTTACGTTGTTTGGGACGCATTCTACACAATCGCAAACGTTCCTTACGGCTCTCTCCTCTCTTTGATTTCCAATGATCCTGCTGACAGAGCTTCTCTTTCCGCATGGCGTTCTATCGGATCCATGGTTGGTAATATGCTTCCCATGGTTATCCTTCCTTTCCTTATTTACAACGAAGACGAATCCCTTAACGGCAACATGGTATTTGTTGCAGCTCTCGTAATGGGCGTTCTCGGATTCATTTGCTTCCAGTTCATGATCAAGAACACTGAGATCAGAGTTGATGTTGAAACAAAGGTTAACGAAGATCAGCCTAAGTTCAACGTTTGGAAGGCTCTCGGAAACTTCGTAAAGAACCGTCCCGCAGTAGGTGCTACTCTCGCTGCTATGGGTATGTTCATCGGTATGCAGGGCGCTGCTACAGCAGTATCCGTAACATTCCAGATCTACTTCAAGAACACTGAGATCTCCGGTATCGTTCAGCTCTTCGCTATGATCCCGATCCTTGTTTTCACACCTCTTGCTCGTAAGATGGTTACAAAGTACGGTAAGAAGGAACTCGCTGTTGTTGGTTCTATCGCATCCATCATCGGCGGTCTCGGCCTCTTTGTTATTACACCTAACAACATCGGTCTTGACCTGCTTCTCTACGTTCTTTGCCAGCTCGTATACAGCCTTGGCCTTGGTATCTACTCCACAGTATCTTGGGCTATGATGGGTGACGCTATCGACTACAACGAATGGAAGACAGGCAAGAGAGAAGAAGGCGTTGTATATTCACTTCACTCCTTCTTCCGTAAGCTGGCTCAGGGCGTAGGTCCCGCAGTTGCTCTTATCATTATGCAGGGCATGGGCTACGTTAACAACGCTGTTGACCCTGAAACAGGCGCTGCATTTATTGACGTTACAAAGCTTTCTTGGGAATTTGCAATCGAGCTTCGTACACTCGTTGCTATCCTCTTCCTCGCTTCTGCAGTGATGCAGTTCATCGGTCTCGGTCTTATTTACAACCTTGACAAGAAGACTCTTGCTAAGATGAACGCTGACCTCGGCCGTGATGTTGAAGCAGATGACGTTCTTACATATACAACTGCTGAAGACAACGACAACCTCGCATAATTTACGCTTATTTGACAAAACAACAGCCCGACAGTATTAACGTATTGTCGGGCATAATTCCATAATAATACAGGAGAAAACAAATGAGAAATATCGTAAGCCTCAATGAAAATTGGCTTTTCGTGAAGGATACTGCCGATATCACTGCAACTGTAGGCGAGCAGGTTAACGTACCTCACTCATGGAACGCAATCGACGGTATGGACGGCGGCAACGACTACTTCCGCGGTCACTGCCTCTATAAGAAGAATCTGAACAAGGCGGAGCTTCCCGAGGGCGAGCTTTACTATATCGAGTTCCGCGGTACAAATGCTTCTGCGGATCTCTACATCAACGGCGAAAAGCTTGCTCACCACGACGGCGGCTACTCCACTTGGAGAGTTAACATTACAGGCGCGCTGAAGGACGAAAACGAGATCGCTGTTGTAATCGAAAACACCATCAACGAGACAGTTTATCCCCAGATGGCTGACTTCACATTCTACGGCGGTATGTACCGTAACGTAAACCTTATTGCTGTTCCCGCATCTCACTTTGACCTCGACTACTTCGGAGCACCCGGTATCAAGGTAACTCCTACCGTTGAAGGCAAGGACGCAAAGGTTGAGCTTGAAGCATGGGTTACCGACAAGAAGGACGGCCAGACAGTTCGTTTCACTGTCACATCCCGCTGCGGCTGCAAGACATTCACCGCTGAATCCGAGGACGGCAAGGCTGTGATCGAGATTCCCGAGGTTCACCTCTGGCACGGCAGACGTGATCCCTACCTCTACAGCGCAAAGGCTGAGCTTATTGACGGCGGCGAGGTTATCGACACAGTTTCTACTCGCTTCGGCTGCAGAACGTTCCGGATCGACCCTGATCGCGGATTCATCCTCAACGGTGAGGAATATCCTCTCCGCGGCGTATCCCGTCATCAGGACAGATGGGGATTCGGTAACGCACTCCTTCCCGAACATCACATCGAAGACATGGATCTTATCTGTGAAGTTGGTGCAACTACAATCCGTCTTGCTCACTATCAGCACGATCAGTTCTTCTATGATCTTTGTGACGAACGCGGTATGGTTGTATGGGCAGAGATCCCCTACATTTCCAAGCACATGCCCACAGGTCGTGAGAATACAATCTCCCAGATGAAGGAGCTTATCTCCCAGAACTACAACCACGCATCCATCGTTGTATGGGGACTTTCCAACGAGATCTCCATTGGCGGAAGCGACGACGATCTTCTCGAAAATCACCGCATCCTTAACGATCTCTGTCACGAAATGGACAAGACACGTCTTACAACCATCGCGGCAGTTTCTATGTGCAAGATGGACGACCCCTATCTCCAGATTCCCGACGTTGTATCCTACAACCACTACTTCGGCTGGTACGGCGGAGACACAACAATGAACGGACCTTGGTTCGATAAGTTCCACCAGACACATCCCACAATTCCGATTGGCTGCTCCGAGTACGGCTGTGAAGCTCTCAACTGGCACACAAGCACCCCCAAGCAGGGCGACTATACTGAAGAATATCAGGCATACTACCACGAGGAGCTTATCAAGCAGCTCTTTACAAGAAAGTATATCTGGGCTACCCACGTTTGGAACATGTTCGACTTCGGTGCTGACGCAAGAGCTGAAGGCGGCGAAAACGGACAGAACCACAAGGGCCTTGTAACCATCGACCGTAAGTACAAGAAGGACGCATTCTTTGCATACAAGGCATGGCTTGTTTCTCCCGAGACAGATCCCTTTGTTCACCTCTGCGGCAAGAGATATATCGACAGAGTTGAAGACGTAACAAAGGTTACAGTTTACTCTAACCTTCCCGAGGTTGAGCTCTTCGTAAATGGTGAAAGTATCGGCAAGAAGACAGCGGAGGACCACTTCTTCTACTTTGACGTAAAGAACGTGGGCGAGTCCACAATCGTTGCGAAGGCAGGCGAGCTTTCCGACGAGGGCAAGATCAAGAAGGTTGACGAGATGAACATGGACTACGTTCTCGTTGAGAAGGGCGCTGTCCTCAACTGGTTCGACATCAACGCACCCGAGGGACGCTTCTCCCTTAACGATACACTTGGCGAGATCATGAAGACCTTCCGCGGCAAGCTTTGGTTTGCTAAGATGGGTCTCCAGATGAAAAAGAAGATGGATGAGGGCAAGAAGGGCGAGAAGAAGTCCGGCGGATTTGAAGTTGACCTTAAGGGCGGAGACAGCGGTCTCATGCAGATGATGGGCGGCTTTACCGTGCTTCGTCTCACATCCATGATGGGCATGATGAACATCAGCTTCACCAAGGAAGAGCTTCTCAAGCTGAACAAGCAGCTCAACCGCATCAGAAAACCGAAGAAATAAGAAAACATCATAAAAACAAACGGTGCTTGGCTTTTGCTCGGTACCGTTTTTTTGTGTTGAATAATTATTGAAAAGTCAACAATTTTACGATAATATACCTACAACCCATCTTTTGTTTATATGCAGTTTACAATTGGGTGCTATGATTAATAAATAGTGAAAGTAAACTGACGGAAGGAAAGACAAGTTATGTGTAAAAAAGTAATTATTGCAAGCGACTCAACAACTGACCTTAATGCTGAGCTTAAAGAGCGTTATGGAGTGAAGATTGCTCCTCTTACAGTAAACCTCGGCGGCAAGGCTTACACAGACGGGGTTGATATTGATCCCGATATGATATACAAGTACTACGAGGATAACGGTGTTCTGCCGAAAACTGCGGCGCCGAATATCTCCGATTTTCTCACATTCTTCGGAGAGCTCACAGCAGACGGAAGCGAGGTCGTTTTCTTCACCATCAGCAGCGAAATGTCCTCCACCAACAACAATGCTCGACTTGCGGCAGAAGAGTTCGAGGGAGTTTACGTGGTTGACACACGCAATCTTTCAACCGGCGGCGGACTTCTCGTTGTTGCGGCTGCTGAAATGGCAAAAGAAGGCAAAGGTGCCAAGGAAATTGCAGAAGCTTGCCGCGCGATGACAGGCAGAGTGGACGCTTCCTTTATCATTGACAATCTTGAATTTCTCCACAAGGGTGGCAGATGTTCCGCTGTTGCCGCATTTGGCGCAAATCTTCTCCAGCTCAAGCCCTGCATCGCTGTACATGAAGGCAAGATGATGGTCGGCAAGAAGTATCGCGGAAAATTTGACATTAACGTAGGCAAGTACATCGCAGACAGACTCGGCGACGGAAGCGACGTTGAGGACAGCTGCATTTTCGTTACCCACGCAGGACTGCCCGAGGAATTTCTCGCAAAATGTGCCGAGCAGGTGAAGAGCATCATTCCCACGGCTAACGTGCACATTACCCGCGCAGGCTGTACTATCTCCTCACACTGCGGCAGAAGCTGCATAGGCGTGCTGTTTGTACACAAGGCGTAAGCCGGAATGACTCCTTGTGTTATACACGGATGTTTATCGAATAGTAATAATTTGTCATCCTGAGTGTAGCGAAGCGTAATCGAAGGATCTGTGAATAGATTCTTCGACTTTGCTCAGAATGACAAAGTGGAGCGAAAGATTGATAATACAACAAAACTCCCGAAATACATGACGAACATTGTTCATAGTGCACTCGGGAGATTTTTTATTTACTTAACTATTTCTTCAAGTATGCCGATCAAATAAACGGAGCGGAGCATTGACATATTGTTTGCAAATATCAAGTCATCCGCCTGCTTTTCCTTGACGAAATCCAAAAGATTGCCTTCCCAGTAGCGGTAGTCGATCTCGTAGATGGTGCTGTAGTGGTCAACCAGATAGGGAAGAAGCGCATTTCCGTAGGATTCCTTGACGATGACGCACACTGAGCCGTCCTTGACCTCGGGATTCTTGAACACCGCAAAGGGGCTGTCACCACCTGCGAATGTGCTGTATTTAGTTGCAGAGCTCCAGCTTGAAACGTCGGCGATAATGCTCCACGGCATTGTGTTGCCCTGCCTGTCGGTGATCTCCAATGAGGCAGTGCGGGAATAAGGCTTGTAGGCGATTACGGTATCGGGTGTCTCACCGAGGGTGGGATCTTCTCCGCAGCTGTTTCTGTAGAGTGCACCGAGGAAATTGTCAAATTCCACCTTTTCTCGCTCATCGAGAGTGTACGGCTTCACACCTTTCATCTCACAGAACGCCTCATAAGCGTAATATGCGGCAGGTCCGTTCCAATGGAAGTCTGTTCTGAAGTACAGGTATTCGTCGCGGTGCAGCATCAGGTTACTGTGGCAGTCTACCGTTATCACATCATCGGACATTTTTGCATAAATCTTATCTATTGCCGCGCCCTGGTCCGTGTATCGGGGGAAGATCTCTCGAATATCGTCGGGAAGCACCACGCCGATTGCTGAAGGAAGTGCCATGCAGTAGACGGACGTACGACCACTCAGCTCTTCTGCCACACGGTTTATGAAGCTTGAGTATTTCACCGCGGCAGGCTCTTCGTAGCCGTATTCCTCAAACGCCATGTTATCCACGCGAATTATTCCGTTGCCGTAGTCGTAATACTCGCCGCTTTCACTCGTGAGAACAGGGGGCTTGGCTTCAACTACAGGCTCGGTTTCGGGAGGAAGCGTCTCAACCTCGGGCGGGTCTGTCTCGATTATGGGGGATGCGGTTTCCGGCTTGTCCGTCTCATCTTTCTGCCAAGGTAAAACTACGCTTCCGCTGTCTTTTGTTTCGTCGCTTTTTGGTGGATTCTTCGGATCTGCGGGACGGCAACCGGAGACAGAGAATAGCATTAAAATCGCTGTCAGAAACGCTCCGAAGCGAGTGCGGTTATTCTTCTTCATTTCAGTACCTCCCGTGTGGAATTTTGCTTATATAATATATGACGTACCACGGAGCAAAAAGTTCCGTAAAACGACGAAAAATCTCTAAATTAATTATAACTTATGTCAAAGCTTTTTCACTATGATATTTAATGAACAAGCCGTTAATTTTTTGTATTATATGAGACGGAGCGTAGGAATATAATGTATGTGTATCAAGAATATATGGCTAATAAATATCAGGGGAGATGCATTTTTTTCGAAAAAACTATAGCATATTGGGTCGATTTGTGATATAATATGCAGAGATAGTTCGAAAAACTGAATCAGTTTTTTATATAGCTCAAAGTTTGGCAGGTATTACCATGGCTAAAAGCAACAAAAAGAAAAAATGGATAAGATTCCGCCACAGGATCGTTACGGAGATATTGCGCATTATTCTCGGCCCTTATTCGAGAATCAAGTACGGGATCAAGGTGAAAAAGTTCCGCGAGCAGGGAAAGCGACAGTTCCTTGTTCTGCTCAATCATCAGACTGCATTTGACCAGTTCTTTGTTGGCCTTGCGTTCAGAGGTCCTATGTACTACGTTGCAAGCGAAGATCTGTTCTCGAAAGGCTGGGTTTCTACCCTCATAAAATACCTTATAGCTCCCATACCCATAAAGAAGCAGACGACCGACGTGCGCGCCGTGCTTAACTGCATCAAGGTGGCAAAGGAAGGTGGCACTATCGTCATCGCACCCGAGGGCAACCGCACTTACAGCG
Organism: Oscillospiraceae bacterium; assembly: GCA_015064345.1. Lineage (GTDB taxonomy): Bacteria > Bacillota > Clostridia > Oscillospirales > CAG-272 > UMGS1696. The sequence goes on along the minus strand of SVSK01000006.1, from coordinate 33,480 downwards.
GCAAGACGGAGTACATGAGTGCATCTATCGTGTCTCTTGCAAAAAAGCTTGGTCTTCCCATCGCGCTGTACCGACTTGAGGGCGGCTACGGTGTTCACCCTCGCTGGAGTGACGTTGTCAGACACGGTAAGATGACGGGATACGTCTCCGAGGTAATCGAGCCTGAAGAATACCGCGAAATGACAGACGAAGAGCTGTTCTCCCGTATCGAGAAGGGACTTTATGTAAACGAAGCTGTGGCTGACGGTGAATTCAAGCACAAAAAACTGGCTGAATACCTTGAGAGAGCCGTTTATGTTTGCCCGAGATGCGGTCTTTCCGAGTTTGAGAGCAACGGCGACACGATCAGCTGTAAAAAATGCGGACTCAGCGCCAGATATACTGAGAAGAAGGAGCTTGTTCCCCTTGAGGGAGACTTCCCCTTTGGCTTTGTGAACGACTGGTACGATTATCAGTCCGACTTCATGAATAGCTTTGACCCTACAGCGCACACTGACTTTCCTCTTTACGAAGAGAGCGGAAACTTCTCCGAGGTTATCGTTTACAAGGAAAAGCGCCTGATTGCGGAAAACGCAAAGATTTCGCTTTACGGTGACCGCATCGTAATCTCCGGTGGGGAAGTGGAAATGAATCTTGACTTTGACACAACGTCGGCAGTGGTTGTGCTGGGCAAGAACAAGCTGAACATTTACTTTGGCGAGCATCTGTATCAGATAAAGAGCGGCAAGCGTTTCAATGCGCTGAAATACGTACATATGTACTACAGATACAAGAACATTAAAAAAGGAGACGAAAATGGCAAATTTTTGGGACTTTAGTGTTTGGGGATGGATATTCCTTTTCGGTGTACTTCTCGGCAGCCTTCTCGTCGCGAACGTAATCAAGAAGAGTATCCCCCTCCTCAGAAACTCACTCATACCCACATCCGTACTTGCAGGTCTTCTGCTTGTAGGCGTGGCGGCTGTATATAAAGCAATAACGGGAGATGTTATGTTCAATACCGCGGCATTCGGCGGCAAGGGCATGGCAACTCTCGAAATCATTACATACCACACTCTGGCACTTGGATTTATCGCCTCTGCGTTCAAGACAACAGGTGGCAAGCTCACAAAGCAGCGTACCGCGGAGATCTTCAACACAGGTGTTACAACAGTTTCAACCTACCTGCTTCAGGCGATCTTCGGATTCGGAATCACAATGATCGCGGCATTGGTTCTTAAAGATTTCTTCTCTGCGGCAGGTGTACTTCTTCCTTTCGGTTACGGACAGGGCACCGGTCAGGCACTGAACTACGGCACAATTTACGAAACGGAATTCGGCTTTGACGGCGGTAAGAGCTTCGGACCTACAATCGCGGCCCTTGGCTTCCTTTCCGCAAGTATCGGCGGCGTAATTCACCTTAACATTTGCAAAAAGCGCGGCACTCTCAAAAAATCCACCAGAGCAGACGGCAGCACCTACACAGAAGAGGTTGACTCTGAAGGTGAGATTCCAATGCAGGAAAGCATCGACAAGATGACCGTTCAGATCGCCCTTATTATCGTGGCGTACATCGGCGCGTACCTGCTTATGATGCTCCTCGGAAATCTTCTTCCCGGCATGAAGTCCGTTATTTACGGCTTTAACTTCCTCCTCGGTGTTCTTTCCGCTACAGTTATCAAGGTAGTGATGAACTTCCTCAGAAAGAAGAACATCATCAAGAAAAAGTACACCAACAACTTCCTTATGACCCGCGCGTGCAACTTCTTCTTCGATATCATGGTCGTTGCAGGTATCGCGGCAATCCGTCTTGACATCCTCGAGAACTACTGGGGCATTATCCTCATCCTCGGTGTTGCGGGACTTATCGTGACATACATCTACAACCGAATCGTGGCGGCTACACTTTTCAAGGATTATGCCGAGGAGCAGTTCCTTGCAATGTTCGGTATGCTCACAGGTACTGCAAGTACAGGTATCATCCTGCTTCGCGAGGTGGACGGCGAATTCAAGACCCCCGCATCGGATAACCTGGTTTACCAGAACTTCCCCGCAATCGTATTCGGCTTCCCCATGATGTTCCTTGCAACTCTTGCTCCCACAAAGCCGATCTTAACATTCATCATCTTTGTGGTGTTCTTTGCGGTAATGAACATTATTCTCTTCAGAAGCTTCATCTTCAAAAAGAGAAAAACCAAAAATAAAAACAAATAAACAAAAAAGGTCTCTCGCTTTTGTGAGGGATCTTTTACATTTTGAAGCTGTGTTGACAATAATGCCGCGATGATATATAATAATATGTGGACAAAAAAACAACAACCGTTAAGGAGTAGATAAATGAAATACGATGTTATAATTATCGGCGCAGGCCCCGGTGGTATCTTTTCTGCTTATGAGCTTATTCAGCAGAGACCGGAGATGAAGATTGCCGTATTCGAAGCAGGTCACGCACTGAACCGCCGCCATTGCCCCATTGACGGAGACAAAATTAAGACTTGTATCAAGTGCAAGAGCTGTTCCATCATGAGCGGATTCGGAGGGGCAGGCGCATTCTCCGACGGAAAATACAACATAACCAACGATTTCGGCGGCACGCTTCACGAATATATCGGCAAGAAAAAGGCGCTGGAGCTGATGCACTACGTTGACCTGATCAACATGAAGTACGGTGGAGAGGGAACTCGTCTTTACACCACCGCAGGCTCACGTTTCAAGAAAGAATGTATTCAGAATGACTTGCACCTGCTTGATGCTTCCGTGCGCCACCTGGGTACAGACATCAACTACGTTGTACTGGAGAATCTTTACGCTTACCTCAACGATAAGGTGGAGTTTTTCTTTGATACTCCCGTGGAATCGGTTGCCGCAAAGGATGGCGGTTACGAGATCAGCACAGCGGACGAGACTTACACCTGCGAAAACTGCATTATTTCCGTAGGTCGTATCGGAAGCAAGTGGATGGAGAAAGTCTGCAACGAGCTTGACATTCCCACCCAGTCCAACAGAGTGGATATCGGTGTAAGAGTGGAGCTGCCCATGGAAGTGTTCTCCCACCTGACGGACGAGCTTTACGAAAGTAAGATAGTGTACCGCACAGAAACATACGGAGACCGTGTCCGCACATTCTGTATGAACCCCAAGGGAGCGGTAGTAAACGAAAATACCAACGGTATTATTACAGTAAACGGACACAGCTACGAGGATCCCGCAAAGCAGACGGAGAACACCAACTTCGCTCTCCTTGTGGCAAAGCATTTCTCCGAGCCCTTCAAGGATTCAAACGGCTACGGTGAGTCTATTGCCCGTCTCAGCAATTTGCTCGGCGGCGGTGTTATCGTGCAGAGATTCGGTGACCTTATCCGCGGACGTCGTTCCACACAGAGCCGCATTGACGAGGCGTATATCACTCCCACTCTGCAGGCAACACCCGGCGACCTCAGCCTCGTGCTTCCTAAGCGTATTCTCGACGGAATTATCGAGATGATCTACGCCCTTGACAAGATTGCACCCGGTACAGCCAACGAAGACACTCTCCTCTACGGTGTCGAAGTCAAGTTCTACAACATGGAGGTAGAGGTTAACGACCGTCTCGAATCACGTTATCCCGGACTGTACATCATTGGGGATGGCAGCGGTATCACTCACTCCCTGTCCCATGCGTCAGCCAGCGGCGTTTATGTTGCAAGAAACATTGCCGGAAAATAAAGGAGACGAGAGATGTTTACATCGGATCACTTTATCTGGCTCGGGTTGTCAGCCGCGTTTGTCACCTGCATGCTGATATTCAGCATTAAGAGAAAGCTCTCACTGAAGACCTCGGGGTACATAATGACAGTTATCTGCGCGTTCAGTGAGATCAGCAAGATAATGGGCGACATGACGGAGAGCGATGACGGCGGTATGCACCTTGACCCGGGATCATTGCCGTTTCATCTGTGCAGTCTCCTATTGTTCACCGTGCTGTTTGTCACCTTTGGTAAAGAAGGACGCTTGAAACAGACCGTTATCGATTTTCTCGCGGTTGCGGGAGTGCTCGGAAGCCTTTGCGCTCTGCTCATTCCCACAAACGGAACGGATTTTGCAAAGCTCGGCCCGTACCAATGCTTTGTTTACCACGCGGGACTCATGTGGTTTGCCCTGTACCTCATCGCAACGAAAAAGGCAAACCCGGGGCTTAGGACCTACGGCAGAAATCTCGTAATTCTTCTTGCACTTGTACTGGCAATGATCTACGTCAACAGCGTGCTCTCGGTCTACGATACCAATTTCATGTATCTCGTGCGCCCACCCATGGAAAACCTGCCGTATCTGAATTTGAACGCAGGCTGGTACGCCTATTTCCTGCGTCTCGTGGCTCTCGGTGTGGCGATAATATCACTGTTCCATTTGCCGTTTATTATTGCAGAAAGAAAAAACAAGTAAACCAAAAGCCTTACTTTACAGTAGGGCTTTTTTGTGCCGGAAAAGGATCTCGGCGTGTCGATTAGTTAAAATATTTGAATTAATTTCCCGAAATATATTGACTTTAGTTGGGTATTTGAGTAAAATGGACTTGAAATGGTTGACAAATCAATAATAATCAGTCAGGAGACATATTATGGCGAGAGACATTTTTGAGAAGTGCACAAAGCGTTCACGTGTTGACGAAGCAAAGGAAAAGGGAATATATCCGTACTTTCACGCCCTTGAGACCAGACAGGATGTTGAGGTAATAATGGAAGGCAAGCGCCGCATTATGCTCGGCTCAAACAATTATCTTGGCCTTACCACCAATCCCGAGATCATGGAAGCGGGAATCAAGGCCATCGAGCAGTACGGCACAGGCTGTTCGGGCTCGCGTTTCCTTAACGGTACACTTCAGATGCATCTTGAGCTTGAGGCAGAGCTGGCAGAATTTCTCCGCAAGGAAGCGGTAATGACCTTCTCCACGGGATTTCAGTCCAACCTCGGTATCATCAGCGCGCTTGTGGGCATCCACGATTACGTTATCTGCGACAGAGAGAACCACGCATCCATTTACGACGGCTGCCGCCTGGGATTCGGTAAGCTGCTGATGTACAAGCACTCCGACATGGAGGATCTTGAACGCATGCTTCAAAAGGTGCCCGACACAAGAGGATGTCTTATCGTAACCGACGGCGTATTCTCCATGGGCGGCGACATCGCAAAGCTTCCCGAGATATGCGCTCTTGCGAAAAAATACGGCGCGAGGGTCATGGTTGACGACGCACACGCTCTCGGCGTTATAGGAGACGGCGGACGCGGCACGGCAAGTCACTTCGGCCTTGAGGATCAGGTTGACATTTATATGGGAACATTCTCAAAATCCCTTGCATCCCTCGGCGGCTATATGGCAGCATCCCGTGAGGTTGTGGAATATGTTAAGCACGTCTCCAGACCGTTTATCTTCTCAGCATCCATCACACCTGCCTCAGCGGCTACTGCATTGGCAGCACTTCGCCACCTGAAGAAGCATCCCGAGATCGTGAAGAACCTCTCCGACATCAGTGCATACTTCAGAAAATGCCTGCATGACCGCAACGTGAAGATCATTGATGCGGACACCCCCATTGTTCCCATCTACACATATTCCGAAGAAAACACCTTTATCCGTGCCCGTATGATCTACGAGGCAGGAGTGTATCTTAACCCCGTTATCACACCCGCTTGTCCAGAGGGAGAGTGCCTGCTCCGCGCAACCTGCATGGCAACACATACGAGAGAGCTTATCGATGAGGCATCGGACATTATTGCCGCAACCATCGACGCTCCCATTTGCCTGTGATCATGAAAAAGATCGTATTTATAACAGGCGGCAGCTCCGGCATTGGCAAAGCGACTGCCATTGCACTGCGAGACCTCGGATGCACCGTCTACGAGGGAAGCCGCAGAGAAAGCCAAATTGACGGGATAGTGCATCTGACCCTTGACGTGACATGCGAGAACTCTGTTCTTGACGCGGTAAATGAGGTCATCTCACGGGAGGGCAGAGTTGACGTACTCATAAACTGCGCGGGATTCGGCATATCGGGCGCGGTTGAATTTACAGATCCCTCTGACGTGAAGAAGCAGATTGGCGTCTTGTTCATGGGAGTGGATAATATGTCGCGGGCGGTGCTTCCCCATATGCGGAAGGCAGGCGGTGGACGGATAGTGAACATCAGCTCTGTTGCGGCTCTGTTCCCGATACCGTTTCAGACCTACTACTCTGCGTCAAAGGCGGCGATCGATGCATATTCCGCCGCTCTCGCCAATGAGGTTCGCCCATTCGGTATTTCGGTGTGCGCCGTGCTTCCGGGAGACATAAAAACAGGATTTACAGCGGCAAGGGCGAAATCAGACATGGGAGACGATATATACGGGGGCAGGATCAGCCGAAGCGTTGCCGTAATGGAGAGAGATGAACAGAACGGAATGAGTTCTGAGAGGGCCGGCAAAATGATTGCCAAAATCGTGCTGAAAAAGCGGGTCAAGCCGCAGTACGTTCTCGGCTTTTCCTATCAGCTTCTGGGACTCCTCAAGCGCATACTTCCGAATTCTCTCATAAACCGACTCGTCGGTATGATATATGCAAGATAAAGATAAAAGCCTTACCTTGGTCGGTAGGGCTTTTTTATTATTTTAGTAAATCCTTCTCTTTGTGCCTTTGGGCAGGCGGATTGTCCAGCTCTGGAGACGGCATCTGTCGGAGATATATTCATCCTTAAAGGAGTCTGAATGTATCCACCAGCCGGCAAGGCGCTGATTGCGCAGAGTGGGGAATTCGTTCAGATCTATCTGCCATTTGTCGGGAACAACTGTGAACGCTTCCTCGCCGGAGAGAATGGCAAGTGCGGCGCGGAGCCAGTCGGCAGGTCCCAGCTTTTTACCACCCACGGTTATTTCTGTAGGTAGGAAAGTGCCGTCCGGTATCTGTGTTGCGGACTCGCGCATTTCCTCCGCTGTAACCTTGACGGGGTGGGGGATGGCGTAAGGAACGTCGAGGAATCCATAGACCTTTTCGCATACGTGTTCATCTTTTCCGAGCAAAAAGTCGCGGCAGGCAAGAAGAATATCGCTGATACACAGTGATTCGGGAACAGTTACGGGGAAAAAGTCATCGGTGAGTGCCTGCTTTAACTCGGGTATCATATCACGAGTAACAACTCTGTGAGAGCGAAGCTTATCCGCAAGAGCATCATATGTTGTCACATTGAAGCGATCGTCTGATTTTATCTTTTCGAGGAAGAAACGGAGATTTTCTTCAAAGCGCTTAACATCCTCCTCGGAGCACAGCTCACTCTTGACCCACTCACCCTCGGCATTTTCCTTGTAGAAATTCTGCCTGTCGGTAAATGAGGTGACAACGTGCATCTGGGGATGGTGGAGACATATGCACACCTCAAGCTTTGCCATTTTTTCGATAAGCCCCAGAACGTCATCCTTTGAGCATTTGCCGAAATTATCATAACAGCACTCGAGCAAAATATTCCAAAGGTTGCAGAAGGATACGGGTCTTGAACGAACAGTATCGTTTGTAAGTCCGCCTTCGAAAATTTCAACTCCCATGTCGGCGTATCCGTACAGCGCCACATAAGAGTCCGATACTCCGGGCGGGGATGCGGCTGATATACGATGCTCACCGAGTATTCGACGGATTATGTCAAAACACTCGTCCTCTTCGCGGCGGAAGTGTTTCATTGCCTTGTCAAAGTCCTCGATATCCGTATATTCGTTAATTGTGGGGTGGTATGAGTGCTTCAGAGAGTGGGTATGTATCTCGCACTGCTTAAGCTCGTCGATGCAGTCCTGTCTGCCCCACTTCACAAGAGCCTCTGCAAGCCAACCAACAATATTGTGACACGGCGTGAATCCCGCTTCTCGTATCATTTTTGATGCTCTGATTATTCCGTCGGCACCTTTTTCGTTGACATAGTCTTCTGTATCAAAGGTGAAGATGATATCTGTCATAGTTTTACCTCCGGATGAGTAAGTGGTTGACTCTATTTTACTAAAACAGAACATTGATGTCAAGGTGTTTGAGAGAAGATACAACGTGCATTTTTTCGCAAAATACTTGACTTAACGCGGTGTGTTGTTGTATAGTTTAAGTGGTAAATTTTGATGCGGAGGTCACTATGAAGATAGGATTCGGAAAGGCGGACATTACTCCCGCGGGCAAGGTAGCGCTGCAGGGACAGTTCAACGTCAGAATAGCCGAAAAAATACATTCGAGAATATATACCACAGCCATGGCAATAGAGACGGAGGGCAGGATAACTGTCTGGGCGTCGGTGGACCTGCTTCACATTATGCCTCCCGTGCCACAGATGGCTGCGGAAAGGATTGCGGCTTTTGTGCCCGGATTCACCCATGACGATATCGCAATCTCCGCTACTCACACTCACACAGCACCTTACGTAGGACGTGAGCAGGAGTGCATGCTTTGCTCCTTCAAGGCGGAGGAAAAGCTGTACGATGACTTGACCACCCCTGAGGAATACGCGCTTTTCGTTGCAGACAGTATCGCGGATGCGGTAAAGCAGGCGACCGAATCGATGGAGGAGTGCTATACCGAGGTGGCTGTATCGAGAATCATGACCTCTTACTCCCGCCGCACAGTGTACAAGGAAGGCTACGCTGTGATGTACGGCTCGACTCATGAGGCAAACTTTCTCAAAATGGAAAACCATGACGGCGGTCCAATGAGCATTATCTACGCAAAACGGGCGACTGACGGTGAGCTCAAAGGCATCGTGGCAAACGTACCCTGTCCCGCGCAGGTTATTGAGAATCAGTGCGTGATCTCCTCCGACTTCTGGGGATATACCCGTGACTACATGGAAAAGCACATCGGGAACATCCCGCTTGTTTCGCTTTCCGGCTCGGCTGGCGACCTTTCTCCACGCGATCTTCTCTCCACGATACCGGGGGAAGTCAGCATGTGGGAAGAAGAGGGCTGCCGCGATCTGGGCGAGAAGATAGGCCGAGAGATCGTCGCCTTAAAGGATGCGCCTCTATACCGAAACGAGGGCGAGGCTTATCACTTTGTTAAGCACGTGGATCTGCCTATCTGGAATCCCACCGATGAAGAATACGAGAAAGCTACCCTTGACATGGCGGCACTGGAGAAAAAGTACGGCAAGAGCGAAGGCGAGCTTATCATCTTCGAGGAAACCGACGGTACGGATGTGTTTGAGCTGTGCAGTGCTGACACCATAATCGGCAGACAGAGACGCGGACGCAAGATCGTTGACGGTGCGGTGCATCTTCTCAGAATGGGTAAGACTGTGCTCATTTCCAATCCCTATGAGCTGTTTGTTGAGTATGCCGACAGAATCAAGGCCGCGTGCCCCGAAGCTCATGTGCTGGACGTGCAGATGACGGACGACGACCTCAACTACCTCCCGACCCCTGATGCCATGAAGCGAGGCGGCTACAGCGCAGTGATTTTCGCGTGTCAGAGCGGAGCTGACGCAGGTGAGGTACTGGTTCGAGAAAGTATTGCCGCAGTACGTGAAATAATCAAGAAATAATATATAGGAGCAGAACAATGTCAAGATACATACCTTTTCCCGCTGATCCATACGACGCACCTTTTGACATAAGCTTTATTTTTGAAGACGAAAAGCCTGCGGGCAAGCACGGTTTTCTTAAAGCGGACGGTGACAGATTCGTGTTCGAGGATGGCACCGTTGCCCGCTTCTGGGGTACTAACGTAAACAGCGGCCACAACTTCCCTGACTACGATTACGCGGAAAAATTCGCCAAGCGACTTGCAAAGATCGGCTGCAACATTGTAAGACTTCATCAGCTTGACGCAGAGTGGGCGACCCCGAACATTTTCCAGTTCACTAAAGGACCTCACCATAAGAACACACAGACCTTTGACCCCGAGAGCATGAGACGGCTTGACTATCTCATCTACTGCCTCAAGGAAGAGGGTATCTATACCTACATGGATATGTACACCTACCGCAAGTTCAAGACAGGGGATGAGGTTGAGAATGCTTTTCTTCTGAAGGACGGCAGCAAGCCTTACAACTACTTCGCCCCTCGCATCGTTGAACTTCAAAAGGAGCTTGCAAGAGACTTGTGGAATCACGTTAACGAGTTCACAGGCGTGGCGTACAAGGACGAGCCTGCAATCGTTATGGCGGAGATCGTAAATGAGAGCGACTTCTCCATTTACAAGATCGACATCGAGCCTTACGTTACCATCTACCGCGGACTTTTAGCAGAGTGGGCAAAGGAAACAGGTGCTGACATTGACGCCGCAACCTGTGATATCAACGATTTTAACGATCCCATCCAGTCCGCTTTCCGCGTGAAGCTGCAAGAGGATCATTACCTTGATATGATCAACTGCCTCCGTGAGATCGGGGTGAAAATTCCCATCTGCGGCACAAACTGGGCAGTTACAAATGAGCAGAGAAAGCCCAACAACGTGTGCGACTTCAACGACAGCCACTTCTACTTCTACGATTGGCGTTGGAATCCGGGGGACCAGCGATTCCTCAACACCGCACTCACACAGGCACCCGACGGATTCCTCCATCACATGGCGGCGGCAAGATCCTTCGGCAGACCCATGTTCTGCTCCGAGTGGGATATGCCCTGGCCCAACGAATACAGAGCGGAGTCTCCCGTTCTTTTTGCGGCGGCGGGACTGCTTCAGGGCTGGTCGGGATTTGCAATTCACACATACGCCTACTCCTCACATCTTGAGAACATGAAGATGCTCGGCAAGGAGATCAGCGCGGAATCAATCGGCGGCACCGGTTACAGAGAGGGTATCTTCTCCACATGGAACGACCCCGCAAAGTTCGGTCTCTTCTATCATGCCGCACTTATGACCCGCCGCGGAGACGTAAAGGAATCTCCAAACACCACAGCAATGAAGGCGCTGACCATGAACACCTGCCCCTTTGATGAACTTTCCGCTGTGTCCGAGTACACGAAGATCGGCATGGAATATGACGAGGGTGAAAGTACCGCAGACCGCGTGATCGACGAGAAGACCGCTCTCGTGGATCTCTCAAAGAAGGAGGTTCGCTCCGACACAGGCGAGATGTACCGCAACTGGGACAAGAACTACGGCACTATCGACACACCCAAGTCAAAGTGCATCTACGGCTTCCTTGAGAAGAACGGCAAGATCGAGATCGACGGCCTTTCTGTAGAGGGCAAGACTGACTTTGCGGTAGTTGCGCTCTCATCCCTGTCCGACGAGCCCATAGACAAGTGCGACAACATGCTTCTCACAACCGTAGGCAGAGCAAAGAACACGGACGCAAAGTTTGACGGAGACCTGATGCTGGAATACGGAAATGCTCCCATTACCGTTGAGGTTATCGAGGCTGATATCGAGATCCGCACATCCTGCCCCACCATGAGAGTATGGGCGGTAAGTGCAGAGGGCTTCTACATAGGCGCGCTTCCCACTACCTACGAGGACGGAATCCTCCGCTTCACCGTTGGTCAGGCGTACCCGTCCATGTATTACCACATCAGAGAAGAATAATAAAGAAAAAAGCCTTACCTTACGGTAGGGCTTTTGTTATACATTCGTTTACCAGCCGATTGAGTGCGGTTTGTAGTTTCCCGTTTCGAGCACCTCACATCCGAGGAATATGTCTCCCTCGCCTATTTTGTAAACTATCTTATAAGACGGGATGAGATAAAAGTCATCTGCGTAGAACTGAACGGTAACGTAGGTAATGCCGTCGGATTCTGTTACATCCACAAAACGGTGGGTTGAATTATATCCGCGAGTGTCGGAGTATCTGACAGTATCAGTCTCTTTATTGTATTCGCAGCTGTATAAGTGGGCGCCGTCATCGGGTCTTTCAACGGAAATACCGAATTTTTCAAGTAAAAGCTGCTGTAGCAGATCGAAGCTTATTTCAAGGTTTTTGTTTCCGTAGTACGCGCAAATATAAGGGTATGGGATGCTGTAAGTGTCTGAAGGCCAATCTCCGTGGTCGGGGATCTCATCCATGTTTGGGAAACAGAGATATTTGTGCAGAGCCAAAACAGCAGGAATGTCTCCGTATTTGTCAAGCCCGCGCTGTATATTGTCGGCTGCAGTATATTCTTCCTGTGTCTCAGGCTTTTTATTATCGTACAGATTCATGTACATTACGACGGAAATGATTTTCGTGTGCGTTCCGGGCGGTAGAGTTTGTGGAAGAGAGTTGCCTGTTACGGTGAATGTGAAACGGACGGTAGATTCGTGAGAGGCATTCTCAAGGAGAGTGATTGAATAGTTTCTTATTCCGAGACCGTTAATTTCGGGATACTTTGACTCGCCGCTTACCATATCGTAAATAAAATTGTATATATTCTGAGCGCGTTTTCCATCAGCGCGGGGCTCTTCCACCCAAGGGAGACTGTCCCAGTCGGCAATATCGGTAATTGCTTCTTCCTCGTGGTATTCCACAGAGAACGACTCAACTACGGGAATAACAACGTCGGTGAGGAAGTCTATTCCCTCATCGTATGCGGGCCACTCCCATACCTCAAAATTGTATATCTCCCGTTCTGTGGTAATGCGGAAGATGTGCCTGTACGCCTTGTGCATATCAACAGAGACGCCCTTGTATTCGTATCCCGATACGGTAGTGCCCGAAATGACTGTATCGCCGATAGAATAGGTATCGTTGCTCAGTTCTGCCAACATTGCGTCAAAATCTGTATCTACGGTATTAAAGAGAGAACGCTTTATTGTGGTGTCATATGGCAGAATGTTCAGAACATCTTCCTCCTGGATATAGCCATTGCCGCTTCCATAATAACCTATCTCCCAATACGCGGGAACAGATAGTGACACAGTTGCTCCTACTTGCGTGTACAGGCTGTGTGCTACAAATTCTAGCGTACGGTCTCCAAGAGTAGGTGTGAATTCTTCTTCAGTAGTCTCGCTCACGGAGGTGAGAACGTAATATCCCGATGCCTTGTCTGCAGAAAGAGTGTAATTGAGATATACCTGCCCTCCGTTATGCGTAGCACTTACGATAAATCTGATCCCGTCACTCTCGTACCCACCGCTTGTGGTATCTGCTCTGACGATACTGCCGCCATAGTAGCCGTTGGGTAGGGTAAGAGTGAGCTTTTCAATATACTCATCTCTGGAGTATAAATTTTGGACACGGTAGAATTCCATATTTTCCTTGCCGGACTCATAGAAGAAATAATTAGCTTCAGCGCCTGAGAACCAAGCGTGCATCTGTGCTGCTTCTGTTCCATGGGGAAGGACCGACACTTTAGCCTCGTGTATGAGTGGCAGACTCGGTTCGGGTGGCGTATTTGGAACATCTTCCGTTTCGGGTCGTGCGTCGGGTGTATCATCCGTTTCGGGCGGAGGGGACGGGAGTATAGTGTCTACACTCTCTTCTGTTGCATCAGGTGAGCCTTGTGGGGAGGGCCCTTTATTGCAGCCTGCAAGTGTGAATAGTACTGTGACTAAAACGAACAAACATAAAACTGATCTGCGCATAACGGCTCCTTTCCAATTCTTTGATGGTTGACTGCTTATATACATACTATTAGACGAATGAACTATCGGATTTGTTCCGCAAAAAAAGAGAAAAATATGTGAAAAATCAGATTTTTTCAAACAAAGCCCTACCGATGAAGTAAGGCTTTTGTTATTTCTTCTTTTACGCTTCTGCCATCCACTGCTTGAGGAGGTCTCTTGCCATGGCAATGTCCTTCTTCTGCTGGTCGCCTGTGATCTCGCGCTCGATGGTGAGTGTGCCTGTGTAGCCCAGCTCGCCAAGTTTTTTGATAACGGCAGGGAGATTTGCCTTGCCCTGACCTGCGGGAGTTTCAGCTCCAAGCTGCATGCCGTCTGTGGGGTAAAGACCGTCCTTGATGTGTGTTTCCATAACGTACTGACCGAAAACGTCCAGTGCGTCGAGGGTGTTTGCCTTTCCGTAGAGGATGAGGTTGGCGGTATCAAAGTTGATGCCTACGTTGTCCATGCCGATGGCCTGAATGGTGCGGAGCATGGTAACGGGAGTTTCCTGACCTGTTTCAAAGAGGAAATACTGCTCGCGTTCGCTCATGAATCTGCAAAGATCGCGGAGAGCGGCAACTGTGCCTGTGAAGTTGGGATCATCGGGATTTTCGGGAATGAAGCCAACGTGAGTTACCACCTTCTTTACTCCGATCATTCTCGCAAATTCTGACGCCTTCTTCAGCGCACAGAGACGGGAATATCTGTATGCGGGAGGAACAAGTCCGATCGTTGCGGGACCGTCGGTGAAGTTCCATTCGCAGGGACCGTCCCAGCCTGCCCAAACCGTTGTGATCTCAATACCTGTTGCCGCAACAGCTTCGTTTACCTGGTCCGCATATTCCTTTGTGAGCATAGATTCATCCCAGATACAAAGCTGGCAGGATGTGATATCCATTTCTATAACATTCTTGAAGGATGCGGTAAGGTTAACACCCTTGCTGAAGTTTACCTGAACGCCTATTTTGTTGTTCATCATTGTTTTTTACCTCATAATTCCATTATTTTACCGCCACATGCCGCGCTTGACAGAGCTGTTTCGGCAGAGTGATTTTACTATCTACATTATATATCGCGCGGCAAGTTAAATCAATAGCGAAAAAGCAAAAAATGCCATAATATTCCGCGGGCAAAAGAGAGACTGATTTCTCGCATATGCACAGCGATTACCTGCAATTCAAACTATTGATGCTTGACAACAATAATTGGGTCAGTTATAATTATTGTAGAATTATTGACAAAACAACAATCTACGAAAGGTATAGAGAATATGGCGTTATATCTTCACGGAATTCATCCCCCGCACAGAAAAAACACAGCGAAAAAACCTGTGGCTCGTATGTCAGCTCCTGCGACAGTAACCATCCCCATGGCTATGCACATCGGTAAGCCGGCTATCCCTACCGTTAAGGTTGGAGACCTTGTTAAGGTGGGCACGAAGATAGGTGAAGCGGACGGCGGAATATCAGCCAATATCCATGCAAGCGTATCGGGCAAAGTGACAAAGCTGGTCGACTATCTCCTCGCAAGCGGCTCTGTTACCACAGCAGTGGTTATCGAATCCGACGGAGAGATGGCGGTGAGCGAAGACGTATGCGCTCCTGTTGTTAACAGCAAGGATGAGCTTATCCGGGCGATCAGGGAAAGCGGTATTGTGGGACTTGGCGGCGCGGGATTCCCCACTCACGTTAAGCTTGACGTAGAACCTGAAAAGATTGAATATCTCATAATAAACGGTGCTGAATGTGAGCCCTACATCACAAGCGACACTGTGACTATGCTGACTCGCGGTGATGATATGGCTTATGCGATCCGCGAGCTTAACCGCGTTATGGGTATTGCCAATGTAATTATCGGCATTGAAAACAACAAAAAAGAAGCTATCGCTAATATGACGGAAATGGCAAAGTCTGTTACTGAATGCTCTGTAACGGTGAAATCTCTCCCTACCGTATATCCCCAGGGAGGCGAAAAGGTGCTTGTATACCACACCACCGGTCGCAAGATCAGCGCAGGTAAGCTTCCCATTGACGTTGGCTGCATTGTACTTAATTGCACAACTCTGGCAACTATCGGAGCATATCTCAGAACAGGTATGCCTCTCACTGAAAAGTGCGTGACAGTTGACGGCGGTACGGTAAAGAAAGCACAAAATGTTATGGTCCCCGTGGGAACGTCCCTGAAGGATCTGCTTGACTTCTGCGGCGGACTTACAGAAGATCCCGAAAAGATCATATACGGCGGCCCCATAATGGGTGTGACGGTTGTGAATACCGACTGCTCTGTACTGAAAAACACCAATGCGGTTCTCGCTCTTACAAAGAAAGAAGCAAAGCTGCCCAAAACTACCGCCTGTATCAGATGCGGCTCTTGCGTCAACACCTGCCCGTTCAGTTTGGCTCCCGTAGATATTGCTACGGCATATGAAAAGAAGGACGCTGAAGAATTAAAGGCTCTCTCGGTTGTAACCTGCATGGAATGCGGCTGCTGCAGCTTTGTTTGCCCTGCGAACCGTCCTCTTGTACAGATCAATAAACTATCCAAGCAACTATTGAAAGAAGAACAGCAGAAGGAGGAAAATAAATAATGAGTTCTTTAACTAAAGTAACGGTTTCTCCTCATATTCACAGCGGCAGATCTACAGCGGGAATCATGCGGGATGTGCTCATTGCTCTGCTTCCCGTAACTGTTGCGGGCATTGTCATTTTCGGACTTCAGGCATTACTTCCGATCGTAATGTGCGTGGTTTGCTGTGTAGGTTTTGAAGCGCTCTTCAATGTTATCGTAAAAAGAGAGCAGACTATAGGAGATCTTTCCGCTGCTGTAACCGGTCTGCTTCTGGCGCTTAATCTTCCCGCAAACATTCCCCTATGGCAGTGCGCTGTAGGCTCGCTTTTTGCTATCATTATTGTGAAATGCCTCTTTGGCGGTCTTGGTAACAACGTGGTCAACCCTGCTATCACAGCTCGCGTGTTCATGCTTGTGGCCTTCACTTCCATGGCAACTGCTGTACATCCTGTTGACGTTGAGGCATCTGCAACTCCTCTTGCAACACACGAGATGCCCTCTCTCATGGATATGTTCCTCGGAACTCACAGCGGATGTATCGGTGAGACTTGTACTCTCGCTCTTATTATAGGTGGTGTTTACCTGCTTGCTCGCCGAGTGATCACATGGCATATTCCCGTCCTGCTTATCGGAACAGTGTTTGTGCTCTCCCTGCTTACAACAGGATTCGACGCATCCGCTTCTCTCGCTCTCATTATGGCAGGCGGACTGTTCATCGGCGCGATCTTCATGGCTACCGATTACGTAACATCTCCGTCCACTCCGTGGGGTAAAGTGATCTTTGCTGTAGGTGCAGGTCTCCTTACATGGCTTATCAGAACCTACGGTACATATTCGGAAGGCGTATCCTTTGCGATCCTGTTTATGAACATACTCACACCTTATATTGACCGCTTAACAAGACGTAAAGTGTTCGGTGAAGGAGGAGCGGAAAAATGAAAAAGAACATAAAGAATCTTTCGGTATTCGTTTGTATCTGCACAGTGATCACTTTGCTTCTCGCGGTAACAAATTCAATTACAGCTCCTATTATCGAGAAAAATCAGAATGCATCAGCTAACGCGGCTCTCCTTGAGGTGATGCCAAACGGAAGCGGATTTGAAACAGTTGACAAGAGCTCATATACGTTGCCCGCTACGGTTACCGAGGTCTGGAAAGAAACCTCCGGCGGCGGATACGTTGTTAAGCTTGTAACATCAGGCTACGGCTCCGATATGGTAATCATGTGCGGAGTCGGCGCGGATGGCGTTGTAACAGGCGCAAAGTGCATTTCCTCAAATGAAACGCTCGGCAAAGAAAAGACGTACGGTGAAAGCTTTGCCGGCAAGGATTCGGCTGCAGTTGATGCTACTGACATTATCTCCGGCGCAACAAAGACCACTGAAGCTTACAAAAATGCAGTAAAAGATGCTCTTAATACTGCAATCATCCTCGGCGGTGGAGACGTTGACATTCGTACCGAAGAACAGATACTTCAGGACAACCTTACAGCGGCTCTTCCCACAGGCGAGGGAACGTTCGAGAAGCTGTTCCTCGTTGAAGATATTGACGTTTCAGATTCTATCTACGTTGCAACAAACGGCGCGGGCTACGTATTCGTTATAGGTGACACATTTATCGGCGTGGACGCTGACGGCACAATTCTTGCTGATGGCGTGGAAAATGCAGAAGCTATTACAGCAGCTGTGGCGCTTATTCAGTCCACTACACTCGAAGAGATCGACCTTTCCGCTTACCCCGATCTGCAGAAGACGGTAGTCTCCGCAAAGAAGACCTCTACAGGCAACTTTGTAATCGAGACAAAGGGCGCAGGCTACGGAATCAAGGGCGGAGATGAATATCACCCTGCATCAGGCGAATATATCATCGTTCGAGTTTCCATTAATCCAGACGGCAAGATCATCGACTGTCTCACGGTTTATGAGGCGGAAACAGACGGACTTGGTGACGCTTGTGCAAGCGAAAGCTTCTACGGTCAGTTCGACGGCAAGACTGAAGAAAACTATACCGAAATCGACGCGATCAGCAAAGCTACCATGACTACCAAGGGATATATTCAGGCAATCGAGCGTGCATTTGCGGCTTTCAATATTTTGAACGGAGGTGAACAGTAATGAGCAAAAACAAATCTCTATCCGTGCTCACAAACGGAATTCTTAAAGAAAATCCTGTTCTGGTACTCATTCTCGGCACCTGTCCCACACTTGCAACCACAACCAAAGTAACCGATGCTCTCGGTATGGGTCTTGCGGCACTGGTGGTTCTCCTTTGCTCCAACGTTTTCATCTCGCTTCTTCGTAAGATAATCCCCGAAACAATGCGCATCCCCTGCTACATCGTAATTATTGCAGGATTCGTTACCATCGTAAAGATGCTGATTCAGGCATTCCTCCCGGATCTTTATTCCTCGCTTGGCGTGTATCTGGATCTGATAACCGTAAACTGCATCATTCTCGGCCGTGCTGAAATGTTCGCGGGTAAAAATTCCGTGGCAGCATCCGCTCTTGACGGAATCGGCATGGGTACCGGATTTACCTTGGCGCTTTTTGCCATGGCTACGGTTCGTGAAGTGTTCGGTGCTGCATCCTTTGCGGGTATTTCCATCCCCTTTATGGAAGCATACAAGATCGAGTTCTTGTCAAAAGCACCGGGCGGTCTCCTTGTTTACGGCTTGCTCATCGCGCTGGTATATGCTGTCACAAAGGGAAAGGCTCCTCACAAAGTGTCCTTCTCATGTGCAGGATGTGACCACAGAGATACATGCAAAATTGAAACTTGCTCAAAGAAGGAGGCACAGGCATAATGGAACAGATGAAGATCCTTCTTATAATCCTTTTCTCCGCAGTTTTTGTGGATAACTACGTGCTTTCGCGCTTCCTTGGTATATGCCCGTTTCTCGGCGTATCCAAAAAGTTCGATCAGGCATCCGGCATGGGTATTGCTGTAACGGTAGTTATGCTTATTGCCACAGCAGTGACATGGCCCATTCAGTACTTTGTGCTTAACGCACTGAACATGGGATACCTGCAGAACATAGTATTCATCCTTGTTATCGCAACTCTGGTGCAGATCCTTGAAATGCTGCTGAGAAAGCTTTCTCCCGCTCTGTACAAGGGTCTTGGTGTGTATCTGCCTCTCATCACAACAAACTGTGCGGTGCTTGGCGTTACCATCAACAATATCATTGACGGATATTCATTTGCAGAGTCTATGGTAAGCTCTCTCGGATGCGGTCTGGGATTCCTTCTTGCCATGGTACTGTTCTCCGGTCTGCGTTCACGCATCAACGAGAGCAACATTCCCACGCCCTTCAGAGGACTGGCAGTTACACTTATCGCCGCTTCTTTTATCTCCCTGGTGTTCATGGGATTTAGCGGTATTGTAGAAAATATTTTTGGTTGATTCGAGGTCCATGTTATGGAAATATTAATAGCATTTCTGGTGATGCTTGGAATTGCACTTGCCGCCGGGCTTTTGTTGCTTGTATTCTCCAAGCTTTTTGCGGTGGAGAAGAATCCGCTTGAGATATCGGTAAGAGAATGCTTACCCGGTATTAATTGCGGGGCGTGCGGATACAAAGGCTGCGACGACTACGCCACTGCGTTGGTTGATGGCACGGCTAAGCCCAATTTGTGCATTCCCGGCGCACAAACTGCTGCAGATGCGATCAGCGGAATTCTCGGCATTGAAAAGGTTATTGTCGAGGACGTGGTTGCGTTTGTGGCTTGCAACGGAAACTGTGAGGCAACGTCACCTGCGGCAAGATACGACGGCGTTTCCACCTGTAAAGCGGCTTCAATGCTGTACGGCGGACCGGGCTCATGCCGATTCGGCTGTCTGGGACTGGGAGACTGCGCTATGGCGTGCCCTTCAA
Source organism: Oscillospiraceae bacterium (assembly GCA_015064345.1). Lineage (GTDB taxonomy): Bacteria > Bacillota > Clostridia > Oscillospirales > CAG-272 > UMGS1696. The sequence continues at coordinate 13,561 of SVSK01000006.1, read as the reverse complement.
ATGCCATTTGTCTGGCAGACGGTATTGCGCACGTAGACACATCCCGCTGTATAGGCTGTGGATTATGTAAACAGACTTGCCCGAAGAAGGTTATCGTTATGGTGCCTCAGGAATCAGCGGTTGCGGTTATGTGCGGCAACAAGCAGAAAGGTGCTGACGCCCGTAAAGCTTGTAAAAATGCTTGTATCGGCTGCAAAAAGTGCGAAAAAGCCTGTCCCGCCGGTGCTATTACCGTTGTGGATAATTTGGCTGTAATTGACTATACTAAGTGTACGCACTGCGGAAATTGTGTAGACGTCTGCCCCACAGGCTGTCTCAGAAAGGTATTTTTTCCCGATATTCCCGAGGGATGCGATGTTCAGTCGCTTATTGATTAACTATGACAGAACAGAAAAACACCGCCCGAGCTCATCGACGCAATGACATACTGCTGATTGTACTGCTATTACTCGTGGCAGGGGCAGGAATACTATACTTATTTGTATTTCGTGACAGCGGAAACGTTGTAAAGGTTACTGTTGACGGAAAGCTTTACGGCACCTATTCACTGTCAGAGGACAGGGTAGAGGATATCCACAGCGGTGAGGACGGTCACAACAGACTTATCATTAAGGACGGCAGGGCGTACATGGAAAGCGCATCCTGCTCCGACGGGATCTGTGTGGCACATCACCCCATCTTTCGCGACGGAGAGAGCATTGTATGCCTGCCGAACAAGGTAGTGGCTACCGTTATCATCGATGGTGATACAGACTCTCCCGATATTGTGGCATAGGAGGCGTGCGATGAAGAACAGATCCAAGACAGTGGCTTTCATCGGTTTGTGCACAGCGCTGGCGTTGATTCTGGCTTATGTGGAGATACTGATCCAGCCCCTCTTTCCCACCCTCCCCGGCATTAAAATGGGGCTTCCCAACATCATCATTGTGTTCCTCTTGTACCGACGGGGAGCCGCTTCCGCCATAGGAGTTTCGCTTATCCGTATTCTCCTCGTAAGCTTGCTCTTCGGCAACGTGATGGCGCTTTTCTACAGCCTGGCAGGCGGAGCACTCAGTATTGCAGTGATGATAATTCTGAAAAAGCTGCGGTTTTTGTCTCCTGTGGGAGTCAGCGTGGCAGGCGGAGTCACACACAACGTCGGTCAGATTCTTATGGCAATGCTGCTGCTTGATACGGTGGAGTTGGGATATTATCTGGTTGTCCTTACGGTAACGGGAACTGTCGCAGGCATACTTGTTGGGCTTTGCGGCGCGATACTTATAAATAATTTACCGAATAAACTAATTTCCTGAAAAAATCCTACTGTTTTTATAGGTTGAGTTGTTGACAAGTCAGCGTTATTATGATAGAATATTTCCAGCAAAAACAAAACAATATATTATTTATTATATTTTAAGGAGACTTTTCATGAGAAAGTTTTTAGCTATTGCTCTTTGTCTGCTTATGGTGATTCCCGCAGTATTTGTAGGATGCGCTAAGGCTGACGACGCAAAGGTAAAGTTCGGCGCAGGTGTGTATGTAAGCGCACCTTCCGCTACAGACGCTACAGAAGACAAGGACGGCACAGGTAAGGTTGACGTTACCGTTGCGGCTGTTACTGTTGACCAGGACGGCAAGATCGTCGCATGTGCTCTTGACACAGCAAGCAACTCCGTAAGCTACACTGCTGACGGTAAGGCTGTTGCTGCCGGCGAATTCCAGACCAAGTATGAGATCGGTGCAAACTACAATATGGTTGCATATGGCGGTGCTGCAAAGGAATGGTTCGAGCAGGCTGACGCATTTGAAGCAGTTGTTGTCGGCAAGACTCTCGCTGAAGTTAAGGCTCTCGTGGCTGAAGGCGACAAGGGAAATGATGAAGTTATCAGCGCAGGCTGTACAATCATGATCGCTGAATTCGTTGGTGCTATCGAGAAGGCATACAACGCTGCTACAGTTGAAGTTGAAGCAAAGGCTACTCTCAAGGTTAACGTTGCAACAGAGCAGACATGCACAGATGCAAACGAAGACAAGGACGGCACAAACAAGGTTACAGTTAACGTATTTGCTGCAGCAGTTGGTGCGGACGGCAAGATCGCGGCTGCATCCAGCGACTGCGTAGAGGTTAGCTTCACATTTGACGCAAACGGTGCGGCTACTATCGACACAACAAAGGCAGTTCTTTCCAAGAGAGAGCAGGGCGCGGACTACGGTATGGTTGCATACGGCGGATCTGCAAAGGAATGGTTCGAGCAGGCTGACGCATTTGACGCAGCATGTGTAGGTAAGACAACTGCTGAGATCGCAGGTCTCGCACAGGAAGATGGCAAGGGTAACGCTGATCTCCAGGCTGCAGGTTGCACGATCACAGTAACAGGCTTCGTTAAGGCAGCTACAAAGCACTAAGAAAAAACGAATATAAAAGCAGAGAAGGGGATATTGTTCTCCTTTTTTGCGTAAATGATGATTATGAAACAAAAAATATACAGCGTTGCCATTGTTCTCTGCCTACTCTTTGGTGTTGTCCTTTCCTCATGCACACCTCAGAAGCAGAGGAATAAATATTCCACCTATTCCATGGATTATTTCGATACGGTGACAACCATTGTAGGTTACGAAAACACTCAGGAAGAATTTGATGCGGTGGCGAACGAGATCTTGTCTCAGCTGAGGGAATACCATCAGCTATATACCATTTACCACCGATTCGACGGGATCGAAAACCTATGTAATGTTAATGAATTGGTTGATGGAGCGCATCACACGGTAACTGTTGACCGACGCATTATCGATATGCTTCTGTATGCGAAGGAGATGTACACCCTCACAGGCGGAACGGTCAATATCGCCATGGGAAGCGTCCTTTCGCTGTGGCACGATTACCGCTCCGTTGGCATGGATAACCCTGCGAATGCGTCGCTCCCGCCCATGGACAAGCTGATCACAGCATCGGAGCATACCGATATCTCAATGATGATCATTGACGAGGAAAATTGCACCGTGACTCTCACAGATCCCGATATGAAGCTGGATGTTGGCGCCATTGCGAAAGGGTACGCCACGGAGATGGTGGCACAGTATCTCGAGGCACGAGGAGTAAGCGGATACGTTTTGAACGTTGGCGGAAATATTCGCGCCATTGGGGCAAAGCCTGACGGATCAAGCTGGGCGGTAGGGATAGAGAACCCTCAGGGAGAAGACTACCTTGCCACGGTTGAAGTAAAGGATATGTCGGTAGTGACAAGCGGCTCATATCAAAGATACTACTACGTTGACGGTAAGGCGTACCACCATATTATTCACCCCGAAACACTGATGCCGGCTGAGGGATTTGTGTCTGTGTCGGTGATCTGCAAGAATTCCGGCTTTGGTGATGCCATATCAACTGCGCTGTTCTGTATGTCACTTGAAGACGGACTTGCCCTCGTTGAGTCCATACCCGAGATTGAGGCCATGTGGATGACTGAGGATAGCGTAAAAACAGAGTCATCCGGTTGGAGCGAATACGTGAAAAAATAAAGGATAACAGTTATGCTTGAAAACATTATTGTCCACTACAAGGATATTTTGTACGCGCTGGCAGAGATTGCGGCAAGCTCACTTGAGCTTATCGGTATTCTTATAATCATCATCGGTTCGTGCCGCGCGCTGATCCGCCTTTTCAAATGCCTGGTAAAAAAGTTGCCCTTCCATGTGGTGATCGACCTGGGAAAGGCGCTGTCCTTGGCACTTGAATTCAAAATGGGTGCTGAGATCATCAAGACGGTAATCATTCACAATCTTGAAGAGCTGGCGATCCTCGGCGTCGTAATAATCATCCGTGCGCTTCTGGCGTTCATCATCCACTGGGAGGTACACACAGAGGAGAAAGAGAGACGCCTTAATGAGAGTACTGCTCAAGAAAAATAATACACATTGTACACCCCGAACACAAAAGAAAAAAGCCTTACTTTTCAGTAGGGCTTTTTATGTTTACCGAATATTATTTCCGTTTTCCCTGATAGCCGCGATACTCTACGGGACCTTCAAAGAATTCTACGCCGCCGCGAGCTCGCTTGAGATATTCGAGGGAGGTGATTTGTGCAGTCCACTCCATGTCATCATAGTGTACAGGGTCGTGGTAACCCTCGATGTCAACCGATCCCTTGAATCCGGCTTGAAGCAGGATCGTGAAAATGTCAGACCAGTTGCTGTCGCCGAATCCGGGTGTTCTGTGCCATGCATAGGGAACGATTCCGTGAGTGCCGTACTCGCGAACCACATCCCATGCAACGGTAGCATCCTTACCGTGGACGTGCACCACTTTTTTCGCCCATTTGCGAAGCTGCGGGATAGGATCCACAAGAGCACAAAGCTGATGGGCAGGTTCCCACTCAAGTCCGAGGGCATCGCTGGGAACCGCATCAAACATAAGCTCCCATGCGGACGGGCAAAAGGCAATGTTGTCGGAGTTGCCGTGCCAACCATAGCCGCAGTTTTCAAAACCGATCTTTACTCCATGCTCTTCTGCAAGCTTTGCGAGAGGTTCAAAGGTCTTCTTGAACAGCGGAATATTGTCGGGAACGTTTTTTGTGGGGTCAGCACCTGCGGACAGACATACTGTATTGCAGCCGAAGAGATGCGCGTTTTTGATCAGCGTTTCTACTCTATTGTACACGGCTTTGTCGTTCATTGTGTTGCCGTAAACTGCAATGGCAGAGATCTTGCGACCTTCAACTGCATCCATAACCTCTTTTGAATATTCAGCAATGTTCGCAATATTTTCTTCATCATCGAAATAGATTTCGTAACATTCAAATCCTTTGGGATTGAGCTGTTTAATAACAGGTATTGCCGCGTGTGAGGGGAGTAATGTGCCAACCAAAATGTCAAACATATAGTGTATCTCCGAGTTTTCTTGTATTTTACTAAAAGAATACCACAATAAATGCGGAATGTCAATAATGCAGGGGAATCAATTTCGCACTTATTTTGCCGGGCGATCTCTGTCGGGATTCTGCATCGAAGCTTCCCCGTGGAGGACTGTTCACTCGTTTGTCCTACAAAAAACACCGGAGACTTTACTCACCGGTGCTTATGTATTTGATTATTTTGTTCCGCTGTTCAGATTTATCTGCCAAGCAGTGCCGCACCGAGAAGTGCTGTGTCCGCTTCAGTGTTTGCAAATCTGATCTCGCACTTGTTCGGGTTGCTGTGTGTGTACTGATCGCGGAGAATGATGTCGATCACGGGAGTCATAAGCGCATCGCCAACCTTTGTGAATGCGCCATCAAGCACGAGATGACGGGGCTGGAAAAGGTTAACGATATTTGTAATACCGCTTGCAAGATATTCAACGTAAAGCTTCTGTGCGCTCTTTGCCTCGGGAGTATCCATAGCGAAAAGCTGTGCGTGTGTAAGCTCCCCTGCACCTGCAACACCGGATTCAGCCGCGATGCGGTTAAGACCGGAAATGCTTGCATAAGCCTCGAAGCAACCGCGTCTGCCGCAAGTGCATTCGTAGCCGCCAAAGCCTATAACCATATGAGCGAGCTTCGCGCTCTGGTTGTGTGCGCCTGTATAAGCCTTCTTGTCCATGATTATACCGCACTCTACTGTCTCGTCGATCTTTACGATTACAAGAGTGTCAGCGTCGTTCAGCTCATATGCCTCGCCAAGAGCCTTTGCGTTAATCAGCGTTGTACCGAGCACGCGAACACCGAGCTTTTCTTCGAGGCCGGAGAGAATCTCATCGGCTGCAACGCCTGCGTAAGCTACGTCGGAAGCATTGATTCCCGCTTCTGTGATAATCTCGGAGCAGAGTCCTGCAACGTCAGCCACAGCGCCCTCTTTCTTTGCTAAAAACTTGTATTCTTTATCGAACAATGCAACTTTGGACTGATTTTTCTCAACAACTGCACTAATAATATACATTATTTTTCTCCAATCTGTACGCCCGGTGGGCATTGATATTTTGTTCAACAATATATTATCATAATTATCATTCGAAATAAAGGCGCAACACATAAAATTCATAAAAAATTCAAAAATTATTCATTAATTTTTGTTATACTATGACCCAAGGAAATCATTTACAAGGAGCTACAAAATATGGCACTGACATACATAACCAACGGTAAAATCGTTCTTCCCGATTCGGTTTTATGCGGCAAATCTCTCGCTTTCGACAGCGTTAGCGGAAAGATCTGCGGACTGGTGGACGAAGTTCCTGCAGGCGCTGACGTGATCGACGCAGGCGGCAATTACGTCGCACCCGGACTTATTGATATTCATATCCACGGATATCTCGGAGAGGATACCTCCGATGCTAAACCCGAGGGAATCAAAAAAATGGCTTACGGTGTAGCCAAAAACGGCGTTACCGCATTCCTCCCCACCACAATGACGGTTTCAAAGGATCAGATCATCGCTGCTCTTAACGCAGTACGCTCTCTCAAGGAAGAAAGCAAGACATGGGGCGGTGCCGAAATCATCGGTGTTCACGCTGAAGGACCCTTTATCAATCCCTCAAAGAAGGGTGCACAGGCAGAAGAGAACATTCTTAAGCCTGACGCTGACTTCATCATCGAAAACGCGGATATCATCACATCCGTAACACTTGCTCCCGAAATGGACGAGGGACACGCATGCATCAAGAAGCTGGCTGCGGAATCAAACGTGCTGGTTTCCATGGGTCACACAGATGCAAAGTTCGAGGAAGCTATGAGTGCGGCTAAGGACGGCGTAAACCATGCTACCCACCTCTTCAATGCTATGTCAGCCCTTGCTCACAGAAACCCCGGTGTTGTTGGTGCGGCTCTTGCATCCGATAACGTTTCTGTTGAAGTTATTGCAGATACATTCCACATCAATCCCGGCCTTTATTCAATCGTTGCCAAGGTCAAGGGAGACAAGATGGTGCTGATCACAGACTGTACTCGCGCAGGCGGAATGCCCGACGGTGAATACGATCTTGGCGGACAGCCTATCTTCCTCAAGGGAATCGAGTGCCGCCTCGCTGACGGTACTATCGCAGGTAGCGTTCTAAAGCTCAACAGTGCGGTGAAGAACGTTCTCGATCACACAGACCTCCCCGTAAACGAGGTCTTCAAGATGGCATCCCTCAACCCTGCAAAGGCGATCCGTTGCGACAACCGTATCGGCTCTCTTGAAGAGGGTAAGGATGCGGATATCATTATCGCTGACGAAAACATCAACATAATCAGAACTATAAAGAAAGGTACAACGATTTATGAAGCTTAAAGTTAATGCACCCCTCGATCCCGGTTTTATGCCGATGGCGGTTGTTTACCGCGATTTTGAAGCTGCAGTAAAGGCTGAGGGCGGTGAGAAGCTCACTATCGGACTTGAAAGAAACGACGGTCTCACCTCTGTATTTACCATTGACGTATACAAGGACGGCACAGGCCACGATGAAGAAAACCACGACTTTGTTGAAAGAATCATCAAGACTCTTCTCTGGGTACGCGGCGGTTATAAGATCATCATTGCAGGCTCAAAGGTTATTGCTGACAGAATTAAGGAGGATTACTCTGAGAGCGGCATCCGCGCATTTGACCGCGACTTCATGTCCGGTGTTTACGAGGCTCCCTTTGAAGTGATCCACGTTCCTTTTGAAGAAGCTCCCGTATCAAAGGAGACCGCATCCCCCGTTGGCCGCCATCTTGACGGTTGCCGCATTGGCTTTGACGCAGGCGGAAGTGACCGTAAGGTAAGCGCAGTTGTAAACGGTGAGGCTACTTACTCCGAAGAAGTTGTTTGGTTCCCCAAGCTTCAGAACGATCCTCAGTACCACTACGAAGGAATTATGGAAGCTATGAAGACTGCGGCTTCCAAGATGCCCAAAGTTGACGCTATCGGCGTATCTACAGCAGGCGTTGTAATCGGAAACCGCATTATGACATCCTCCCTCTTCCTCAAGGTAAAGAACGAGAACCCCGAAGCATTTGAAAAGGTTGTTAAGAGCATCTACACCGACATCGCAAAGGAGCTTGGCGGCGTTCCGATCGAAGTTGCCAACGACGGTGACGTTACTGCTCTTGCAGGCGCAATGGATCTTGATGACACCAACGTTCTCGGTGTTGCTATGGGTACAAGTGAAGCCGGCGGATACGTTGACGGCAACGGTAACATCACAGGCTGGCTCAACGAGCTTGCATTCGTTCCCGCTGACTACAACAAGGATGCAATGGTTGACGAATGGTCCGGCGACTACGGCTGCGGCGTTAAGTATTTCTCTCAGGATTCCGTAATCAAGCTTGCTCCCGCTGCGGGAATCGAACTTGACGAGAGCGCATCTCCTGCTGAAAAGCTTAAGGTCGTTCAGGGTCTTATGGCAGAAGGCGACGAGCGCGCTGTAAAGATCTACGAGACAATCGGTGCATATTTCGGCTACGCTGTAGCTTACTACGCAATCTTCTATGATATCAAGCACGTTCTTCTCATGGGTCGTGTATCCTCCGGTGAGGGCGGAAACATCCTTTACAAGAATGCTCAGAAGGTACTCGTTGAAGAATTCCCCGAGCTCGCTGAAAAGATCACAATTCACCTTCCCGACGAAAGCAGCCGCCGCGTAGGTCAGTCCATCGCAGCAGCAAGCCTTCCCAAGATCGGTTAAGACTTAATAGATCGATAAGTAAAATAATAATCCGAACCTAATGCCAAGCAGCAAAGGGTTCGGATTTTTTTGTGACAGTACCAAAAAAAGCCATGCCGATTTGTCTCAGCAAGGCTTTTTGATTTTATGTAATTTTCGGGAAATCCGCGACTTATTCGGCGTAAACACGAGTCTCAAGACCGCCTACCATTACGGTAAACCAGCCGGGCTCAAGACGCTTCACCATATCCGCACCCGTGAACATAAGCTCCTCATTCGGGATGAGTATTTCAGTCTCAGCCGCTTTACTCGGATCAAGGCTGGCTTTCTTAAATGCAACCAGCTTTTTGATCGGCTGGGGCATACTTGCCACCTCGTCGCGCACGAATACAAGTACGGACTCTTCAGCGTTGTATTCGCCTGCGTTTTCAAGGGTAACAGCAACCTTTATGCCATCCTGTACGCGTTCTGCGGAGAGTGAGGAGTATTTTATCTCAGAGTAGCCGATACCGTAGCCGAATTCGAATTCAGGTGTGGTGGGGCCGAATACGTAGTCGCGTCCGGGTTTTTCGGGTGTGCCGGGAGACTTGTAGAAGCCGCATTCGCTGGGAACTCTGTCATGGTAGATCGGGATCTGTCCAACATGGCGGGGGAAGGATACGGGAAGCTTACCTGAGAAGTTTGCATCTCCGAATAACAGCTCAGCAAGGGCATTTGAACCCTCTTCACCGGGATACCATGCCGCCACAAGTGCGTCGCAGTTTTCCGCTGCATCGAACAAGGTTTCCGGGCGTCCGTCTATCATAACAATCGCCACAGGCTTGCCAACTTCGATCATCTTTCTTACAAGATCCAGCTGAGGTCCGCCGGGGATGAGATCGTGTGCGTCACAGCCCTCACCGCAGGTCAGAATCGTTTCGTCCTCAGTACCCCAACCGATACCCGCGCCTCTGGAGCTCTGTCCGCCAATGATGCAAATAACTGCATCTGCTTCTCTTGCCGCTTCTTCAGCTTCAGCAAAGCCGGATGTGTCAGTTCCGTAAATGCTGCATCCCTTTGCAGAGAATACTGTGACGTCAGACTTTGTTGCCCTTTCCGTAATTGCCGTCAGCGGTGTCTTAAGCTCAGGCTGAGGAATAGCGTAGTCTCCGATCTGTGCAACGTATGCGTTAGGGCCGACTACTGCGATCTTCTTGCAGGTGTCGGTGTTAATAGGCAGCATGCCGTTGTTCTTAAGCAGAGTCATGGACTTGCGGGCTGCTTCACGGGCGAGTGCCTTGTGCTCATCGGAGCGTACAGTGCGTCTGATATTGTCAATGGTGGGAAGCTGCATATCGAAGAGACCGATATCCGCCTTCAGCTTCAGGATACGAAGTACAGACTTGTCGATGGCCTCCATGGAAATTGCACCTTCCTCTACGAGAGCCTTCAGGTCTCTGTATGTACGGGGATAGGGTGCCTCAACGTCAATACCCACGGAGAACGCCAGCTTACCCGATTCCTTCATACTTTCGGTACAGCGCTGGAAGCCGTTCATCATCTCGATTCCGCCGAAGTCACTTATAACAACGCCGTCAAATCCCCATTTCTGTCTGAGAATGTCGTCCATAAGGAACTTGTTTCCGTGGCAGGGAATGCCGTTGAGCGCAGAATACGCAGGCATTACGGACATAGCACCTGCATCTATCGCAGCCTTGAAGGGAGGGAGATATTTGTCCTCAAGCTCCTGGGGAGTTACGGTAACAGGCGCGAGATTGATTCCCGCAACGGGATGGCCGTGAGCCGCAAAATGCTTGACACATGCAACGTAGTCGCGGTTCTCGCTTACAAGGCCTTCTACGTATGCTTCACCCATTTTTCTGACGAGATAGGAGGATTCACCGTAGGTTTCCTCGATTCTTCCCCAACGAGGGTCGCGTCCCAGGTCAAGGTCAGGTGCAAGGGACAGTCTGATACCCATAGCGCGGGCTTCCTTGCCGATCGCTTCACCTACGCGGCGCATAAGATCGGGATCGAACGTACCGCCCATACCGATGGACTGGGGGAACATGGTCGCACCCTTGCCGAGTATGCCGTGGAGAGATTCGCACATAACCATCGGCGGGATCGGGGTCAGTTCAGCAGAGCATTTATACAGCTCGCACACCCATTCGCCGATCACCTCAGGCTCGATTCCCACAGGGACCATCATGCCGAAAAATCCGTTCGGATATGCCTCTCTTGCAAGCTCGCTGTTGAATTTATTATCAACAACAAATTCCTTGTACGGTCCTGCAGGTGTAAGCTGTGCAAGCTTCTGTTCAAGAGTTAAGCTTTCAAGTAATTTTTGAAGATCGATTTTCATTTTCTCTCCTTTGTCGGATCCAAGAGCCAATATTTTCTTGCCGTAATTATATCACCTATGCTACAAAAAATCAATCGCTGAGCAGAAATTTGTTTCCATGTCGCCAAAATGAACGGGCAAATTTCTCTGTTGCTTAGGGGAATTCGAAGTAAGCGTGACTGCAAAATTGCTGCTCGACACAAAAAACACCGGAGACTTTACTCACCGGTGCTGATGTACTTGTATATTTCAACAAGCTGTTTTCTTGACGATACGCCCAGCTTGCTGTAGATATTCTTGTTGTGGAACTTTAGCGTGTTTTCCGTAATATGCATTTCTGCCATGATCTCGCGGGTGGTTTTTCCCGTGGTGTAGAGATCGAAAATCATACGTTCCGTTTGAGTAAGACTTGACTGTCCCGAAACGTAGATGGCTACATCCTCCTTGGCAAAAACAGTATCACTTATCATCTCGGATTCAGGCTTTTTCTGATTGGTTGCCTCGGAGCCGATTTTGAGACGTTCGTTTTCCGCCATAAGCACGTTAACTGCCAGAAGAAAGATCTCACTGACGATATACGAAACGGACAGCACCTCAAAATCAATGTCAACGATCTGTTCAATAAACCACACGCCGATGTTGATGAATACTGCAGAGGCGAGTATCACAGAGTTGACGGGAGAGCTGATCTTCTTTTTTGCGATAGCTAAAATAATTGATGCAACGATGGCGGAGAAAATGCCGAGAAGATAGATAAGGTTAACTACATGCAAAGGACCGTATACCTTTTCAAGCATGGATACGCCGTTCTTTGTAACAAGTGTAACTTCCTTATAGTAAATGTCAAGTATACCCGGGCTTGCCGCAATAAGAAATACAGCGGAACCGATTCCGCAAAGGGCATAAGGACACCATTTTTTGAATTTAATGTCTACCGCTTTCAAAATGATCATCAGCATCGAAATGGGGAGGAAAACAGAACCGAGGTATGATATTCTGTTAGCCCAAAGCGCGAATTGAAGAGTGGATGAGACGGATAGCATATAGTAGCCTGTATTTACTACAAGCACCGAGGCAAAGAGCACAACGAGCCACGGGTCCTTGTCCCTTATCAGCAGACACATTCCCAGCAGTATCAACGAGAAGATTGCCGCCATGAGATATACAAGGGAAGTGCTGGCATCTTTACTTCCGATATCAGAGCAAGAGGACAAAAGGAGAGGAAGAGCTGAAAGAACAGCAGCCGTCGGCAGTATTTTTTTCACAGTCATTCCCTCCTTAATGAAAAATAATAAGAAAACCACACTACCTACCCACACCAAACCCTAAAATATACCTGTTTTCCCACACTTTTATTTTTTCAAGGTGTGGCGACATCAAAACGTGCAGAGTGTAAAATATAATTAGAATATATTAATTATAATGTGGAGTTCTCTGAAACCCATTATAACACATTTATTTATTTCGGTCAACTGAATTCTTCAAAAAAGGAGATTTACTTATGAAACACAGCAGAATTTTAGCTTTCACACTGGCGTTCCTTATGTGCGTAATTATGTTCGTAGGTGTTATTCCTACGTCCGTATTTGCGGCAAAGGAGAATTTCAAGACGTGCGGATATATCGGAATCCGTGGCTGCGCGATTCCCGAAGCAGGACAGAAACCGGATTTTGACGTTGAAGAAAACTCGCCCGGTCAGTACTCGATAATGAGTGTTAACTGGTACCATGACTCGGTATCTGCTTCAAACGCTGTTGGGGGAACCGAGACCTTCCGTGGAAATACTGTATACATAGTTGAGTTCGAGGTTTGGGCTAAGGATGCGTACATCTTCACCACCGACTCAAACGGATATACTACCGTAGTCGCTGACATAAGTCCGAACTACGCTGAATATGGCGAATTTGACGCGCAGGTACTGAATGTATATGGCAAGGACAACGAGAAGTATCTCACCGTCAGATGTACCTTCCCCGCAACGGAAAGCACTGCGACTTATATTAACAGCATCTCAATCACCGGAGTTGAGGAACCATATGCAGGGGATCGCGCAAAGTATCCCGTGGGAAGTCTTCCGTCGAACGTGCAGTATCTCACCGACAATAGGGGATATTACTACGACGTTGCTTGGTATGACGGATCGAGAAAGATGACAAATCAGGAATACTTCGAGGAGGGCAAGACCTATAGCTGCCATATGGCGATCAAGGCAATGGCAGGTTATGAATTCAGAACCGACCCGAACCACTTCTTTGCGTCCCCCGGATACCCGTTCCCGACAGTTTCTGTAACGATAAACGGCAAAACGGCGACAGTACTGCCCGACAACAGCGTAGCTCCGGGAAGCGAGGTTATTTTCGTGTCGGTGCAATTTAAGTGTAATGCCTCAAGAAAGATCACGCACGTTGACATCACGAACGTGGATGATCCGAAGGCTGATTTCAAACCTGATTATGACATTACCTGCGGAGATTCCACGTACAAGCGAGACAGCCTCACCAACTTTGCTTACAGAAGTGGTGTTGCGTGGATGGACAAAAGCGGCAATTACCTGAATGCAAGCAGTGACGTCTTCGCTCCGTCTTCTACGTATACGGTTGAAATCCGCCTCGAGGCTGTGGATCCGTACGTTTTCGCATATACACAGATGGGCTCGACCGCTG
>SVSK01000069.1 GCA_015064345.1 Oscillospiraceae bacterium | reverse complement strand
TTTTCAATAATATCGCATGCTGTTTTCAGCATTTCGTCCAGTTCTTCAACTGAAAAATCAAGGATATCTATAAGGCTTCTCATCTCTTCGCTCCGTTTACCGCAAGGTAATTCTTGATTCTCTGAACATTTTCTTCGTTAGCGCTGTCCTCTTCGAGGTACTCGATAATATCATAAACGTCAACTATGGAGTACACAGGGAAGCCAAACTGTTCCTCGATCTCCTGCATTGCGCCCTTTTCTGTCTGACCCTTTTCCTTGCGGTCAACCATAATAAATGTTGCGGCAACCTTAACATCCTCAAGGTGGGAAAGAATTTCCATGCTCTCGCGAATAGCTGTGCCGGCTGTGATAACGTCTTCAATGATTACTACTTCCTCGCCCGCTGTGGGAACGTATCCAACGAATACACCGCCTTCACCGTGGTCCTTAACTTCCTTTCTGTTGAAGAAGAAAGGTACGTTGAGGTCATTCTTAGAAAGAGCAACTGCCGCAGAAACCGCAAGGGAGATTCCCTTATAGGCGGGTCCGTAAAGTACAGCCTTCTTTGCGCCAAGCTTTTCAAAATAAGCCTTCGCGTAGAACTCGCCCAGTTTTGCGATGTCGTCGCCTGTCTTGATCATGCCTGCGTTGATAAAATAAGGGATCTTTCTGCCGCTCTTTGCGGTGAAATCACCAAACTTCAGAACACCTGCGCTCTGAAGAAACTCAATAAACTCTCTCTTGTATGCTTCCATTGTTATTCTCCTTAGTCTACAAATTCTGCAACACAGCGCTCGTATTCCGCTACGGGATCGGGTGCCGCTGTGATGGGTCTGCCTACTACGATATAGTCCGAGCCGATCTTCTTTGCTTCAGCAGGTGTCATAACTCTCTTCTGGTCTCCGATGTCACCGTCAGCAAATCTTACGCCGGGAGTTACGGTAACAAAGCCCGCGCCGCAGGTTTCGTGTACTTTTCCCGCTTCAAGGGGTGAACAAACAACACCGTCAAGACCTGCATCCTTTGCGTTCTTTGCGTAGTGCATTACTACCTTGTCGATAGGCTCTTTAATGAGAAGATCGTTTTCCATTGTTTCCTGGTCTGTGGAGGTAAGCTGTGTTACCGCGATGAGAAGGGGGCGTGTTCCGTCGGGTCTGGTAAGGCCTTCGAGTGCACCTTCCATCATTCTCTTTGTACCTGCCGCGTGAAGGTTTGTCATATCAACATCAAGTCCGGAGAGAACTGCCATGGACTTCTTAACTGTGTTGGGGATGTCGTGAAGTTTGAGGTCAAGGAAAATCTTGTGACCTCTCTTCTTAATTTCGCGAACGATCGAGGGACCTTCAGCATAGAAAAGCTCCATACCGATCTTTACAAAAGGCTTTCTACCTGTGAACTTATCAAGGAAAGCAAATGTCTGCTCTGCGCTTGAGAAATCACATGCGATAATAACGTCTCTTCCCATAATATATCTCCTTATAATTTAATTTCTTTCTAAATATTCGAGGTTATCTATTTTGTCGGTCCACGCCGCCGCAAGTCTTACCCATTCTGCGATGATCGGGTCGTTATATGCGGGGTTTCCCATGTCTGTTACTTTATTTGCAAGCGCTACACCGTGAGGACCGTTCGGGTAAATATGCATCTCAAAAGGCACGCCTGCATCTGCATATCCTTTTGCGAGAGAGAGCGTGTTTCTCACGTCAACATCTCGGTCTGCGAACGTGTGCATAATGAACGCAGGTGAGCTGTCTCTGTCCACATGCTGATCAACGCTGACATAATCAAGCTCTTCTTTGGTTGAATCCGGTGTACCAAGAAGCATACTGAATGAAAAACGGTGTCCTTCGGGGTTAATAACCGGGTAGATAGGCATAACTCCCTTTGGTTTGTTGTAACCGTAAGGTATATCGAGTCCTTTTGTCACCTCGGGACGCTTCCAGAATACTCCGGAGGATGCCGCAAGATGTCCGCCTGCAGAAAATCCTACTGTGAACAACTCTTCGGGATCAATACCGTATGACTCTGCATTGTCCTTGATGTGCTTAATTGCACGTGCAACCTCACGAAGCTGCGTTGGATATACTCTATCCTCGCCGCCTATTGAGTAATGAAGCACAAAGGCGTTAAATCCGTAAGGCATGAAAGCAAGTGCAATGGGCTCGCCTTCCCTGTCATTGCAGATCATAGCATATCCGCCGCCGGGGAAAATCAGAATTGCTTTGCGTTTTTTATCAGGTATGGAGTCAGATATATATGCTTCAAGGAATACATTCTTGTCTGTCTCAGACATTGGTATTCTTTCGTATCTCATAAAACTCAACCTCTTGCCGCTCCGATAATATCGGAAAGGTTTTTAATGCCATATTTATCCATAACTCTCGGCAAATCGTTAATAATATCACGGCAAGCGCAAGGATCAACAAGGTTTGCCGCGCCCATTTCAACTGCAGTAGCGCCTGCGAGCATCATTTCTACAACGTCCTCTGCAGTTGATACACCGCCCATACCAACAACAGGAATCTTTACCGCATTTGCAACCTGATATACCATTCTTACTGCAACCGGGAAGATAGCAGGACCGGAGAAGCCGCCCATTTTGTTTGCAATGACGGGTTTCTTCGTTCTGAGATCTATTCTCATACCAAGCATTGTGTTGATAAGACTGATACCGTCAGCCCCTGCATCCTCACAAGCCTTTGCTATTGAAACGATGTCGGTTACGTTAGGAGAAAGCTTTACGATAACAGGCTTTGTCGTAACCTCCTTAACAGCTCTGACCACTTCAGCAGCAGCGCCGGGGTCAGTGCCGAAGCTCATACCGCCACCGTGTACGTTAGGACAGCTTACGTTTACTTCAAGCCAGCCAACCTGCTCTTCTTTATCGAGCTTTTCGCAGGTGTATGCGTAATCTGCTACAGCAAATCCGCTTACGTTAGCCATAACAGGCTTGCTGAAGCACTTTTTAAGCTTCGGGAGTTCTTCTGTGATTACCTTTTCAACTCCGGGATTCTGAAGTCCCACAGCGTTGATCATGCCTGCTGTACACTCTGCGATTCTCGGTGTAGGATTGCCAAATCTTGAATCCTTGGTGGTACCCTTGAAGGAAAATGTACCGAGGATGTTGATATCGAATATTTCTGCGAACTCGTAGCCGTATCCGAATGTTCCGCTGGCGGGGATAACGGGATTGTCAAGCTTTATTCCGCAGAGATCTACGCTCAGTCTTCCCATAAAATCTCCTCCTTCTTCATAACGGGGCCGTCCTTGCAGATGCGCTTATATCCGGTGATGGTCTTGCAGGAGCATCCCATGCAGGCACCAAAACCGCAGCCCATTCGCTCTTCAAAGCTGAACTGACCGCTTGTTTTGCATGCCTTGTAAACCGCTTTAAGCATAGGCTCGGGTCCGCATGTGCAGATGTGTGTGTAATTCTCGGTCAATGCGTTTGTAACAAAGCCTTTTACACCGTATGAGCCGTCAGCAGTGGTAACAGTAACATCTGCCCCGATTGCTTTGAACTCTTCTTCGTAGAACACCTCAGCCTTTGTATTAAAGCCAAGGACCACGGAAACCTTCTTTCCCTCACCAATAAGCTTCTTTGCGAGAAGGAACATGGGGGGAACGCCAACACCACCGCCGAGAAGCAGAGGCCTGTCACCTGTTAGGGATGTGTCATATCCGTTGCCGAGTCCGACGAGTGTATCAAGTGTTTCTCCGACCTTCATCTCGGACATTTTCTCAGTGCCGTGTCCGACCACCTTATAGATGATCGTCACTTCATTATCAGTGAGGTCGCAAACGGAGATAGGTCTGCGGAGGTAATATCCGTCGAGCTTAAGATTGATAAACTCGCCCGGGTTCTTTATCTCTCCCAAATCTCCCGAGAGGCGCATTTTCATTACGTTCTCGGTGAGGTGTATGTTTTCTGTAATTGTAAGAATGACTTGTTTCATTGTTCACCCTGATTAAGCATCAATAGTGGAGATAGTCAGTGTTGTTTCTTCGAGAACGTCAAGTACAACGCGAACCGTATCGAGAGATGTGAAAATTGTTACGTTGTTCTCTGTTGCACAGCGTCTGATCTCCCATCCATCGCTGTTGTCGCCCTGAGAGCCAATATCCTTGGTGTTGAGCACATATGCGATGTGACCCTGGCGGATGGAATCGAGGATCTCTTCGCTTCCGTCGCTGATCTTGCGCAGCACATGAGTACGGATACCGTGAGCCTTGAGGAAGCTTGCAGTTCCGAGAGTTGCTTCGATGTTGAATCCAAGGTTGTAGAAGCGTCTGATAAGCGGGAGTGCTTCTTCCTTATCCTTTTCAGCGATGGTAGCAAACACTGTGCCGTAGTTCTGCATATGTGTTCCGCCTGCCTGCAGTGCCTTATAGAGTGCGCGGTTGAGCTTGTCGTCGTATCCGATAGCTTCACCTGTAGACTTCATTTCGGGAGAGAGGTATGCATCAAGTCCGCGGATCTTGTTGAAGGAGAATACGGGGACCTTTACGTAGTAGCGGTTCTTCTCTTCGGGGTAGATATCGAATATGCCCTGCTCTTTGAGGCTCTTGCCGAGGATGACCTCTGTTGCAATATCTGCAAGGCTGTATCCTGTAGACTTGGAAAGGAACGGAACGGTTCTGGAGGAGCGAGGGTTAACTTCAATGATGTATACGTCATCATGCTCGTCAACGATAAACTGGATGTTGTAAAGGCCTACGATACCAATGCCGAGACCGAGTTTCTTTGCGTACTGAAGGATGATACCCTTTACCTTATCGGAGATAGAGAATGTGGGATATACGCTGATAGAGTCACCGGAGTGGATACCTGTTCTTTCAACAAGCTCCATGATACCGGGAACGAATACATTTCTGCCGTCGCAGATAGCGTCAACCTCAACTTCCTTACCCTGGATGTACTTGTCAACAAGAACTGGCTTGTCCTCGTCGATCTCAACGGCAGTCTTGAGGTAGTGACGGAGCTGCTCTTCGTTTGCAACGATCTGCATAGCACGTCCGCCAAGAACGAAGCTGGGACGAACAAGCACGGGATAGCCGATTTCTGCGGCTGCAGCAATACCGTCTTCAAGCTTTGTTACAGCCTTACCCTTCGCACGAGGAATGTTGAGCTCGTTGAGCAGGTTTTCAAATGCGTTTCTGTCTTCAGCTCTGTCGATTGCCTCGCAGTCAGTACCGATGATCTTAACTCCGCGATCGTGGAGAGGCTGTGCCAGATTGATTGCTGTCTGACCGCCGAGAGTAGCGATAACGCCCTCGGGCTTTTCAAACTCGATGATGTTCATTACGTCTTCGGGAGTGAGAGGCTCGAAGTACAGCTTATCTGCGGTTGTATAGTCTGTTGATACTGTTTCGGGATTATTGTTGATGATAATTGCCTCGTATCCGGCCTTCTTGATGGTCTGTACCGCGTGAACGGTGGAGTAGTCGAACTCAACGCCCTGACCGATTCTGATAGGACCTGCACCGAGTACCACGATCTTCTTTCTGTCAGTAAGAACAGACTTGTTTTCTCCTGTGTAGGAAGAGTAGAAGTAGGGGATGTATGCGTTTGTGTGGCAGGTATCTACCATCTTGAAGATCGGGAAGATGCTGTTTGCCTTGCGAAGCTCGAACACCTCAGCCTCGCTCTTCTTCCACATACGTGCGATGTACTTGTCGGAGAAGCCCATCTTCTTTGCGGCAAGAAGTGTTTCGGCATCGTCTATCTTAACGCGGAGAAGCTCTTCCATGTCAATGATTCTCTTTATGGATTCGAGGAAGAAAGGTGTGATCTCTGTAATCTTGTGGATCTCTTCGATGCTTACGCCGTGGTAGATAAGCTCTGCAATTGCGAAGAGGTTGTCGGAGCGGAATTCTCTGATGTATTCCTTCAGCTCTTCAACACTCATATTGTCAAACTTAGCGTGGTAAACGTGGTTGGCACCGATCTCGAGTGAGCGGATACCCTTGAGAAGAGCCTCTTCAAGGTTGGAACCAATGCCCATTACCTCGCCTGTAGCCTTCATCTGTGTGCCGAGCTTGTTGATGGCAGATGTGAACTTGTCAAAGGGGAATCTGGGCAGCTTTGCGATAACGTAGTCAAGTCTGGGCTCGAATGCTGCTGTTGTGTTTGCGATCTTGATATCCTCAAGCAGCATGCCGAGGGCGATCTTTGCGGTTACTCTTGCGATAGGATAACCGGAAGCCTTGGATGCAAGTGCGGAGGAACGGGAAACGCGGGGGTTAACCTCGATGAGATAGTATTCGGATGAGTGGGGGTTGAGCGCAAACTGTACGTTACAGCCGCCCTCTATCTTAAGCTCGCGGATGATCTTGATAGCAGAATCGTTGAGCATCTTTTCGTCTTCTTTGGAGAGGGTCATAATAGGCGCAACTACCATGGAGTCACCGGTGTGAACACCAACGGGGTCGATGTTTTCCATACCGCAGATGGTGATAGCGTGGTCGCTGGAGTCGCGCATTACTTCAAACTCGATTTCCTTGTAACCCTTTACGCTCTTTTCAATAAGAACCTGGTGTACGGGAGAAAGCTTGAATGCGTTGAGACCGATCTCGTAAAGCTCTTCTTCGTTTGCCGCAAAGCCGCCGCCTGTACCGCCGAGGGTGAATGCGGGACGAAGTACAACGGGATAACCGATTCTCTCAGCAGCTTCCTTTGCCTCTTCGATGGAATATGTGATCTCAGAGGGGATTACAGGCTCGCCGATAGACTGGCAGAGTTCCTTGAAGAGTTCTCTGTCCTCTGCTCTCTCAATACTTTCGCTGCTGGTTCCGAGAAGCTCAACACCGCATTCCTTGAGAATACCCTTCTTTTCAAGCTGCATAGCAAGATTAAGGCCTGTCTGACCGCCGATACCGGGAACTATAGCATCAGGTCTCTCATAGCGAAGTATCTTTGCTACATACTCGAGGGTAAGGGGTTCCATATACACCTTGTCTGCAATGGTGGTGTCTGTCATAATTGTTGCGGGGTTAGAGTTAACGAGCACTACCTCGTAGCCCTCTTCTTTAAGTGCAAGGCATGCCTGTGTACCTGCGTAGTCAAACTCGGCAGCCTGTCCGATTACGATAGGACCGGAGCCGATGATAAGCACTTTCTTGATGTCTGTTCTCTTTGCCATAATAGCCTCCTCGATATATGTTAACTTAAATTTTATCTGATTTATATGCGATCTTACCGTCACACACGGTCAAAATGCATTTTCCGTAAAGCTTTTCTCCCGTGAACGGAGTAGCTTTACCCATAGAGATGAAGTCGTCGGGATCAACGGCGAATTCTTCGTTAAGATCCCATACTGTAAAATCGTTTGTCATGGAAATGCCGAATCTCTCGCGGGGATTTACCACAAGCAGCTCCATGAGTCGATCCATTGTAATTACGCCTGTTTTTACAAGCTTAGTATACATCACAGGGAACGCAGTCTCGATTCCGACGATGCCGAATGCGCTTTTTTCAAGGCCTTTTGCCTTTTCTTCAGCGCTGTGAGGGGCGTGGTCGGTAGCGATCATATCGATCGTGCCGTCGATTATTCCCTCGATGAGTGCATGTCTGTCCTCTTCTCCTCTGAGCGGCGGATTCATCTTGAATCTTCCCTCTTCCATTAGGTCGCTGTCGTCCATTACAAGGTAGTGGGGTGCGGTCTCACATGTTACGTTAACCCCTCTTGCTTTTGCCTCGCGGATGATCTGAACGCTTTCCTTGGTTGAGATGTGGCAAACGTGGTATGCACATCCCGTTTCCTCGACAAGCTTAAGGTCACGTGCTATCGGTCCCCATTCGCTTTCGCTGCAGATACCGCGGTGTCCGTGAGCTTTTGCATATTCTCCGTCGTGAATATATCCCCCACGAAGAAGTGAGTTGTCCTCGCAGTGAGCTACGATCATTTTACCGAGAGCTTTTGCACGGATCATTGCCTCGCGCATCATCTCTTCATCCTGCACTCCGCGTCCGTCATCGGAAAATCCCGCAACGTCGCCTGCCATCTCTTCCATTTTTGCAAGCTCGTGGCCTGCTTCGCCAACAGTAATTGAGCCGTAGGGAATGATCTTTATCGCAGAGTCACGCTCGATGAGCTGAAGCTGAAGATCAAGATTCTCGCGGCAGTCGGGAACGGGGTTCAAATTCGGCATTGTGCAGACTGCGGTATAACCACCTCTTGCAGCAGCGCGGCTTCCCGTATATATGCGCTCTTTATAAGAAAAACCCGGCTCACGAAAATGCACATGCACATCGCAAAAACCGGGAAAAACAGTATATTTGGGAGAATCGAAAATAGAACGAATATCGACGGGCAGATGTGCCATATCGACAGAAACACTGAATTTCGGATGAGCATCGATCTTGAAAACGCCGGATTTCATCATCTCTGTCATTGTAATTCTCCTTCACCATTGCTCAACGAAATCGGCAAGTTTTACTCACCGACTTCGCAAAGCTCATATATTTC
>SVSK01000005.1 GCA_015064345.1 Oscillospiraceae bacterium | reverse complement strand
ATAACGGAGAGCTTATTGCATACCTTCGCGTTCTCGACCGAGGTGTAGTATTTGATGAAGTGGCAATCGGTAGAGTTCTGTGTCTTGACAGACGTAAAGGTATCGGTACAAGTCTCATGCGAGAGGGCATTAAGGTTGCAGGAGAAAAATTAGGCGCAGACCGTGTCGTAATCGAGGCGCAAACTTACGTCAGAGAGATGTACGACAAGCTTGGATTTGTTCAGACCTCAGGCGAATTTCTTGACCACGGCATACCGCACATCAAAATGGAACTTGAACTATAATTATATAAATATAGGAGTGATAAAATGAAACCACGTGATTTTATAGATTTTCTTGGTAAAGTTGAAAAGCTGAAATGCTATACACGCCACTCATGGACATCTACCGGCAGACGTGAAAGCGTGGCGGAGCATAGTTGGAGACTTTCACTCATGGCAATGCTGTGCCGCGATGAATATCCGGAGCTTGATATCGAAAAGGTTATCAAAATGTGTCTCGTACACGATTTTGGTGAAGCGGTAACAGGAGATATTCCTTCATTCTACAAGACAGACGCCGACGAAGCAAAGGAAGATATCGCAGTTGAGACGTTGCTCGACAACCTACCGCCCCATTTTGATATGGAGCTTACAGAGCTTTTCGCTGAAATGGAGGAAATGAAAACACCGGAGGCAAAGCTTTTCAAGGCACTTGACAATCTTGAGGTTGTTATTTCTCATAATGAAGCGGATATCTCAACATGGATACCTCTTGAGATGACCGAACAGCTCGTATACGGGGAAGAGAACTGCGAGTGGTCTCCCTGGACTAAAGAACTCAGAGCAACTCTCAAAAATGACTCTCTCAAAAAGATGGAGAGGGAACTGAAAAAGTAAGTCAAAACAATAAATAAGACAAAGTCGCTTTATGTAGCGGCTTTTCTTTTTTGCAAAAATCGACAAGCATATTTCACCGCCGAAGCATATACTGTCGTGACAGGAGAAATCCTGTACAAACCAAAAAGGAGAAAATAAATGGCAACTTTCTTTAACCAGGCAACATTGTCATACAGCGGCGGTGTTGTAAATTCAAATATCACCACCGGTGAGATAATTGAGGTATTGTCAGCAAGCAAAACTGCTGTTGTAAATGAGTACTCACAAGGCTCTGACGTGACGTATGTTATCAACATTGTAAACTCAGGCGCTATAGCCTACACCGGACTCACGATTACAGATAATCTCGGTGAGTACACATTTGATACAACAACACTTCGTCCTCTTAATTACGTTGGAGGTTCTGTAAACTACTTCGTAAACGGTGTTCTTCAGCCTACACCTACCGTAACCGCAACCGATAATCTTGTGATAAGCGGAATAAACGTGCCTGCAAACGGAGTGACAACAGTTATATACACCGCAAGAGTGAATAACTTTGCTCCTCCGACGGTTGGTGGTCAGATCATTAACGTAGCAACAATCGGTGGCGGCGGTATTACTGAAATAACAGTAAGCGAAACTGTTACAGTACTTGCTGAACCCCTGCTTACGATTACAAAATCAGTGTCCCCCAGCACAGTTACAGAAAACGGACAGATCACTTACACCTTTGTTATTCAAAACATCGGCAATACGGCGGCTTCCGCAACAGATAATGTTGTTGTTACAGACACCTTTGATCCGATCCTCTCAGGATTATCTGTAACTTATAACGGCACAGCGTGGACATCCCCGGATAATTACACCTATGATGAAACAACAGGTCAGTTTGCTACAGTTCTCGGCGAGATAACAGTTCCTGCCGCAACATTCACACAGGATGCGGACGGCAACTGGGTGATTGATCCCGGTGTAGCGGTAATTACTGTAACCGGCACAATATAATAACAAAAACCTCCTATTTTTCGTAGGAGGTTTAGTTATATTGTAGATTACTTAATGATAAAGTGTACGGGCAGACCGTTCTTGAAGAACAGCTTTGTTTCACCCTCGATAAGAGGCTTGATGTAGTTGAGACATTCGTCTGTAACGTTGTTGCCTGCTTCATTGATGAACTCGCGGGGAACGTCACGAACAGCGTTAGCGATCTTTGTAACGTCCTTGGGCTCGTATGTGATCTTGTACTCGTCGCCCTCAGCTCTAACCATAGCGATCATATGGCCTGACACACCTGATACAGCGGAATTGACAGCAGTAAGACCGCAGTTCTGAGACTCGGAAAGGTCAGTTGCGGAGGTGAGGTGAGCCGCGCATCTCTGGGGCAGATTCAGTTCAATAGAGCGAACCTTGCAACCGAAATGTTCCTTTACAGCATTCTCAAGAGCCTTGCCTGTACCCTCAAGATATTTGTGACCGAATACGTCAGTTGCGCCGCTCTGTGTGCCTTCACCAACGTAGCGACCGTCCGCGAATCTTGCACCCTCGGAAACCGCAATAACGATGTTGGGATGACGCTCGAAAGCAGCTTCAATATCCTTGTAGAAGCCTTCCATTGAGAAAGGTGCTTCGGGAAGGTAAACGTAATCAGGCTCAATACCTGTGATAACTCTGGGAAGAGCAGCAGCGGCAGTAAGCCAACCTGCGTCACGTCCCATGATTTCAACGATCGTAACAGCCTTTGTGGTGTATACAGCACAGTCGCGGATGATCTCCTGCATTGTTGTTGCAATAAACTTTGCGGCAGAGCCGAATCCGGGTGTGTGGTCTGTGCCTGCAAGGTCGTTGTCGATTGTCTTCGGAACACCCATAACGCGCATTTCGTAGTCAGATGTGCGGAGATATTCTGTAAGCTTTGCAACGGTGTCCATGGAGTCGTTACCGCCGATGTAGAAGAAGTAGCGGATGTCGTACTTCTTAAAGAGCGCGATAAGGTTCTCGAAGAACGCAGGATCGTCACCGGGCTTGGGAAGCTTCTTTCTGCAGGAGCCGAGAGCAGCTGCGGGAGTAGACATAAGCATCTCAAGCTTTTCGTTGTCGAGCTTGCCGCTTTCATCAGCGAACATCTCACCGAGATCGCAAAGTCTCTCACCGATGAAGCCCTCAATACCGTTTCTCATGCCGTAAAGCTTGGTAACAGCACCGTTTGACTCGAAGAATCCCTTGATAACGCCTGAAAGTGTAGCATTGATAGCAGCTGTAGGACCGCCGGACTGACCGACAACAGCCGCACCGCGAAGAATATTAGCCATGATAATATACCATCCTTAAAATATCATTTTTTCATGTATCTATGATACCATATTTGTCAGTTTATGTCAATACGGAAGATAGTCGAATGAGTAATGTAAATTTGTGCGGATATTTATTCTTTTGTGGCAGAAAATTATCTGTTTCTCTCCCCATATTGTGACATCGTTCTTATTTTCTGACGATTATAATATATACATAAACCATCGAAGGAGAACAAAAATGACGGAATGTGAAATTAGCGTCAAAAGTATTTCATCGGGAAATTCACTTACAGTATTTCTGGAAGGTGATATTGATCATCACAACGCACGGCAGATCAGAAGCCGAATCGACACTAAGGTGTATATACAAAGGCCGGACGAGCTTATACTTGACTTATCAAGGGTAAGCTTTATGGACAGCTCGGGACTTGGGCTGGTCCTCGGCAGATACACAAAGGCTGTTGAACTTGGGATCAGCTTTAAGGTTGCAAATCCGACCCCACAGATCAAGAGAATACTTGACCTTGCCGGTACAGAACGGCTCATAAAGATCGAAAACAATCACGTGGTTAAAAACGCGTATTAAGGAGGAAAGAAATGGCAAAGCATCAGATAATCAACGAAACAAAAATTACCTTCCCGTCATATTCAGCAAACGAAGCATTTGCAAGATCCGTTGCCGCATCCTTCTGCGCACAGTTGAATCCGACGTTTGATGAACTCTCTGATATTAAATGTGCCGTTTCGGAGGCGGTAACAAATGCGATAGTCCACGGCTACAGAGAACACATAGGGGATGTTCAGATGATCCTTCGCATATACGAGAACAGAGTGTTCCGAGCGGATATTAAAGATAAAGGCTGTGGTATCGGGAATATCGAGGAAGCAATGAGACCTTTATTCACAACAGATCCCGAAAACGAGCGAAGCGGAATGGGATTCACAATAATCGAAAACTTTATGGACTCGCTGAAGGTCACATCAACCGAGGGAAAAGGAACTCGCGTGATAATGACGAAGAAACTCTCACTTTTGCCGCTCAGAAAATAATACATAGCGTCATTCCGCTAAAATCAATTTCGGGAGACACAAAATGGCACAAAGTGAAAGCACATATATTGAAATATCGGATGCTCTGAAAGCATATGCCGCAGGAGATACCACCGCGGAAGCTCGGCTTATGGAGCTAAACAGCGGACTTGTAAACGGACTTGCCTACAGATTCCGCGGACGTGGCACGGATTTCGAGGATCTTGTCCAAATTGGTTCGATTGGGTTGCTGAAAGCGATACGAAGCTTTGATCTAAGCCGCGGTTTTGCCTTTTCAACCTATGCTGTTCCGCTGATCATCGGTGAGATCCGAAGATTTTTGCGAGACGACGGACTTATCAAGGTAAGTCGCGGACAAAAGCGAATCGGAGCAATGATAATGCACGAGAGGGAGAGATATGTGTCCGAAAACGGAGTAGAGCCAAGGCTTGAATATCTCGCAGAAAAGGTAGGCGTAACGGTTGAGGAGGCGGCAGTGGCACTTGACTCATCCTCTCCCGTAAGATCTCTTTCCGAAGTCATCGGCGAGGACGACTTCTCACTTGAGGACGTAATTCCCGCAAGCGACGATACACTTGGTAAAATGATCGAAAGCGTAGCACTTGGGGAGACGATAGGAAAATTGCCGCCCTTGTGGAGACAGATCATTACGCTTCGGTATTTCGAGGAATATTCACAGCAGCAGACGGCAGACGCTCTCGGACTGACGCAGGTTAAAATATCCAGAGAAGAAAAGAAGATCTTCAGCACTCTCAGAGCCGCTCTTGCATGATGCTTGAAATTTACCGCAGATATATTCTGCGGTTTTTCATTTTGGTATTTTATTTTAACCAAACTTGTGCTATAATATTGTCAATAACTACACAAGTGCGAGGTAACGGATGAAAAAGTTTCTCATTCTTGACGGCAACAGCATAATTAACCGTGCGTTTTACGGAATCAGACCGCTTTCCACAAAATCAGGCATTCCGACAAATGCAATATACGGATTTCTGAATATCATAAAAAAGCATCTTGACGCTATAAAGCCGGATTATATTGCCTGTGCCTTTGACGTGCATCACCCCACATTCCGCCACGAAGAATACGCGGAATACAAGGGCACGAGAAAAGGCATGCCTGATGATCTTCGGGCACAGATGCCCTATGCAAAAAGAGCCGCAGCGGCACTTGGCTTCCTCGTTATTGAGTGTCCCGGATTTGAGGCAGACGACGTTATAGGCACGTCAGTTACCATGGCTGAGAAAACGGGAGAAATAGAGTCTTACATCCTCACAGGAGACCGTGACTCGCTTCAGCTGGTTTCGGACCACACTACCGTAGTGCTTGAGAAGACCAAAGAGGATATCTATTTCACACCGACAAGATTTTTTGAGGAGTACGGAATAAAGCCGTCTCAGTTTATCGATGTAAAAGCACTTATGGGTGACTCATCCGACAATATTCCCGGAGTGCCCGGAATTGGTGAGAAAACCGCGCTTAAGCTGATACAGGCAGCATCTGACCTTGAGACCGTTTACAGCGACGTTGAAAGATTCGGTCAGACAAAGTCTGTTATAGCAAAGCTTACTGACGGCAAGGATTCCGCATTCATGTCGCGCAGACTTGCAACCATTCTTCGCGAAGCGCCGATTTGCTGTATGGCTGACGAGCTGTTCAATCAGCGTGAGATCGACTCTGCCGCATTTGCCGCACTTTGCGATGAGCTTGAGTTTTCAGGCATGGCACGTAAATTCGGTGTAACTGAATCAGCTACCCCGGCAGAAGTACCTGCTGCAGAAGTAAAGGCAGTTGATACTGATGAGATAGCATCTCTTGGGGGAGTCAAGTTTGACATCCCTGTTGCAATTTCTCTCGGCGAAGAGGGATTTGCCTGCTATACAGGAGAGGGTAACGTTAAGCTCTGCAGAAATGTAGCCGCTGACGATGTGCTCACATTCATTCATGAAAATAAGCTTATCTGCCATGATTATAAGTCACTTCTGCGCACTCTTCATATCACAGGTGATGGTATAAACTGCGAATACGACACAATGCTGGCTGCATATCTTTTGAACCCGGGAAACGGAAAATACCACCTTGCAGATACGGCTGAAAAATTTATTGGCATACGTCCGACAACTCTCGCAGAATCCGTTACTGCAATTTTCAACATAAAGACAGAGACCGAGAAGCAACTGACCGAATACGGAATGCTCTCACTCATGCATGACATTGAGATCCCTTTGTCTGCAGTTCTTGCAGAGATGGAGGAGATAGGTTTCAAGATCGATCCTGACGGCATCAAGCACTACTCCGAAGAGCTTCTGCTCACTGAAAACGCGCTTATGGACGCAATATGGCTTCAGGCGGGCCGTCAGTTCAACATTAACTCTCCCAAGCAGCTTGGCGAGGTACTGTTTGACGAAATAGGACTCCCCTCGGGCAAGAAAACAAAAACTGGATACTCTACAGACGCCGAGACTCTCGAATCCCTGCGTCCATATCACACAATAATTGAGGATATCCTCATGTACCGCAAGATAACAAAGCTTCGCGGAACATATGGCGATCCGCTTATTGCCCAGGCCGATGAAAACGGACGTATACACACAAAGCTGAATCAGACAGGTACAGCTACCGGCAGACTTGCATCAAGCGATCCTAATCTGCAGAATATTCCCGTGCGCGATGAGCTTGGCAGAGAACTGCGTAAGTTTTTTATAGCGGACGACGGTTACGTTCTCATTGACGCAGACTACTCACAGATCGAGCTTCGCATTCTTTCCGCACTGTCGGGAGATGAGACTATGCAAAGCGCGTTTATTAACGGTCAGGATATCCATACGTCTGTAGCGGCGCAGGTGTTCGGAATCAGCGAGGATGAGGTTACACCCGACCTGCGCCGCCGCGCAAAGGCTGTAAACTTTGGTATCGTCTACGGCATTGGCGAGTTCTCACTGGCAAAAGATTTAGGCATTACCAGAAAGATGGCAAAGGAGTATATTGAGAACTATCTCGCAACATACAGCGACGTTGACAAGTATCTCAAAGACACTATTGCATCAGCAAGGCAGGACGGATACACAACAACTTATTTCGGCAGACGCAGAAACATTCCCGAGCTTTCCTCAAAGAATCGCAATCTGCAGGCATTCGGAGAGCGCGTTGCAATGAACAGCCCGATACAGGGAACAGCAGCTGATGTTATCAAGATAGCTATGATAAACGTAAACCGAGCGCTGAAGGAAGCAAAGATAGACGCGCGGCTCATTATGCAGGTACATGATGAGCTGATAGTCGAGGCAAAAGCAGACTGCGCTGACGTAGCCGCAGAAATTCTTGTTCGTGAAATGGAAAACGCTGTTAAGGTTGCAGTACCTCTTACTGCAGACTTTGGGATCGGCGAAACATGGTACGATGCAAAATAAATAAAGAAAAGTGACTGATATTATCTTCAGTCACTTTTATGTTTTTACTATACTTTGAATTTGACAGTGAGCTCAAGCTTCCTTTTAGAGGCATAATATGCGATTCTGACGTCTCCCGTTAAGTTAGCGGCATTTTCGAGATCAGACAAAACTCGGTATTGCATGTAATAGGGCAGTGAGGGGTCATCAGAAAGATCTCGAAGTCTCTTTAATGCATCCGCTGACCTGTCATCCATAAGCAGATTTATGGCGGTAATATGCCTGTCAAAATAAGAACCGCGCGGGAATAGTGCCTGCACATCCTCGCCTTGAGAAAGAAGCTTGACAGTTTTGAAATACTCTATGAGGTCGTGTGACACAAATTCACTTGCATTATGAATGTCACACAGCAAAGCGGGAATATCATCGCTTGTGAGGCTTCTGAAAAGTTCACTGTAATATTCAATGGCCCTGGAAAAGCTTTCACTGCAGTAGACTGAATTGGCAGATACAACTTCTGCAGATGCAAGTCCTTCGGCGGCACTTACTATATTGTACTCCGCGGCAGCTTCCAGTGATTTGTTCAGATATGAAACAGCAAGTATATACGATAGCTCGTCATCAAATGCTTCCTCCGGAAGAGTCAGAGCAATTTCTTCGCACTTTGAGTAGTTCTTTTCTGAAAAAGCGGATCTGATTTTCTCGATTACCATCATTTTCAGATAAATTCCTTCATCTTTTGCAGACTGAGAAAAGAAGTAACCTGCGGGGGTGTCAAGCTTTTCAGACAAATACATTAAAGTCGAGAGAGACGGAGAAGCACTACCGTTTTCAATCAGACTGAGCATATTACGTGTGATCTTCTCGCCGGCAAGGGATCTTTGCGTTATCCCTTTTGAAATGCGAACATCACGCAATTTCTGCCCAAGCCTTTTGTCAAATTCAGACATTTTCAGCTTCTCCGTGGGCGATTACAGCGTTGTATTCTTCATCCATCTTTGTAAGCTTTTGGTCAACGCTTTCAGTTGCAGTATTCTGATAGTAAGCTACCTTGTCATTCATTTCGCTTGAACGTGCGGAAAGCTTTGTCATGAGAGTCTTAATTTCGTACTGCATATCGTCAATACAGGTTGTTATCTCTTTCATGCAGTTTTCAATGTTTCCGTGAAGCTCACCGCTGACGGAAGCGAGGATGCTTGAGGAGATCTGTGCAATGCGCTCGCGGGTATAATTCGCCTCGGCTGTGGATTCCTCAATTCTTCTTTCACCTTCGATCTGAGCATCGGCAATGATCTTGTCAGCATCTGCTTTTGCCGCAGAAACAATATCGTCCGCATTTCGGTTTGCGTTAATGATAATGTCGCCAAGCTGTGAGCTGATCTTGTTGTACATTTCAAGCTTGTATGCATCACTGCCGTGATCGTTTACGTCTCCGAAATCATCAGAAGCCTTTGCCTTTTCATTAAGAGAAATATTTTCTGCATTTACTCTCTCAAGCTCATCATTAAGACTTACGATGATAGCATCCTTCTCGGTGTTGAGCGCGGTAAGTCTGCTGATTTCATCATTGAGACCGGATGAGGCGTTACTCTTTGCATCTTCAAGTTCAGCTTCCAAACGCTTATTCTCAGTCTTGAGATTGTTCATCACATTTATCTGCGCCTCAGACTCCGTCTTGTAGAAATCGAGCTTCTTTGATATGTCCGCGATCTCTGCATTCTTTTCGCCTATGACTGCTTCGGTGTCACGAACAGCGATTTCAGCATTATTCTTTTCTTCAAGAAGGAGGGCATTTCCCTCCGCCAGGGCAGCGCACTTGTCACTCAGATTGGCGATCTCTGCATTAAGCTCTCCGATCTTGATCTTCAAATTTTCGAGCTCTTCAGAGTGTCGCAGGTCAGTTTCCTTGATGTAGTTGTTAACGTCATCTTTATGAAAGCCGCCCATCTGAGTTCTGAACATTTTTGTCTTTTTGCCTGCCATTATTTTTCCTCCGAAATTATAAATTATCTTCTATAATACAATTTTAGCACAATTATTGAGAAAAATCAACACTGAGCGCCAAGTTGTAAAATAAAGTGTAAAAATTATTTACTTTTCATGCATATTTGGCATAATCGAAAATATCTACAAACAAAAATATGCACGAAATGAAAAAATATGGAATATAGATATAGACTAACTCCAAAAAATGTGATATAATAACTTAAATATTGACTATAATCAAATAATATGATATTCAAACCGAATGGAGAAAAATATATGGACTACAATCGTTTGGCTGACTTACTTTTCCCCCATGTTACTTTGACAAGGGAAGATATCGAAGCAAAATATCCTCCGAGAGTGCTTCCCGAGGGCGCAAAGGTAACAAGAATCGCCCCCAGCCCTACAGGATTTGTTCACCTCGGCACACTTTTCCCGGCTACTGTTTGCGAAAGACTTGCACGACAGTCCGGAGGTGTGTTCTACCTGCGAATCGAAGATACTGACTCCAAGCGTGAGGTTGACGGTGCGGCTGTCGGCATGATCAAGACCACAGCAAAGTTCGGTATCACTTTTGATGAGGGTGCTGCACTTGATGAAAACGATAATGTAATCGACAACGGCATCTACGGACCTTATAAGCAGAGCAACCGTAAGGAGATCTACCACGTTTACGCAAAGTGGATGGTGCAGGAGGGTAAGGCATACCCCGTATTCACCACAGAAGAGGAGCTTGATGCACTCAAGGAGACTGACAAGAAGGCTGAAGTAAAGTCCAGAGAGTGGACCGCTGAAATGGAAGCCGAACAGAAGGCGGAAATGCTTAAGATGCGTGAGTTCACAATCGAAGAGGTTGAAGAACACCTCGCTAAGGGCGACAAGTTCGTTCTCCGTATGTACGCAAACGGCGATCCCGACAAGAAGATCAAGTTTAACGACCTTGTAAAGGGCAACCTTGAACTTCCCGAAAACGATAAGGACGAAGTTCTCCTCAAGAGCGACGGAATTCCCACATACCATTTCGCACACGCAATTGACGACCATCTTATGGGAACAACACACGTTGTGCGTGGCGAAGAATGGCTCCCCAGCCTTCCGAGACACATAATGCTCTTTAACTATCTCGGCTTCAAGCTTCCCAAGTACATGCACATTGCGCAGATCATGCGTCTTGACGAAAACGGCAACAAGAAGAAGCTTTCCAAGCGTGACATGGGCGCGAACGTTGAGGACTACCGCAAGATGGGCTACACCGACACATGCGTTACCGAGTACGTTATGACTCTTCTCAACTCCAACTACGAAGAATGGCACGCACAGAATCCCGATAAGAAGCCTACCGATTTCCCGTTCTCCATTAAGAAGATGAGCGTTTCCGGATGCCTCCTTGACTTTAACAAGCTTACTGACGTATCAAAGAACGTTCTCTCAAAGATGACTGCAGAGGAAATCTACGACAAGACTGCGGACTGGGCAAATGAGTTCGATCCTGAGTTCGGTGCGCTCCTCACAGCTGACCCTGAATATGCTAAAAAGATATTCGGGATCGGCAGAGGCGGAAAGAAGCCGAGAAAAGACATCGCAACGCTCGCTGACGTTAAGCCTTACATCGGATTCTTCTATGATGATCTCTTTAAGAACGAGGACGAGATCCCCGAAAAGTTCGATCGAGACGATATTAAGACTGTTTACTCAAAGTTTATCGAGACGTTCGATCCCGCAGACGACATGAACACATGGTTCGGCAAGATCCAGCAGATCGGCGAATCTCTCGGTTACACACCCGACATGAAGGCGTACAAGGCAGATCCCGAGGCATTCAAGGGCAACGTGGGCGACGTTTCCATGTTCCTTCGTATCGCGGTAACAGGTAAGATGAACTCTCCCGATATGTATGCAGTAATGCAGATCCTCGGTGAGGAAAGAGTAAAAGCAAGAATCACAGCAATGGCTGAAAAGATATAACAGAAGGAGTATCAGTTATGATTGAAGCTTCAAACTTTATCGAAGAATTTATAAACGAAGACCTGGCGGCAGGAAAAGTAGAGAAGATCCACACCCGTTTTCCTCCCGAACCTAACGGATACCTGCATATTGGACACTGCAAGGCACTCTGCATAGATTTTGGCACTGCAAAGAAGTATGGCGGTATCTGTAACCTTCGTATGGACGACACAAACCCTGCAAAAGAAGACACAGAATTTGTTGACGCTATCAAGGAAGATATCCATTGGCTCGGATTTGACTGGGACGACCGTTTCTTCTACGGCTCCGACTATTTTGAAAAGACTTACGAGCTTGCGGTCGAGCTTATCAAGAAGGGTGATGCTTACGTTTGTGAGCTGACACCAGAGCAGTTCAAGGAGTACAGAGGCGACCTTACTCATCCCGCAATCTCTCCTTACAGAGACAGACCTATCGAAGAAAGCCTTGATCTCTTTGAGCGAATGAGAAACGGTGAATTCCCCGAAGGAAAGTACACACTCCGTGCAAAGATCGACCTTGCGTCCGGTAACTTTAATATGCGTGACCCCGCGCTTTACCGTATTCGCTATATTGAGCATCATAGACAGGGCACAAAGTGGTGCGTATTCCCCATGTACGACTTCGCACACCCCATCCAGGACGCACTCGAAGGCATTACACATAGCCTTTGCTCCCTTGAGTATGAGGATCACAGACCTCTCTACAACTGGGTAATCGAGCATTGCGACGTTCCTTCAACACCCCGTCAGATCGAGTTTGCCCGTCTCAACATCACAAACACAGTTCTCTCAAAGAGATATCTTCGTTACCTTGTTGAAAACGGCATAGTTGACGGCTGGGATGACCCCCGTATGCCTACTCTCTGCGGTCTCAGACGTCGCGGATATACACCTGATTCCATCCTCGACTTTATCAACAGAATCGGTGTTTCAAAGGCAAACAGCATGGTAGATATCGGACTTCTCGAGCATTGCGTAAGAGAAGAGCTGAACATGAAGGCACAGCGCAGAATCGCAGTTGTAAAGCCTATCAAGGTTGTTGTGGACAACTATCCCGAGGACAAGGTTGAGTATTTCGACGTCAGCAATAACCCGAACGATCCCGACGCGGGCACACGTAAGGTTCCTTTCACAAAGGTACTTTATATCGACTCTGATGACTTTGCAGAAGTACCCCCGCCGAAGTTCTTCAGGCTCAAGCCCGAGGGTGAGGTAAGACTCATGGGCTCTTATATCATCAAGTGCGGCGAGATCGTAAAGAACGAAGACGGCAGCATTGCAGAGATCCACTGCACAGCAGACCTTGAAGTTGGCACAGGCACACCTACCGACAGGAAGGTAAAGGGAACTATCCACTGGCTGTCTGCTGAATATGCACAGGATACAACTGTTATCATGTACGACAGACTGTTTACTGAGGAAAACATGAACGACCTTCCCGAAGGAAAGACATATGTTGACTTCCTCAATCCCGAATCTGCTGTAAGAATCGAGAACGCAAAGATCGAACCCTCACTTGCTGATGCAAAGCCCGGTGAGAAATTCCAGTTTGTACGTCTCGGATACTTCGCAAAGGACACAAAGACGGAGAATACATTCAACAGAGTAGTGTCTCTCAAAGGCAGCTTTAAGGCTGAATAATCGTTAATATCACATCCGACATTCTTTGAAACAAAAGGGTGTCGGATTTCTTTTTTCCTGCATAACAGACGTCAGAGAGGGAAGAATACGTGTAGAAAATCAATAAAATTTTCTCTGAAAACATATTGACAAAATATCCCTCTTGTGATATAATACAAAGGCTGTCGAGATGACTGCATATGCCCCATTAGCTCAGAAGGTAGAGCACTTGACTTTTAATCAAGGTGTCCGGAGTTCGACTCTCCGATGGAGCATGATCCCTTGTACTTCGGTACAGGGGATTTTTTTGTGCCGATTTTTCTGTGTCACAGATTTTTCCTAAAACGTATTGAAAAATACATTAATTTGTGGTAAAATATATTGATTGTAATTATAATGAGGGAAGATGTGCAGTGGAAAAACAAGGTGCTATGCTGGTAGGTCTCTGCGGTCGAAGCGGATCGGGTAAGGGTTATGTTTCTCGCATGTTTAAGCTTTGCGGTATCCCGTCTGTTGATACGGATGCCGTTTACCGAGATATGACATCTGCTTCAGATGAGTTGTCCCCATGCATGACAGAGCTTGTCAGCCGTTTTGGTGCCGGAATTCTCTGCGAGGATAATTCTCTTAACAGAGCAGTGCTTCGCTCTCTCGTATTTGGAGAGGATAAAGAAGCCCTTTCCGACCTCAACCGTATCACACACAAGCATATACTTGCACGTACAGAAGAAATTGCAAGCGAACTGTATGCTGACGGTGCGAAAATCGTGCTTATCGACGCGCCTCTTCTTTACGAAAGCGGATTTGACAAAAAGTGCGAAGCTGTTGTATGTGTTACGGCTCCGGAAGAGACAGTTATCTCCCGAATAATGCAGAGAGACGGAATTTCGCGAGAAGCAGCTCTTGCAAGACTTAAGACACAGATTTCGTCAGAAGAACTCTCATCCTGCGCAGATTTTGTTATAGCAAATGACTGTGAAAAAGACGAGCTCATGAATCGTGTTAAGAACTGCGCTGACAGGCTTTATGAGATCTATAACGAAAACTACACTCAAATGTGAGGTTAATATATGAATTTCAAAAACGCGGCATACAGAAGCGTTGTTATCATATCAATAATTCTGCTCTCGCTGCTTGTTGGCTACATGTGCCAGATTATCGGTCACAGAGTTGACATAAAGAAGCACCCAAGAGAGTTTACCGAATACGTTGAAAAATACTGCTCGGAATACGGCGTGCCGGAATATCTGGTGTACTCAATCATACTTGAAGAGAGCAACTTTGTCAGCAATAAGCTGTCGGATGATGGTGAGATAGGACTTATGCAGATCCATCCCGATACCTTCCGCTGGCTTACTTCATTAACTAAAGAAAACCTTGATAGCGGAATCCTTTACGATCCCGAGACAAACATACGCTACGGAACATACATGCTCTCACAGCTCTATATCCAGCACAGCAGATGGAAGACAGTGCTTGCGGTCTACGATGCTGGCAGAGATACTGTCGCAGAGTGGCTCGAGGACGAGGACTGCATAGACGAAAACGGAAATCTTACAAAGATCCCCGATGACTCAACAAGGGAATATGTGGCAAAAATAGAAAAAGAAATGGAAATTTACCGCGAACTTTATTACGGCGAGTAATGAGAGCGCGATAATCGATTAGATTTTTATTTACGAAAGGAAATATATACCATGAGCGAGAAGACAAAGGGTCAGATTATGAAGGAAGAGCTTTTCTACAAGAAGAAGAGCGCATTTGAAGTAAAAACACAGGATGAGCTTCAGGCTGCAAAGGAC
The DNA here is from genome assembly GCA_015064345.1 of Oscillospiraceae bacterium. Classification (GTDB taxonomy): domain Bacteria; phylum Bacillota; class Clostridia; order Oscillospirales; family CAG-272; genus UMGS1696. The sequence continues at coordinate 42,606 of SVSK01000005.1, read as the reverse complement.
TACGCTATCGGATACGCAAAGTATCTTGATGATTCCAAGACAGAAAGAGAAGCTGTTATTGCATCTATCGCAATCCTCGAGAAGGAAGGCTACAAGGAATATAAACTCGGTGACAAGATTACAGCAGGCGACAAGCTTTACCTCAACAACAGAGGCAAGGGTCTTTTCGCAATCAAGGTTGGTACAGAAAATATTGAGAATGGCGTACGCATTTGCGCGGCTCACATTGACTCCCCCAGACTTGACTTAAAGCAGCATCCTCTTTACGAAAACGACGGATTTGCATACTTCAAGACACACTACTACGGTGGTGTTCGTAAGTACCAGTGGGCTACAATTCCTCTCGCACTTCACGGTGTTGTTGAGAAGGCAAACGGTGAATCCGTAACAGTTCGCATTGGCGACGAAGCTGGCGACCCCGTATTCTGCATCACTGATCTCCTTCCTCACCTTGCAAAGGACCAGAATCAGAAACCTCTCGGCCAGGCGTTCACAGGCGAAGGTCTCAACGTGATCCTCGGCACAAGCCCCTACTTTGAAGAAGACGGCAAGATCACTCCTGCTGACGAAAAGGCAAAGCTGAACATTATGATCATGCTCAACGAAAAGTACGGCATCACAGAAGCAGACTTTATCAGCGCAGAGCTTTCCATCGTTCCTGCTCAGAACACTGTTGACGTAGGCCTTGATAGATGGCTCCTCGGCTCATACGGCCACGACGACAGAGTTTGCGCTTATCCCGCACTTACAGGTGTAATCGAGGCTACTGACTCCGCAAAGACATGTATCGTTGCTCTTGCTGACAAGGAAGAAGTTGGCAGTGACGGTGTTGCAGGTATGCAGAGCTGTCTCCTCTTTGACATCATTGACGAGCTTGCAAAGAACCTCGGTGGTAACACAAACGTTGTTCGTATGAACTCAAAGTGCCTCTCCGCTGACGTTACAGCTTGCTTCGATCCCAACTATCCCGAAGTGTCCGAAAAGCGTAACTCTTCAATCCTTCACTGCGGTATCGGTATGTCCAAGTACACAGGTTCAGGCGGTAAGGGCGGCACAAACGACTGTCCTGCAGAGTTTGTAGGCTTTGTTCGCAACCTCTTTGACGCTGAAGGCGTAATTTGGCAGACAGCAGAGCTTGGCAGAGTTGACCAGGGTGGCGGCGGAACAGTTGCAAAGTACATTGCTAACCGCAACATTGACACAGTTGACGTTGGTGTTCCCGTGCTTTCCATGCATGCTCCTTTTGAGCTTATCTCCAAGTCTGACCTTTACGAGGCACACCGCGCATTTGCCGCATTCTGCAAATAAGATAAATCAGAACAATGCGATATTCCGGTGCAACTCATCTTGCTCCGGAGTATCGTTTTAATGAGTAGAACAATTAATTATTTTGAGAGAGTAATATATGCTTGAGAGACTTTGTGAGGTAGAGAAGAGATTTGAAGCTATAGAGGCCGATCTTCTTGATCCTCAGATAATGTCAGATATAGAAAAATACACCGCGCTTCTTAAGGAGAGATCCAATCTTGAGCCTGTCGTTGAAAAGTACAGGGAGTACAAGAAGACTCAGGATGATGCCGACGGCGCAAGGGAGATTCTTGATACAGAAGACGATCCCGATATGCGTGAAATGGCGGATGAGGAGTATAAAAGAGCGAAAGCAGACCTTCTCCGAATTGAAGAAGAGTTGAAAATTCTTCTGCTGCCGAAGGATCCGATGGATGACAAAAACGTTGTTATCGAGATCCGCGCAGGAGCAGGCGGTGAGGAAGCGGCTTTGTTCGCGGGAGTTCTGTACCGAATGTACTCGATGTATGCCGATACAAAGCGCTATAAAACAGAGATCATCAGCACAAATGAAACGGGGCTCGGCGGATACAGAGAGATCTCGTTCATGGTAACAGGACAGGGAGCATACTCACGCTTTAAGTACGAGAGCGGTGTTCACAGAGTACAGCGCGTACCCGAAACAGAAACATCAGGCCGTATTCATACATCTACCGCTACTGTTGCCGTTCTTCCCGAGGCAGAGGATGTTGAGATTGAGATCAACCAGAGTGATCTTGAAATTGAGACGATCAAATCATCCGGTGCCGGCGGTCAGCACGTCAATAAGACTGAGTCTGCAATCCGCATGATTCATAAGCCTACGGGTATTGTGATAGAGTGCCAGGACGAGCGAAGCCAGTTCAAAAACCGCGATAAGGCGATGAAGCTGCTCAGAGCTAAGCTGTTTGACATGAAAACCCGCGAGCAGAACGAGAAGATCGCAAGTGAACGCCGTTCACAGGTTGGTACGGGTGACAGAAGCGAACGTATCCGAACATATAACTACCCCCAGGGCAGAATCACCGACCATCGCATCGGATTTACGATCTACTCCCTTGAAAACTTCCTTAACGGCAATATCGAGGGCATGATCGACGCACTTGCAACTGCTGATACCGCAGAAAAGCTGAAGAACAGCGGCGCAGATGAAGCATAAACGGAGACTATCCAAATAATGAACACAGAATATTATAAGATAAAAGGCGAGCACTATCACGATACAGAGATAATCGACCGTGCGGCTCAGATCATACAAAACGGCGGACTTGTTGCTATCCCCACAGAAACCGTGTATGGGCTTGCGGGAAGCGCTCTTATTCCATCTTCTGCTGAAAAGATCTATTCAGCTAAAGGCAGACCTGCAGACAACCCGCTTATAGTCCACATTGCAAAGCCTGAGGAAGCTGAGCATCTCGCCTATACAAACGAAACCTATTATAGACTTGCCGAGCGCTTTATGCCGGGCCCGCTGACTATCATACTTCCGAAAAGGGGAATTATTCCCGATGAGGTTACAGCTGGACTTGACTCGGTAGCAATTCGTTGCCCTTCAAACGAGATCGCCCACAAGCTTATTGAAGTGTCGGGACATCCCATAGCAGCACCCAGCGCAAACAGATCGGGCATCCCTTCTCCAACAAAGGCAGAACACGTGCTTACCGACATGGACGGTAGGATCGACATGATCATTGACGGCGGAGAATGCGATATCGGACTTGAATCTACCGTTGTAAAGATCACAGACGACGGTTGCATCATCCTTCGACCGGGTGCGGTGACAGAGGAAATGCTCGCTGAGGTCTGCGACAACGTAACCGTGGCAAGAGCAGTAATCGAGCCTGCCGTTGCCGCTGAAGAAAAGGTCGAGTCTCCCGGGATGAAGTATAAGCATTATTCTCCTAAGGCTGAGGTAATCTTAGTTGACGCAGCCGGAGAAGAGTTCGTCGAATACGTTAACGCGATTTCCGATTCAAGCTGCGGCGTGTTCACCTCGGCGGAAGAGAGACATTGCTATAAAACAGCTACAACTCTCATTACAGGAGAGCATATAAACGCACGGGACGAGTCAAAAAGCCTGTTCCGACTCCTTCGCAAGGCAGACGAAATGGGACTCTCGAAGGTGTACATCAAGCTGCCTGAGGCAAAGGGCGAGTATCTTGCACTCTATAACAGACTCATTCGCGCGTCCGGCGGAAAAATAGTAAAACCGTAAATTACAGAGTAAACATATAATTTTTGAGAATTACCTGAAATAATATATTAACCGAAATACAGAGGTCATAATGGCAAGAAAAAAGAAAGAAACCATAAAAGAATTTGAGGTAACTACCGTTGCGGAGATCAAGGATCAGCACATAACTGATACGATTGAGAAGAACTACATGCCCTATGCAATGAGTGTCATCGTATCCCGTGCCATTCCCGAGATTGATGGCTTCAAGCCTTCGCACCGTAAGCTTCTTTATACCATGTATAAAATGGGACTACTCACAGGCGCAAGAACAAAGAGTGCCAACGTCGTAGGCCAGACGATGCGTCTCAATCCTCACGGTGACATGGCAATATACGAAACTCTTGTGCGTCTTACAAGGGGTAACGAGGCTCTGCTTCATCCTCTCGTAGACTCAAAGGGAAGCTTTGGTAAGCAGTATAGCCGTGATATGGCTTTTGCCGCGCCACGTTATACCGAGGTTAAGCTTGACAAAATCTGCTCTGAGCTTTTTGGCGGTATTGACAAGAACGCTGTGGATATGGTACCAAACTACGATAATACCATGATCGAGCCCACGCTTCTGCCCACCTCATTCCCGAACATTCTTGTTTCTCCCAACATGGGTATCGCCGTTGGACTTCAGTCACAGATATGCTCATTTAACCTTGGTGAAATTTGTGACGGCACCATCGCGCTCCTCAAGAATCCCAAGACAACGACTGACAGACTTCTCGACATAATCAAAGCACCAGATTTTGCAGGCGGAGCAAACCTGATATACGACAGAGATCAGCTTAAGCAGATCTACGAAACAGGCTCCGGTACCTTCAAGATGCGAGCAAGGTACAATTTCGATAAGCAGAGAAGCATGATCGAGATCACACAGATCCCTTACTCTACTTCAATTGAAGCAATCATCGGAAAGATAACGGAGCTCATCAAGCAGGGTAAATTCCGCGAGATATCCGACATTCGTGACGAGATCGACCTCTCCGGCTTTAAGCTTACGATTGACGTTAAGCGCGGCACAGATCCCGACGCACTCATGGCAAAGCTGTATCGCCAGACCACCCTTGAAGACAGCTTCGGCTGTAACTTCAACGTGCTGATAAACGGCTCTCCCCGTCAGCTCGGGGTTAAGGATATACTTACCGAGTGGATAGCATTCAGAATAGGATGCGTCAGACGCGAGCTTACCTATGAACTTGGCAAGAAGAAGGACAAGCTTCATCTGCTCCGCGGCCTTGGAAAGATTCTTATCGACATTGACAAGGCAATCAAGATAGTTCGAGAGACGGAGCGTGAGGCTGACGTTGTGCCGAGACTTATGCAGGGATTCTCAATTGACGAGATTCAGGCAGAGTATATCGCGGAAATCAAGCTCCGTCATCTGAACAGAGAATATATCATCGAGCGCATCAAGGAGATCGAGTCACTTCAGAAGGAGATCGCCGATCTTGAAGCAATTATCGCAGACGATATTAAGGTCAAGGGCGTAATCGCGGCACAGCTTCAGACTATCAAGCAGAAGTACGGAAAGCCGAGAAAGACTCAGCTTATCACTCTTACGGAAGAGGACGTTGCTCCCAAGGAAGAGGCTGTAGAAAACTATCCCATTGTGGTCGTTCTTACAAAGGAAGGTTACTTCAAGAAGATCACAAAGCAGTCTATCATGCGTGCGGACGAACAAAAGATGAAAGACGGTGACGAGATCGTCAACTCCGAGGAATCAGAAAACGTCTCCGAGCTTATCTTCTTTACTGATAAAGCTCAGGCATATAAGTGCAAGGCGGCTGACTTTGCTTCCGTGAAGGCTTCCTCTCTCGGCGAGTTCATAGCGCCCAAGCTTGGATTTGCAGATGACGAAAAGCCTGTCATGATGAAGGCGCTCACCGCATATGATCCTAAGGATAACTTTATCTTCATTTTCGAAAACGGCAAGGGAGTAAGGATATCTGCTTCTGCATACGAGACCAAGTCCAACAGACGTAAGCTCACAGGCGCATTCTCTGATACATCTCCCATCGTGGCGGTTATTTACGAGCACAAGCCTCTTGATATCTTCATCGAAAACAGCGTGGGCAAGGGAATACTTCTCAAGTCATCACTCATTCCTGTTAAGTCAACAAGATCCTCCCAGGGCGTTACACTGTTCACTATGAAGAACGGTATAAAGGTAACAAAGGTCACCTACGGAGAGGGAATTGACGCCGAAAGATCTGCCCGTTCACGCAAGCATAAGATCCCCGCAACAGGCGTAACACTTGATGTAAACACAGCTGAGCAGCTGAGTTTTTAGCGTAGAAATAGCAAAAATACCGCCAAAATCCTCCAATATTGCAGATTAAATGTAAATTTTCGAGACTTTATCGGCATTTCTATTGCAATTTTGTGGAAAAGAGTGTATAATACACTTGACTTATTGATCGAGTCAAAATTAACCGAAAGGTATTTTAACCATGAAAAAACAAGTCAAAATCATCGTGTCGGTGCTTGCAATTCTCTGTGCATTGACTGTCACAGTTATCGCGGCATACGACAGCTCTGAAGACCCGCTAATTTCTTTCAGCTATCTGAATGACATATTCAAGAAGGAAATCCTTGCTGAAGTTGATGCTCGCTTTGAAGAACTCCGCTCCGGTATTGACGATTACCTTGATAATCTCGAGCTTCCCGAGGCAACTGTTCCAAGTGATCCCGATGACGAACCTTCAGGTTCAGCTTCCGCAGCATGGGATATCGTAGAGATCACAACAGGTCAGTCAATTTACGCAGTATCAACATGTGAGTTTCTTATTCGTTCCGGTTCGGCGGTTTGTATTGCTCCCGATGCAAAGCAGGGTATTGCTGATCTTACCGGTTCTGAGATTTTTAACGGTGAAAGTATTCCCATGGACCGTCTTTGCATGATCCCCAGAGGTGACGGCAGAGGTATCAAGGCAACACACCAGTCCGTATATGTAATGATTAGAGGTGAGTACACAATTGTCGACAATTAAAACAAAAAGAACTCGTGAAGAGAAGAAAAAGGCTATGGTTCGTCTGATTTGCCTTATTCTTGCAGTACTTATGTGTGCAGGCGCAGCTTACACCATCATCGCAACTCTCATACTTGATGTAAAAGCTGACACAACAACCACTTATACAAGCAATTCAAGGGCCATTGACACATCCTCGCTCAAAAACAGCGGGGATGTTCTGATAAGCGTAGGACTGATGTACGGGAGCAACATCACAACAAGCTTCCAGATCACCACAGACGGAAGCGGCTATCAGATCGGCAAACAGCAGCTCGGCGGATCAAGAGGCTTTACACAAATCTGGGACCTTTATGATCAAACGCTTTCTGTAATGGCTGACGTAAACGTAGCGAAAAACGGCTATACATACACCCCCACAAACGATTACTACAGCACAAAGATCGGCGCGTATCATGTGCAGGTTGACTGCGATGACCTCGGTCGTTGGGAATTTGCTGAACTGATAGAGAATACTAAATGGCAGATCGAAACCCTTGGCCTGTATCAGATCCCCGCTTACATCTATACCGGCTATGCAATCAGAATCGGTGACTTTGCAACATGGGACGACGCGTCCGTATATCTTGATCATGTTAAGCAGATCTATCCCGATCGCTACGTCAGCGTGGTAACTCCCGAACAGACTGCAGTGTCTGTTGTAAATACTTACACAGACAAGGTCGTGTTCGAATATGACTGCGGTGCACAGAGCGAGATCGGATTCAAGGCTCACGAAAACAGCGATGGGAATACATACATTAAAACTCCTGCAGGAAACGTGTATGACGGCGTATTTGCATTCAAGCGTCACTATAACGGCTCTGTTGACGGCGTAGCACTCATCAATATTCTTCCTCTTGAATCTTATGTTGCCGGCGTAATTCCTTATGAAATGGAGGGCACTTGGCCTATTGAGGTGCTTAAGGAATTTGCCGTTACCGTACGTTCATTCAGCCTCACACACGGCAATAAACATTCGGATTATTACTTCGACCTTTGCAATACAACCTGCTGTCAACTGTATAAGGGCGCAGGCAGAGTTAACGATAACGTAATGGAAGCGATCATGTCCACAGAAGGACAGGTGATTGCGTATAAAGGTGACATTATCACAGCGTATTACTCATCAACAATGGGTGGAGTTACAGTAAGTCCTCATGATGCATGGGGCGGATCATCTGAAATCCCGTACCTTGCCGCAAAGGAGACACCGTGGGAAGACTACGCAGGTCACTCAAACGGCTTCTGGATCACTGAGATTTCCCCGGAGTCACTGCTTGAGAGACTTCAGAAGGCCGGTCACACAAGCTTGAAGGGTGCCATAGACGACATCGAGATATTGGAATACGCAAAGAACTCGACCTATGTTAAAGCAATCAAGTTTACCGATATATACGGAAACAGCGTAACCATCAGAAATACCGACAAGGTCAGAACATCGCTTACACCCTATGTTAACAGTGCAAACTTCGTTGTTGGCAAAGGAAGCGTGGAGTATACCATAGAGACCCCATACGATAGCCTTGCTGAATCTGGCTCCGAAGATGATGATGTCGGCGATGTTTACTATCCTGGGGCTGATGATGAAGACTTCGACGACGAAGACTATGAATATGACATTTCTTACGGATACACCGATATCGACACATATTATGTTATTACTTCCGATTCAATGGAAAAGGCATACAGGGATGAAAAGGTTTCCGTAATGACCGGTGATGGTTTGACAAAACATGATAAGAGTGATGTGTTTGTAATGTGCCGTCAAACTGCCGCTGCTTTCCTTGGCGATGATTATCTTATCTATCTCGATAAGGAAGACAACAAGAATGAAGACAAATTCGATACAGAGATAGTTGAAGATAAATCAGACGAGTATGTGACATACAAGATCGCACATGCCGAAAATGAGCGCAACTTTATCTTTGTCGGTAAAGGCTGGGGACACGGCGTTGGTATCAGCCAGTGGGGTTCATATGACCTTGCCGTAATGGGATATGGATACGAGGATATTCTTCTCGCATATTTCACAGGCGCCGAGATTCTTGACTACCGCGACACAAACAATTACAACTAAATAAAGAAAACGGATCGACCTAAACCGGGCTGATCCGTTTTTTATGTATTTGTAGTTCACTTAACCTGCGAGAGCTTCATCAATAGCTTTTGCGAGCTGATCCGCACAAGAAGTAGAACGGGGACCGCATGTGTTGCCGCGAAGTGTGTCAGCTATTTCTTTGGCATTTTTACCGTTAACAAGCTTCGAGATAGCTTTAAGATTTCCGTTGCAGCCTCCCTTGAAAATTACATTTTCGATAATGCCGTCGTTGATTTCAAACTCAATTACCTGAGAGCATGTTCCTTTTGTATTGTAAGTTACCTTCATTTTGTTTCCTTTCATTATTCTGCGATATTGTTTCCGGTATTGATGGCACCGGTCGTTACATTAATGTTACCTGACTTGGTCGTGACGGAAACCGCGCCGCCTGTTGTGCCTACCGTGCAAGGACTGCTTTCCTTAACAGAGTTAACCGTGATCTTACCGTCATCACTTTCAAGCTTGAACTGCATTCCGCCAACGCTTGTTATAGTAACGTCACCTTTGTCATAGTTGATGTTTGCACTTCCTGTACACATAAAGCCTTCAGCCTTCATATCCAGTTCCACAGCATTAACAGTAAGGTTTGTAACATAGTCTCCGGTTGAGTTATAAACGACTTTTTTTGCAGGGGAGATATCTTTTCCGGAGTTGATAGCCACAGCGGATGTTGTATTGATGTGATTTGTATTAAGAGTGACTTCATCTGCTGTGATGAGATAATCTGTACTTGTCGTCATATTGGTTATGTTCACAGTACAGCTTGTTGCCTGAATATCGATCTGCTTGACATTTTTGTCAGCAGTCAAATAAATGTGGATCTCTTTATCTCCCTTAGGTTCGTTGTCCTTGTTGAAATTGAGAATATATCTTATACCCTTGAATGAGAATCCGTTTTCCCAGAACATAAGCATTGAGGTGATGTCGGGAGTCTCATCAAAACTGACAAGGGAAGATGTGGACGTAAGAGAATAGTAATTATCTTTGAAGTTAATAAATTCAATATATGACTTTTCGCTGTTTCCGTGAACAGTTACTTCCGCGTTACTGAAAATTAACTGGATCTTGTTGATATCAGCCTCTGTCAGATCAATGGAGCGAGTGTGGTCGCCGTCAGTCTTGATCTCTGAAAACAAGTTCTGACCTGAGGCCTGTGCCATGTTCTGTGCTACTATACAGGTTACAAGTCCCGCAACGGAAATAAGGACGGCAACAATCAAAGAAATTATTGATGCAGGCTTCACAGCTTATAACACTCCCTTCTTATGTAGTAGAATAACAGCTTGAGCTTGCGGCAAACGTATCCGAGCAGTTTGGCGATCTTCTTCATCAACCAAGGGATAAATCTAAGCGCAAGATTATAAAGAAGAACTGACGCGAAGAGTACTAAGCCGGCAACCAATGCGCCAAGACCGATTTCATAAACTCCGGCAGCGACGAAAGAGAACAACTGTGTTACACCGTAGATGATACCGACGAGAGAAACTACAGAGCCGGCTGCAACAATACCTATCATTGCAACAATGCTGAGAATTATTGCTGCAGTAAGTCCCACAAACAGTCCTGCAAAAGCACCGAAAATTACTGCAAGAAGCGCAAGTGTCAGAGGAAGCGTGACAAAAAGGCCAACCCAGAAGAGAGTGAGTCCCTTGGTTGACGGGTCCACCTCATTTGAATATGTGAAGTAATCGTCGCTCATCTCGGAAAGATAGGACTTCTGCTCCTTGGGGGCAACCTTTGTATCAACCGCTTTTGGAGGATGATACGGTACTTGCCGTGTTTGTTGTGCTGACTGACTTATTTCATCGCTGTTATTACTTACCGATGCGTCAGGGGTGTTATTGGTCTTCTGCAAAGGTTGCGGTGACTTTTTCAGTATGGCAGCAATGCTGTCGGCAAGTGCATTTATCTCTTCTACAGTATGCATGGAATTAATCTCAGACAGATCCTCGCTTGTAAAGGTGCGCCTGATATTTGACACATGCTTATGAGCGATTTCGGGAGAAATGTCACGCTTGATCAAAGCTGATTCAAGCTGCTTCATAAAAATGCTCAATTCCATTTTTTAATCTCACCTCTCTTTTGGAATATTTAGTGTAGATTTTTATCATGAGATGTGATATAATATCTAAAAGACGAAATAATATATGACTTTATATCATTTTAGTGCTAAAAATCACGTAAAAATATAACTTACATATATTCTATCAAAAAATGGAGAAATAATCAATATGAGAATGAGAAAAAAACGTCACGGAAGTGAAAGACTTCTCGCATTATCTGCACTTTTATACCCAAACGCTGACAAAATCTTTGAGTCTCCCGAAAAAGTATTCGGAAACACGAACCCAATTAAGCTTGAGGTAGGGTGCGGCAAGGGTGATTTCGTTACCGCGCTTTCCGAAAGAGATACGGAATTTAACTATATTGCTCTTGAAAGAGTTGCGGACGTTGCAGTATGTGCAGTTGAAAAATATGCAAAACAGAGAGGTCTCGGACGTCTTGGCTCAAACGGCGGGTGGCAGACTCCCGACGGTGAACTGTATAAAGATGGTGCTGCCTGGGATATTCCTGCGGAAATTAGAGGCAACGTAAGATTCATCGTCGGAGAAGCTAACGATATAATCACCCTCATGCCTGACAATACTCTTGCTGGAATCATAGCCAACTTCAGCGACCCTTGGGCAAGAAAAGCAGGATACGATAAGCGCAGACTTACTCACCCCGCGTATCTCGAAAACTATAAAAGGGTACTCATTCCCGACGGTACTTTTTCATTCAAGACTGATAATGACGATCTTTTCGATTATACAGTTGAGATGCTGCCTACAGTTGGATTTGAAATTCGCTATATGACCCGTGATCTCCATAATTCAGAGAGAGCGGCGAGCAATATCGTCACCGAATACGAGCGTAACTTTACAGAGAAGGGCATTAATATTAAGATGCTTGAAGCAGTCCCTGTAAAGTGATATTCCGAACGCGCTATTGACAGTACGCCCGGTAAAATGATATAATCTATCAGAAAACACATTATACTATCAGAGGAGGAGTGGCTTATGAACGGTTTGATCTCACTTGAAAATTTTGCAGTACAGTCCGTTTCAAAGGATATTCTGGCTCTTAACGAAATATCCTCGCAGTACGGGCTTGTTCTCACCGAAGAAGAAGCAAGAGAGCTTTCCGATATGAGAAAGAAGGCACTTCTTGAAAATGAGAGAATAGAGATCGGCGGTGGAGTAGTGGGAGATATAGTAAAACGCTTTTGCACTTCTCACTATGTAAATCCCGACAACTATGCCTATATCTTGAATGAAATCACATATTTGTTCTATTACATAAAGTCTGAAACAGATGACAGAGTAAAGGACAGTGAGCTTATTGACGAGCTTTTTAACCGTTTTGAACTTTGGTGTCACGGCAGTATCGACACATTAAGCGGAAGAGAGGCTGAGAGGATCATCCGAAAGATCAATAGCGGCGAGCATTATAAAGAATGGTATGCTGACCGTGACGAGCTTGATTATGATGAGTCTCACGGTGCACGTGAAGCTCCCGCGAATGTTGCCATAGATGCATACGGCGGAGAGTTCTTTAACAATTCAGATACTCCTGCTGATCATGATAAATATGAGGCTGACACTTTCGAGATTGCCGCGCAGGAGAGCGAACAGGAGCACTTTGACATCGACGCATTTGACGAATTTCTTGACAAGCTTGCCGACACGAACAAAGCGGAGAAAAAAGTAAAGTCCGACGAGGACGAAGACGACAGAAAAGCGGAGGATATGTAATGAGCGAGATCTTATCTTTCAGCGCACTGTGTGACGGAAATATCTCGAGAAAAGACTATTCTGCATCTCTTGCTGCTGAAGCAGTTCGTGTGGGCATATGGAGCGAGGATGACCTAACATCACTTCAGACAGAGCTCATGAATGCACTTGCCGATGTAATAGGATATTACACCAAGAACGAATCTTCATCAGTTAAAACAGAGACAGCCAGAAAACTGTCCCTGTCGATGATGTATAATATTGATACGTATCTTCTTTCCCTTGGAAATCATGAACTTGCTCTTGCAACGCTTAAGGAGCGCAGAGCAATCGAAACGTACGGCAGAGGATATCTTATCAACAAAAAGCATTATGAAGACGCAAAGCATCTCTACGGAAGGGTTAGATTCACACGCCTTAAGGATGGTGGTGAGGCATATGACAGAACTCTCGACCGCTATTTCCTCCATTACCTTACCGACTATAACCCGATGTTCACTTCCCAGGATAAAATCTATATTACGCTGAGAAAATTCGGCATAGATGGTGCGTTCCATATCGATGAGGCAGTATCCGTACTCAAAAAATTGCTTATAGTCAACGAGGGAGCTGCATCAGACGTTGTTCTTTCAGCCGAGAGCGCAAAAGAATTATAACTGTACAGTTGACCGCAGTCATTATTCCTATTATCAGGTCTGCAGAAAGCCACATTACGGGAGAGGAAATAACCGATCCCAGGACGGCACAGGCAGCGGATAGTGCGAAGTATATGATCTGCGGTATTTTTCTGCTTGTAAGATAACCTATCGAGATAACGCCGTAGTAGATCTGCGCAATAATTGTTGCAAAAGCAAAGAGAACTACGCATATGCATAGCAGATAATAGGTAATGCTACCGCCAAGCATATCGAAAGCGGAAAGGGTCACAGGCGAGGCATCCGCTTCTGAATGCCATGGAATTATTCCGAATTTGCTGTCTGCTATCAGTAAGACAAAAGCTGTCATTGTACAAAGGATAATTGTATCAAATATGACCTCAAATATTCCATAACATGCTTGATGATGAGGACTTTTTGTGTCTGCCGATGCATGTGCAATAGGAGAAGTTCCACATCCCGCTTCATTTGAGAAAATACCTCGCATTACGCCGAATCGTATGGCTTCTCGCGCTGAAAATCCCGCCGCTCCGCCGATAATTGCGTTTTTTGAAAAGGCGGCAGAAAAGATCCCGCCAATGATCTTCGGTAAATATTCAATATTGCTCATAACAATACTAACCGAAAGGATTATGTATACTGCAGTCAATACAGGAATAAGTGAAGATGTAATTTTCTCGACCTTTCTCGCACCGTATATCAGTGATAATGTTACACAGATTCCCAGAAATACTCCGCAGTAGATTCTGTATTTACTCGGAAAAATGCACGATGCTGCGTTTGATTGAACGATATTTCCGGTTATCAGGGAATTGATGCAGCACAGCATTGCAAAGACACCACCGAATATGGCAGATGCTTTACTCCCAAGCTTGTCGCGAAGTCCGTCTCGTATGTAATACATTGCCCCGCCGAAATACTTACCATCTTTCTTCTGCCTGAATGATACGGCAAGACTGACCTCTGCGTATTTTGCTCCGAGTACAACAAGTGCGCCGACCCACATCCAGAGTATTGCGCCGGGACCTCCACAGATGAGAGCAGATGCTACCCCTGTTATATTTCCCACACCAAGAGTTCCCGCAAGGGCAACAGTAAGAGCTCGCAGAGGCGATGTGCTTGCGGCGCTCGGCAGATCTGTAAGTGATTTGACAAAATATCGTGGACGCAGTATTTTGGGTATGCTTATCTCTGACGATACACCTATTGAGGAGAGAAGCAAAACCGCAGGCGTAATTATCGCACCGAGAATTGAAGAAAACGATTCGAGTAACAGCATTGTTTCCTCATTTTGTGTTTTTTGTTAAGTATATTCATCTATCACACACAAAATACATGCGAATATTTTGGAGAAAAAATATTCTAATTTTGAAAAAACTTGAAAAAATTCAAACTTTGTGATATAATAGATTAGATAATCCTAATGAAGTGAGTAGAGTAAATGATAATTGAGTCCCTGAGACAGTCATATCTGTCAGCCAAACGCGCGTTGTTTGATAAATACTATGAGAAGCTCAACCTGATGCAGAGAAAAGCGGTCTACTCAATAAACGGTCCCTTGCTTATTCTTGCCGGTGCCGGAAGCGGAAAAACTACCGTTCTTGTAAACCGCCTTGCTTATCTGATAAGATACGGTGACGCGTATAACACTGATCTTGTGCCAACGGATGTGACAGAAGATGATGTTCGTGAAATACAGTCGGCAATCGATCTTTCTCATGATGAACTTGGCGAATATCTCACTCGCTTCAAGCTTAACCCGCCGCCCGCATGGCAGGTAATGGCGATCACGTTCACCAATAAAGCAGCTAACGAGATCAAATCCAGAATCGCGTCCATATTTGGCGAGGATAGCGAAGAGGTCGCAGAGATCAAGGCAGGCACGTTCCATTCAATATGTGTACAGATACTTCGCAGATACGGAGAGCAGATCGGTTACGACAGAAGCTTTTCCATCTGTGATGCAGATGACTCCAAGAAACAGATCCAGCTTTGCATGAAGCAGCTTAACATTGACGACAAGATGTTGCCTGTAAAGACTGTTCAGAACGCAATCAGCCACGCAAAGGATCAGCTCATTGACTGCGAAGAATACGCCGCAAAAGCAGGTCACGATATAAAATACAAGCAGATAGCGCAGATATATCAGCTGTACACCGAAAAGCTTAAGTCTCAAAACTTGCTTGACTTTGATGATATCATCATGCAAACAGTTAGACTGCTTAAGGAATGTGACGACGTTCGCACCGCACTTCAGAACAGATATAAGTATGTCTCCGTGGACGAGTTCCAGGATACCAACTACGCACAGCTTGAGCTTACTTTGCTTTTGTCTGCAAAGTATAAGAATATAATGGTAGTTGGCGATGACGACCAGAGCATCTACAAGTTCCGCGGTGCAGTGGTTGATAATATCATTAACTTTAACAAGCATTACGATAATACAGAGATCGTTAAGCTTGAAGAGAATTACCGTTCAACCTCCACAATTCTTAATGCTGCCAACAAGGTTATTGAGAACAACGCAGGCAGAATGGGTAAGACCCTTTGGACTAACGGCGAAGTTGGCGACAAGATCGTTATAAAGAAGCTCGGTAACCAGAATGACGAAGGCAGATTCATTGCTGATACAGTGTCCGAGGGAGTTAGAAACGGCGGTAAGTTCAAGGATTATGCTGTACTTTACCGAATGAACTCCCAGTCACGACCAATCGAGCAGGTGTTTGCAAAGAGCGGCATCCCATACAGAATGCTCGGTGGTATGCGCTTCTTCGAGCGAATGGAAATCAAAGATATTATCGCATACCTTGCTGTAATCAATAACCCAACCGATGACTTGCGTCTCAGACGAATCATCAACACTCCGCGTCGAGGAATCGGTGAGAAGTCAGTACAGATAGCTGAAGCACTTGCCTATGAAGAAGGATGCCCGATGCTTGAGTTCCTCAGAAGAGCGAAGCGTTATCCCGCTATTTCCTCAGCAACAGCTAACCAAATGGTCAACTTCGTTTACATGATGGATCAGCTTCGCGAAATGGCTTCTCAGGTAAGCGTGTCACAGCTTATTGAGCTTGTTTGCGAGGCATCGGGATACAATCAAATGATCTCGGAGATTCAGGACAGAGCAGAAAGAGAAGAGCGCGCCAATAACATCGGTGAACTTATCTCTACTGCTAAACAGTACGAAGAACAGGCTGATGAACCTAATCTTGTCGAATTCCTTGAGGACGTTGCACTTGTTTCCGACGTAGATAAGTACGACGAAACAGCAGATGCGGTAGTGCTTATGACAATTCACTCTGCAAAGGGACTTGAATTCCCCGCAGTATTTCTTCCCGGTATGGAGGAGAATATCTTCCCAAGCTTCCAGACAGTTATTAACTCTGAAGAAATAGAGGAAGAGCGTCGACTCGCTTACGTTGCGATTACAAGAGCAAAGAAGAATCTCTACATAACTCATGTAAGAGACCGAATGCTAAACGGCAGAACACAGGCTAATCAACTTTCCAGATTTGCCGCAGAGATCCCCGATGAGTTTGTATCTCGCGATGAAGACCAGCGTGGTGACATGGAAGCTCGAATGATGCGACAGCGTATGCAGAAGGTTAAGCCGGTCAATTACTTTGTTAACGAGACATCTCGACCATCCCCCGCGCTTACAAAGATGCAGCCTCAGCAGAAGCCAAGCACTACACCACAGTTTGCTGCGGGCGATACTGTAAAACACGCCACATTCGGAGTGGGCGTAGTCATGTCAGCAAGACCAATGGGTGGCGACGTACTCTACGAGATTACTTTCGAGAAAGTCGGAACAAAGAAGTTAATGGCTACGTACGCAAGGCTCACAAAACTATAATTAATAATATTAAATTTACTATAAGATTTTTTGCCGAAACAGACGGCGGAAAGGACATTTTAGTATCATGAAAAATGATAAGAAACTTGTACAGGACATAACATCAATGGATGTTGACTTTGCGAAGTGGTACACAGACATCTGCAAAAAGGCAGACCTTGTTGACTACTCCAGCGTTAAGGGATGCATGATTATCCGTCCCTACGGTTATGCAATTTGGGAGAATATTCAGAAGATCCTTGATACACGCTTCAAGGAACTTGGACACGAGAACGTATATATGCCTATGTTCATTCCCGAGTCTCTTCTTCAGAAGGAGAAGGATCACGTTGAAGGCTTTGCACCTGAAGTAGCATGGGTAACACACGGCGGTAGTGAGAGACTTACAGAAAAGCTTTGCGTTCGTCCCACATCCGAGACTCTCTTCTGCGAGCATTACGCTAACATCATCCGCTCTTACAGAGACCTGCCCAAGCTTTATAACCAGTGGTGCTCTGTTGTAAGATGGGAAAAGACAACTCGCCCCTTCCTCAGAAGTCGTGAATTCCTCTGGCAGGAAGGTCACACAATGCACGCAACAGCAGAGGAGGCTCGCGAAGAGACCATCCAGATGCTCAACGTGTACGCTGACTTCCATATCAACGATCTCGCAATCCCTGTTATCAAGGGTGTTAAGACTCCCTCCGATAAGTTTGCGGGCGCTGAGGATACCTACTGCATCGAAGCTATGATGCACGATGGTAAGGCTCTTCAGGCAGGTACGTCTCATTACTTCGGTGACGGATTTGCAAAGGCATTTGACATTCAGTTTACCGACAACGAAAACAAGCTCCGCTATCCTCATCAGACATCATGGGGTGTTACTACACGTATGATCGGCGGTATCATCATGACACACGGTGACGACAACGGTCTCGTTCTTCCTCCTGCAGTTGCTCCTATCCAGGTAGTAATCGTTCCTGTTGCAATGTTCAAGGATGGTGTTGTTGAAGCAAATACAGCCCTCTACGACAGACTTAAGGACAAGTTCCGCGTTAAACTCGATACAAGCGATAACAGCCCCGGATGGAAGTTTGCTGAATACGAAATGAAGGGCGTACCCGTAAGAATTGAAATGGGTCCCCGCGATATCGAAGCAGGTCAGTGCGTAATCGTTACACGTCACAACATGGAAAAGACCATCGTATCTATCGATAATATCGAAGAAGTTGTTGCTCAGAAGCTCCAGGAAGTTCGCGACGGAATGTATGAAAAGGCACTTCAGAACCGCGAAAAGAAGACATATACCTGTACAACAATTGATGAGATCATCGAATCCATGAAGCAGGGCGACGGTCTTGTTAAGGCTATGTGGTGCGGCGACGAGGAATGTGAAGACAAGGTTAAGGAGCTTACCGGCGTTGGTTCACGTTGCATTCCTTTCGATCAGGAGCAGATTTCCGACAAGTGCGTATGCTGTGGCAAGCCTGCTAAGCATATGGTTTACTGGGGTATTGCATATTAATTTCAAATAGAATAACCAAAGGAGGATAACATGAGAGAGTTTTCTATCAGCAACAGAGAAAAACTGCGGCGCATAGACCCTGTTATCCTTCTTTGTGTTCTCGGTATGAATATACTCAGTATCGTAACACTGGCATCCGCTGCAGACGAGTACGGTACGTGGTATGTTAAGGTGCAGGCACTTGCATCAGTTGTCAGTATCGTAGCCATGTTTGTTATAACCTTCATTGACTATGATGCTCTGTTCCAAAAGCTGAAGTATGTTTTCTTTGCTGTTTCAATTTTACTCATAATTATCGTTAAGATATGGGGCACAGGTAGTAACGGCAACGAAAACTGGATCTCCATCGGTAATGTGTCGATTCAGCCAACAGAGCTTGTTAAGATCACCTTCATGATAACCTTCGCATTGCATCTTGACAGGGTTAAGGATAAGATCAATCACCCCTGGTCAATAGTTCAGCTTGCACTGCACGCAGGACTCATCATAGGCATGATCGTTTGGCAGGGTGACACCGGTATGGCGCTTGTGTATATCGCAATCATGGCATTTATGCTGTTTGGTGCAGGGGTATCTCTCTGGTATTTTGGCGGAGTAGCCGCATCGGTACTTATAGTTTCGCCGTTTATTTGGTCGGTTCTTTCCGAAAAACAGCAGATGAGAATACTTGCCGGATTTAATCCCGAGCTTGACCCATCCGGCGCGGGTTGGCAGGCAATACTGAGCCGTAACGCGATCATAGCAGGCGGGTTCAGAGGCGCGGGATTCTCCGGTGGTACGCAGTACGGAAACCTTTGGGGAGGTCAGTCAGACTTTCTGTTTTCTGTTCTTGCCGAAAAGTTCGGATTTCTCGGAACGCTTCTTTATTTGGTGTTAATTACAGTATTGATTATCAGAATACTTTGGCTTGCGAGACAAACGAGAAAAAAATATGCATCATTCCTGTGCATAGGAATTGCGGGAATGTTGATCGCTCAAACTGTTGAAAACATCGGTATGTGCCTTGCGCTTCTTCCGGTGGTAGGAATTACGCTTCCGTTCTTTTCATACGGTGCGTCATCTATCCTTTCCGTGTACATATGTATGGGACTGCTTCAAAGTATTTGTACACATAACAAAAAATATTACTTTGAGAGAGAAAACGAATAAAGACAGTGGATCTTTCCTAAAAACGAGGGAAAGGTCCTTTTTTTGTGAAATTATACCTGAGTAACCGAATTTCCTACCTCAGATACCAAAATTTTAGGGGTTACATTTTTTCTCTCGCGGTATTATAATGTTAGTGTATCGAAACTGAAGGTGGAACACTCATGGAACTAATCGTAATAAGTGAATCAAAATTCAAATTAATGCTGACATCGTCTGATATGGCTTCATATACCGGAAACACCAAGGAAATATTGAGAGAGATAATCAACGACGCACAAGTGAAATGTGGGCACGCTCCTATATCGGGAAGGGTATTCGTTCAGATGTATCCATCCAGAGAGGGCGGGTGTGAGCTGTTTATAACAATGCTTGAGAGTCATAACAATATTTCTGTTAGAGGTTGCGAAGAAAGATCTCTGGCTGAATATAAAAAATACATACCGCAGGAGAGAAGGATCATATATTCCTTTCCTCAAATGAAGCATCTGCTCGGTTGTTGCTTTGGCCTGACGCAGGTTGGATATTCTGGTACAAGTGCCGCATTTGTTGACAGAGGAAGACACAATTATTATCTTATGATCGACAACGAAACACATATTGCAACCGAAAATTTGGGAAGTCTTTGCCCGGGATACACTTACTACTATATTAACGAGCATTGTGATGTCATCTGCGGTGACAATGCTACCGAAAAACTTGGAAGACTCGCGTAATGTTCATAAAATATCCTTGATAAACCTCGAAGATCGTGATAAAATATAAATTAACCAATTTCACGAGGGAGCAGGTGAGGATATGTCAGAACGAGTAATCAGCAGGCATGAAATGAATAAATGGATACCCGGATGCCCTGTACAGATAAAGGAACTCTCTATTGTATCCTCAGGTGAAAAGTTAAAGCTGCATATTCGCGCCGAGTCTTGTGCCGAGCGTGATATTTCGCGGTATACTGCGGACGTGAAATATTATAACGAAAGACGAGAAGTCATCAAAACTGACGTAGGCGTAGAGCTTTTGCTTCAGAGCGAGATTGATATTATCTGCACCTGTGCCGCTTATGCAGAGGCTACAATTCGTTCGGTTACATATACCGACGGAGCTGTGTGGAAGAATGTTGATTGCGCTGAGGGAATAACCTTACCGGAACAAGAGATAATCTGGCAGACTGATCCTCTGTATAAAGTGATTAAATCGGTTACACAAGGAAAAGTCAATGCTAAATATTTTCCCGATACTGTTGCTTGCGGTTGGCGCTGTGCTTGCGGTGGTGTAAATATAGAAGATTCCGAACACTGCGGTACTTGCGGCTGTTCACATAAGTGGCTCAAAGATAATTTTGACAGAGATTTTCTTGAAAGTCAAAAATCACTTGTGGAAGAAGGGAAAAAGCCACAAACTGCGGAAAGAATCAAAAAACGTGAAGCAGAAAAGCGCATTCCAGACAGTGTAAAGATGGTATTGATTTTTGCGTCTGTGGCGCTTGTTGTTGCTTTAGCTTTATTTCTTAAGTTCTACGCTATTCCTCAAAAGAAGTATAATGATGCCATAAAGCTCGCCGAGGGAGAACTATACAACAAAGCTATAGACCACCTTGAAGATCTCGGCGACTATAAGGACTCAAAAGAGCTTATCGAGCGCTATACATATGAGTTTTTTGTCCTGCAAACAGGAATCCACGATTTATATATCACGACTACTGAAGCAGAGCCTTGGTTCGAAATAAGCGAGGACGGGGTAATAAAGTTTATTTCCTCTAAATACACAGGCACATATGAAGATTTCAAGATACCTCACATTGTAAACGGTATAGTTGCAACAGAACTCGCTAAAAACTTTCTGATTAATTGTGATGAACTTGAAGCTATTGTAATTCCCGACACGATAGAAGTAATCGGCGAGCAGTCATTCTTGGGCTGCAAATCTCTCAAGTACATCAAGTTCGGAACTCGGGTACATACAATATACCAGCGGGCGTTTATTGATTGCACGGCACTTGAAGAAATAGGAATACCCGATTCGGTAACTTACTTTGGTCAGCGTTTGTTAAATAACTGCACATCATTGAAGTACGTCACACTTGGCAGGGGCATTACAGAGATCGGCGCATATACATTCAGTAACTGTCCCGAGCTTGTCGAGATAGTACTGCGCTCTCCCATTAGCAAGATTGGTGATTATGCGTTTGCCGGATGCACGTCTCTTACACAGATCAGATGCGCTTTCTACTATCACGAATGGGTCATGCCCGAGGTCGGAGTAGGCAATGAGGTTTTTTCGGAGATCAATATAGTAACAAGCGAATAACAAAAAGCACTTGCATCAAACGCAGGTGCTTTCTTATTGCTAAAATATGTTTTACGATTACGAGATAAAACTGAAAAACATTGGTAAGAATAGAATAAGCATAAATGTCAGTTGCTTTCATAACTTAGTGCCGAAACGGTAAATTCAATAAAAATTCATCTGAATAACACACATTAATAATTATTTATTAATTGAAATGTTCAATAACAAGTGGTATAATTATATTTTGATGTATAATATTAGAAGATCAGATATTTACGGAGACATATATCAATGCTTGAGTTAAAGATAATTACTAAAGACTATCCGATTGGAGACGGAAAGGTAAGCGCCCTTCGAGGAATAGACCTGAAATTTCGATCAAGTGAGTTTGTGTCAATTCTCGGCCCTTCGGGTTGCGGAAAGACGACTATGTTGAATATTATAGGCGGACTTGATCAGTATACAAGCGGTGATCTTATCATTAACGGCAGATCCACAAAGGATTTCAAGGACAGAGACTGGGATTCATACCGCAACCACTCAGTCGGATTTGTTTTCCAAAGCTATAATCTTATTCCTCATCAGACAGTACTTCAGAATGTTGAGCTTGCTCTTACGCTGTCCGGTGTATCCAAGGCTGAGCGTCGGAGAAGAGCAATTAAGGCACTTGAAGACGTTGGTCTGGGTGACCAGAAGAATAAGAAGCCGAGCGAAATGTCAGGCGGTCAGATGCAGCGTGTTGCTATTGCAAGAGCTATCGTAAATAACCCCGACATTATTCTTGCTGACGAACCCACCGGTGCACTTGACACAGAAACAAGTATTCAGGTAATGAATATTTTGAAGGAGATTTCAAAGGACCGCCTCATAATAATGGTGACCCACAATCCTGAGCTTGCAGAAACATATTCAACCCGAATCATCCGCATGCTTGACGGAGCTATTACTGATGATAGTCAGCCCCTGACGGATGAGGAGACAGAAGCAGAACTCGCAAAGGCTAGGGAGAAAGTTGCAAAACAGGGCAAACAGAAACTCCCGTCCATGTCGCCCATCACATCCTTCGGACTGTCTCTCAAAAACCTCTTTACGAAAAAAGGCAGAACGATCCTGACTGCGTTTGCTGGAAGTATAGGTATTATTGGTATAGCACTCATTCTTTCCGTTTCACAAGGTACAACCAACTTCATAGACTCGGTGCAGGAGGATACGCTTGCATCATATCCGCTGACTATTGAGGAAGAGCATGCTAACCTTGGCTCTCTTATGGAAATGTTCATAAATTCTGCGGAAGCATCGGGCAACCACGATCAAGATGCTGTATATCAGAAGCCTGCTCTTTACGATCTTGTCAATTCGCTGAACAGCATCGAAACAGACACAAATGACCTGAAATCCTTCAAGGCGTTTATCGAGGCAGAGCGGAATGATCCGGATAGCGAATACAACCTTTCATCTGCGCTCAGCGGAGTTCAGTACACTTACAACACTGACCTTCTCGTTTATACAAAGAACGTCGACGGGGAGATCATTGTGTCTGATCTCAATACCCTTATTGGTAACCTTATGGCAAAACGCATGGGCATGGAGTTTGCACAGGGAATGAGCGCAGCTACCGGAAGCAATTCTATGATGAGCACAATGATGTCAAGCGGAGTTCAGCTTTGGCAGGAAATGCTTCCCGGAGACAACGGTAGACTTGTGAGCAAGATGCTGGAAGAGCAGTATGACGTTGTATACGGCTCCTGGCCTACAGAATTTGACGAAGTGGTACTTGTACTTGACAGCAACAACGAGCTCTCTGACATGACCCTGTACGCTCTTGGACTGAAATCTGAGGGTGACATCGAAGCTATCATGGAAGCTGCTGAAAACGGAACGACCGTTGAGGTTGTCTCAGAGTCCTGGACTTACGAAGAGATATGTAATATGGAGTTCAGAGTAATTCTCAGTTCAGAGTGCTATAAGCATGATGAAAAGGCAGGCGTGTACACGGACTTAAGAAGCACAAGCGCAGGGCTTAAATATCTTTACGATAACGGACTTACGCTTAAGGTGTCGGGAATCATCAGACCAAACGGAGAAGCTGTGTCTTCAATGCTCACTGGCTCTATCGGCTATACAGAGGAGCTGACAAAATACATCATTGAGGCGTCAAAAAGCTCTGATGCTATCACCGCACAGCTTGCCGATCCTACAACAGATATATTTACAGGCCTTCATTTTAAGCCTGAGTCCGGTCAGATGACTGACGAACAGAAGGCTCTTGAGTTCAGAATGTATATCAGCACACTTTCCACGTCTGATATGGCTGACGCATTCGTTAAGATAAAGTCCATCCCCTCTGTAGAAGAGCTTGAGGCCGCTGTTCAAGGCGCTATGGCAAACGTAACCCGCGAGCAGATTGAAATGATGATGCTACAGGAGCTTGTCAAAGAGACAGGCATGGACGAGGGTGAGATCTCCGAATACATTTCATCAATGACCGACGAGGACCTGATGAGCCTCTACGAAAGCGGTGTTGTGGAGATGTACACGGCAAAGTACGTTGCAGGAATCGAAGCAATGTACAGCGTATATACGGATGAACAGCTTGCTGAGGAGTTAACAAAGGAGCTTACGACTTACACAACGGAGCAGTGTGCACTGTACCATGATGAGGTGCTTCTATTCTCCGATTCAACATATGAGGATAATCTTCGTGTTCTCGGTTACGTGGACCTTGACTCACCTGCCACGATCAATCTGTTTGCATCAAGCTTTGCTGATAAGGAGATCATAGAAAAGGCAATCGAGAAATACAACTCAACGGTTGACGAGGTGTCACAGATCAGCTATACCGACTATGTTGGCATAATGATGAGCTCGATTACTATAATACTTGACGCAATAACATACGTTCTCATCGCCTTTGTTGCGGTTTCTCTCATAGTTTCCGCAATCATGATCGGCGTAATTACCCTTATCTCCGTCCAGGAAAGAACAAAAGAGATAGGTATTCTTCGTGCAATCGGTGCTTCAAAGAAGAACGTATCGGGACTTTTCAATGCTGAAACCGTTATTATCGGATTCACAGCAGGTCTGCTTGGTGTCATAATTACTTATCTGCTCTGCATACCTATTGATATGATTCTTATGCATCTCACAGGCCTTGCAAATCTAAGAACAAATCTACCGATCAACGCTGCTATAATTCTCGTAATCATTAGCGTTGTACTTACCCTTATTGCCGGCATTATCCCTTCAAGAAGTGCCGCGAAGAAAGACCCTGTCGTTGCGCTCAGAACCGAATAAATATTTCGGTTGCTAACGCATACTTAAGTGTTAGGAGTGAAATAATGAACAGAAATATAATCAAACAAATACCGAATATGCTCAGCTTTCTGAGGATAATTCTGATCGTCCCCATTGTTATATTGTACAATATTGAAGGATGCCATCTTTGGGCTGTAATAGTTCTTGCCTTATCATGCTTCACCGATTTTTTCGATGGAAAGATAGCCAGAAAGTATGACGCTGTCTCAAAGTTCGGAAGAGGACTTGACGGATTTGCGGATAAATTGATGCAGCTTGCCATGATACTGTGCTTGCTCGGCGAATACTCGCAGCTTACAGTGCTTTTTGCAGTATTACTTATTAAAGAAGTCGGGATGGGCGTCATCGGACTTGTATACTACAAAAAGACCAAAGAGGTCCACGGCGCAAGGATATACGGAAAGGTGTCGACAGTATTTATAGACACTACTCTTATTACGCTGTTCCTTTTCAAGGACTTACCCGATCTCATTGTATGGGGAATGATATCAGTGTGCTTAATATCTTCATTCTTTGCAGCAGTCATGTACTCACTTATGTACAAAAAGAGCTTTAATGAAATAAAGACAAAATAAATAAAAAACGCTTACTCACGAAATCCGCGGGTAAGCGTAATTTTTTGTTTTCTTATCTTATTGTTTCAACCTTGATAGTGTTTGTATTGCCTGCGTCCCCGTTAATAAGACCGCCTGTGATAACGATATTGTCACCGGGCTTGAGTTCAAACACTCTCTTTGCGTTCTGCGTTGCCTGGTAGAATACAACGTCGAGAGAGTTATATTTCTCGCTAAGGACGGGAGTAACACCCCAGCTGAGGTTAAGCTGTCTCCAGGCCTTGACGCTTGTTGTGTGGCCCATGATGTCCGCAGGACTACGGAAGCGGCTGACCATTCGTGCTGTAAGACCTGATACGGAGTTAACCACAATGCACTTTGCATTAACGTCGATAGCCATAGCACAGGTTGCGTGTGAGATAGCGTCGAGATTATTCTTGATCTTGTACTCCGTTGTAGCAAACCAGCGGCTGTAGTCAATGTGCTGCTCGGTATATTCCGCTATTTCGCTCATCGTCTTAACAGCGGAAACGGGATGTTTACCTGCGGCAGTTTCACCGGACAGCATGATAGCAGAAGAGCCGTCATAAACCGCATTTGCCACGTCGGAAATTTCAGCTCGTGTTGGTCTCGGGTTGTGGATCATTGATTCAAGCATTTCGGTAGCTGTGATTACACGACTTCCGAGCATTCTGCATTTTTGAATCAGATGCTTCTGAATGGAGGGAACCTCAACGTAAGGAATCTCCACGCCAAGGTCTCCACGCGCAACCATAATGCCGTCAGCAACCTGACAAATCTCATCAATATTGTCAACGCCTGCACGGTTTTCAATTTTTGCAATGATATTGATATCTTGTCCGCCGTTTTCATTGAGCAAAGTGCGTATCGACATGACATCATCCTTGCTTGAGACAAATGAAGCCGCAATAAAGTCTACGTCATTCTCTATACCGAACAGAATATCGGAAATATCCTGCTCGGAAAGATATGCGTGTCCAAGAGTCTTGTTGGGGAAATTCATGCTCTTGCGATCAGAGAGCTCACCGCCGGCAGTTACGGTACAGATGGCCTTTGTTTCAGTAAGCTCCTGTACCTTAAACACAACGAGTCCGTTGTTTACCATAATGGTATCGCCAATGGTCAAGTCTTCCATAAGATGCTTGTAGTTTACGGATACGATGGTGCTGTCGCCGATGACATCTTCGGTTGTGAAAGTGAAGATATCTCCCTCGTTTACAGTTACTTTTTTATTTTCAAAGGTCTTGATTCTGTACTCCGGACCTTTTGTGTCAAGCATTATTGCTATGGGAAGATCAAGTTTTTCTCTTACTTTCTTTATGAGTTCAATCTTTTCCAGATGATCCTCGTGAGTACCGTGTGAGAAATTAAGTCTGGCCACATTCATGCCGGCAAGACACATTTTTATGAGAGTCTCCTCATCTGAACACGCGGGACCTATCGTACAAATAATTTTTGTTTTTCGCATGATATGCACCTTTCAATGAATTTCTATTTTACTATATTATTGTCTGAGAGACGGTAAATCATGCTCCGTAGAAGAGCCATATATAGATATAAGCGGGAATAACAGCGGCAAAGGTAAAGGGAATACCGATCTTGAGGAAGTCGCTGTTTTTCACTTCATAGCCTTCTTTGCGGAGAATACCGATACCGGTAATATTAGCGGATGCACCGATGGGAGTGAGGTTGCCGCCGAGTGTCGCACCGCTGAGGAGTCCGAAATAAAGGACGATGGGATCAGCTCCCATATTAGCTGCAATGGAAGCCATTACAGGAAGCATTGTAGCTGTATAGGGAATGTTGTCAATAAACGCGGAGAGAATAACACTCATCCAAACAACGATGGTGTATACCACAAAGAGATTGCCGCCGCTGACCTTCTGGAATACGTCTGCTATCGCCTTAACAACGCCCTGTGCCTCAATACCGCCAACTACGATAAATAGACCGAAGAGCAGTAAAATGGTCCTGTAGTCAATCTCCTTGAGCGTGTCGAGAGCCGCCTTGAAGCTTTTACGTCTGATGCAATCGTAGATCACGCCAATAACCATGATAACGCAACAAATTACGCCGTTTGTGATAGCAGGCTTGCTCGGGAAAACTGATGCACCGATAAGAAGAGCAACTGTAAGAAGCATAAGAACGGTGGGAACGTAGTTTGTAACCTTTGTTCTTTCTCCGGGCTGCACCTTGTCTGTTTCTTTTCTGAAAAGGAACAGCAGAATTATTGCAGAGATCAATGCACCGAGCTCAACGGCAAAGAAAATACCGGGCTTTCCGTTAAATACAAAGAAGTCGAGGAAGTCCATGTTCGCAGCCTGTCCAAGCATGATTGATGTTGTATCTCCTACGAGAGTCGCCGCCCCCTGGAGATTGGAAGAAACCGCAATCGCGATGATCATACCGACAGGGTTAATGTCAAATTTCTTTGCAATTGCAAGGGCAATAGGCGCGATCATCAGAACAGTTGCAACATTGTCAATAAAAGCGGAAACGATACCTGCAAAAAGCGAGAGCATTACAACTGCCCACTTTACGTTAGGAACTTTTTCAATAAGAAGGTCAGCAAGCAGGGCAGGCATCTTGGACTCTATCATAAGAGCCACAGTACCCATAGTACCTGCGATCATAAGCAGAACGTTCCAGCTGTCCATGTTGGAAAGCGCTTCTCCGAGAGGCATCATGCCGGTTACAATAAAGATAACTGCAGAAGTAAGTGCGATTATGGGTCTGTACTTCTGGAACACAAGCATAAGCACGTATGTAAGTGCAAAGAGTATGAGTGCAAGGATCATTGGATTCATAGTTGATAATTCTCCCCAGTCACATAGTTTTCTATTATACAGTATAGCACAATACGTTACAAATTGCAACAGAAAGAGAAAAATGCCTTGAAATTTTGACAATTTCAAAGCAAATTTTCTACATATTAATTGACTATTTGCCAAGCTCTACTGTTCTGTTATATCCCGCTTCCACAGCAGCTTCAACAGCACCGCTGAAACCGTACTCGTCAAGAGCGAGAACTCCTGCAATGGTGCTTCCACCGGGGCTGCAAACCTTGTCTTTCAGCTCCATAGGATGCTTACCTGATTCGAGGATCATTTTCGCTGCGCCGAGAAGGGTGTACGCACTATACTCAAGTGCCTGTGCTCTTGTAAGTCCATTTGCCACACCTGCATCAGCCATTGCATTTGCAAACATGTACACGTAAGCGGGTCCGCATCCGTGAATTGAGGTAGCAGCGTCGATCTTTTCTTCATCGATTCTATCGATCTTACCGCAACGTGACATAAATTCGTTAAACTGCACACGCGCGGAATCGGATACGTCATCAGATACGGAGTATACGATCATACCGCTTCCAACAGTAACGGCAGTATTTGGCATGATACGAATAACAGGGAGACCGCCCGAAAGCTTCTTGATCTTCTCGATCGGAATACCTGCCGCCATGCTGATGATAACAGGCTTCTGCTTTCTTGTTTTGAGCATGGGGTAGATCTCCTCAAGCACAGACGCGATAACCTGCGGCTTAACTGCGAGGAAAATGAAGTCGCAAAGCTCAGCAATGCCGTAGTTTGTTTCCGAAGTACCTGCGATTCTTGTCGCAAGATTCTCAGCGATCTCTGACGAGTAGTCGCTAACGTAAACACTGTATCTCTGGTTCATAGCAACTCTTGTGGCGATTGCACTACCCATAGTGCCGCATCCGATAAAACCGATCTTAATGCTATCCATAATATTCTCCTTATATTATCTTATTTGTCCGTTTCCGTATATAACATATTTGTATGAAGTAAGCTCTCTGAGGCCCATAGGACCGCGAGCGTGGAGCTTTTGCGTGGAAATACCCATTTCACAGCCGAGGCCGAACTCTCCGCCGTCTGTGAATCTTGTTGATGCATTGACATACACAGATGAGCTGTCAACACCGGCGACAAATTTTGCCGCGCTGTTCTCGTTATCTGTAATTATGGCCTCGCTGTGCGTGGTAGAATGAGCACGAATGTGTGCCACAGCATCGCTGAGACTGTCAACTACCTTAACAGCAAGTATGTAATCGAGGAACTCTGTGTTGTAGTCATTTTCTCCTGCAGGCGTTACGCTGATAATTTTAGCCGTTTCACTGTCACCTCGAAGTTCAACTGCAGGCATACCGGCCTTTTCGCGCTCCTTAACAAGTCTGTCATACATCTTCGGCAGAAATGTCCCTGCCACATCGCAATGAACCAGACAACATTCAGCCGCATTGCACACAGAGGGACGGCTTGTTTTCGCGTTTTCAATGATATCGAGCGCCATGTCAATGTCAGCATCCTTGTCAACGTATACATGGCAAATTCCCGTACCCGTCTGAATACAGGGAACTTTCGCATTCTCAATGCAAGCGCGTATCAGTCCTGCACCGCCACGGGGGATAAGGGCATCTACAAGTCCGACAGCACCCATAAGCTCAGCCGCACTTGCACGGGTCGTGTCTTCGACCAGAAACAACAGATCATCGTCAAGTCCTGCCGTCTTTAGTCCCGCCTTCATAGCATCGGCTACGGCTTTAGATGAATTATAAGCCTCTTTGCCGCCTCGCAGTACACAAGCATTACCGCTTTTAATACACAGCGCTGCCGCATCTGAGGTTACGTTGGGCCTGCTTTCATAGATTATCGCAATCACACCGAGGGGAACAGATACCTTTGTGATCTTAAGCCCATTTGGACGTGCTGTCTCATCAAGAAGTATCCCAACAGGATCGGGAAGTGAAGCCACGTCGCGAATACCTTGCGCCATACCCTCTATGCGCTCCTTGGTCAGCCTGAGCCTGTCTATCATTACGGGTGATATCTTATCCTCAGCATTCTTTATGTCAACCTCGTTGGCTCTGAGGATATCCTCTGTACTCTCGAGCAAAGCATCCGCCATCTTGAATAGGGCATTATTCTTTTCTTCTGTGGTAGCAGCAGAAAGGGAAGGAGAAGCGGCCTTTGCTCTCTGGAGCATTTCAATAGTAGTCATACTCACACTCACTTTCTTGCAAGGAACTTCGTACCAACAGACTTGCCCTCGGCAATATCGTAAAGCAGGTACGGCTTCGCACCGTTTGTAATTATCATGTCAGTTCCGATCTTTGTACAGATATCAGCCGCGCGAAGCTTAGTTGTCATTCCGCCTGTTCCAAGCTCCGAGCCCTTACCACCTGCAAGGGCAACGATTTCGGGGGTGATCTCTTCAACAACCTCGATCAACTTTGCATCGGCACACTTGTGGGGATCAGCGGTATAAAGTCCGTCAATATCTGACAGAAGTATTAGCAAATCCGCCTTAACCGCAACAGAAACCATCGCCGCAAGGGTGTCGTTGTCACCGATAACGATCTCGTCAGTAGCCGTAGTATCGTTTTCATTGATAATCGGAATAGCTCCCAGCTCAAGCAGACGGTTCATTGTATTTTTGAAGTTCTCGTATCTGTCTGCGTGCTCAATATCTGCATTGGTTACGAGGATCTGCGCTACTGTGTGATTGTATTCTGAGAAGAGATTGTCGTACACGTACATCAGCTCGCACTGACCGACGGCGGCAGCCGCCTGTTTGGTGGGAATATCGGTAGGACGGGATTTCAGATTCAACTTGCCTACACCCATTCCGATTGCACCTGAGGAGATGAGCATGATCTCGTGTCCTGCATTAGCAAGGTCGGAAATAACCTTACATAATTCTTCGACGTGCTTTATGTTTAATCTGCCCGTGGGATGAGCAATAGTTGATGTACCTATTTTAATTGCAATTCTCATGATGAGGACCTCTCACTGTGTCTGCTAAATAATATAGTATTATATCACAAGTCTCCTCGCTTTACAAGAGTAAAATGATAAATAAATACTATATCCTGAAAAAAGCTATATAGCCATGTAAGCGTTTGAGGTATATACGGAGAGACATAATAAAATCCGCCATGAGTGGTTCTCACAGCGGACTATAGAAATTATTGATTGAAGATTACTTAACAACAAAGGCAAGAGGAAGCTTCCATGAAGCGTTAGAGTAGTAGAATGTAACGCTTGTCATAAGATATTCGCCTTCGTAATACATACATGAGGAGCTGCCGCCGTCAAGGTTAGCCGCATTTACGGCACCGTATTCTAGCATAATGTTGATAAGGTCAGATGCAGAAGCGCCAAGGTGACCTGCCTTGCCTCGTCCATCCGTTACAAGAAGCAGCAGGGCACCGTCTGCACGTTGTCCGATAGCAGTTCGAGGATTGAGACCGCTTCCTTTTCCGTTAAGCTCACGGGCTTCTCCGTTGATTACAAGCTGTACGAAGTGATTGTTAACGTCACTGTTTTCTTCCTGGAATGTGACAGCATCTCTGATCTTCTTTTCATTAATCAGATCATTAACCTGCTGCTTTGTCATTCCATCGATATTAATTATCTGCAGAATATTGTCTTCAGTCAGACCTATAAGAACAAGTCCGGGCCACTGATTTGGTTCATTAAGCTGAATCTCACCGTTTGCAACTACGACACCGTATGGAGTTCCGCCGGAGTTGTTATAGGAGTTATAAAGACCGCCGTTAATTCCTGCAATAGCACCTGCATCATTAACAATAGTATCGAGAGTAACGCCTTCGCTTCTCCAAGGGTAGATTGATGCAACACTGACTCTTGAAGGATCTTTTACGATGATAAGATTAGCATAGAAGGTGGAGCCTGAGATCTCAATGACCTCAATATCCTTTTCGTCAGGCTTGGCTTCACCGCCAATATCAATGCTTCCGAAGCTTCCAACGCTGATAAGACTGTCGTCTACTTCCTCGTCAAAGGATTCCATAGAGTTGGTGTCAACGATCGCCTGGATCTCATCGGGGGACAGGAACCATGAAGCGAGGAACTTAAGCTGACCTGTCTCAAGAATGGTGGTAACAAACATTCTCTGAGCGGAGGGGGAAATGCTGGAGCAAATCATCTTCAGAGATACAAGTAATGTAGCCGAAAGGAGAACAACCGCCGTAAGAATAACTAAAATTGATTGAAATACTATTTTAGCAACCTTTTTTCCGGTTCGATCTCTTTTAGGAGATGCGTTGACATTTACTTTTCTGTTGTAATTCATTACTTCACGATCTCCTTAATCTCAAGAATTTTCCAGGTATATCCGGTTTTATCATTTTTAGCAAAGTAGAAGGTACTGTTCATTGTGTCAACAAGATCACGCCCGTCTCCGAGAACCATTTGTTTGTCAAAGCTGATATCAACTGCGAAGCAGTCGTCTGTTATCCATCTGAAGTTTGTAACTTGTTCATTGACAAATGCGGGGTCTTTCAGAGTGTGAATACTTGTGAAGGTAATATCAATTCCTGTCGCATACTTATAGGCAACGTCATAGCGGTAAGATCCCTTTACAAGGTGATTTGCCAGATCCCAGAAACCGTAGTTTGTACCGGTGAGGTCCTTTGACATAAACAAACTCCACTTTTTTGCAATAGCCAATACATCAATTTCAGCAGCTATAGATTCGGGAACGGAAGCTCCTGTTGAAGTTGATGTGAGGTCTCGTGAATATACCGAAGGATCGATGAATATTGTTTTTCCTGTTGCATCAGTAGCAGCTATAGGTGCTTCATCCATCAGAACTGCAATATTATATGTCACGGTTTTGGGCAGATCATTGACAAATCCCTCAAGATGCTCATAATCGGGGTTATCAGAAACTGTCGTCATTGATTCCGGTAAGGGGATGTTGTTGATTGATAACGTATAGGTGTCATCAGCAATAATCTGGCAATATGTCAGCGGGAGTGTGTTGCCGCCGGTATAAGAAATAGCTATTCCCATTTGGTCTTCAATTTCAACGTAAGGCTGCTCGAGTGAACGGATCTTGTGCCTAACAGTACCGTCACCAAGATCCTCTCCCTCATGGAGTTCTCCATTAAGATAGACAGTAATAGCAGCGGGGAGTGTGAGTGAGTAGTCATAGTATTCTGTCAAAATTTTGGTGCCGGAAACCTTATAGGTAGCTGTTTCGCCTTCGGGTGAGGTAATTACGACATTAGGAAGCGCGTATACATTGCTTATGGTGTACTTTGCGGTTCCGTCTTCGAGGTTCTCGCGAACATCGTCACCGAGGACTATACCGTTAACTGTTACAGTAAAATCGTCCGGGGCGTCAATGGTATAGGTTTTTATTTCAGCTATGATTTCAACAGAAGCAATTTCCCACTCCTGTATAGTGAACACGGCAAGCTTTGTCACGGGATCACCAAGACTGTTCAGCGTAACCTCTGCAACAACATTGTCATCACTGTCAAGAATGCTGTAAATAAGACTGTCATCATCGAGTGTGCCCGGCTTGAGTTTGTAGGTGAGATCACCTTCAGCAAATTCAGTCTCATAAACAGATCTTAGATCAATATCTTCATAAATGCTTTCTCCAACCTCGGGAAATGCGTATTCATTCCAAATTGTATCGTTTTTTGCTGCAGATTTCAAATTTGAAATTACAAACTCAACTTTCTTTTCCGGTTGAGAGTCTTCATAATCGGTTAGTAAAGTCCACACATACGCGGTTGCAAGAAGTGCGAGACAAACAAGTATCAGCACATACACAAGATACTTGAATTTGAACGATAATCTTGTTTTCGTTTTCATTTGAATTTCCTTTATGTTTATGTTTGATTATTTACGTACTATTTTATTGAACACAAAGTTGTGTTGTAAGCGGAAGCTGAGGGGGAAGAGCAGAAGAGATAACAACACTTTTACAAGGAGAGAGAGCCAAGCCGGTGCTGATAAGATGTCAAGGAAATATGCAGCGCCGACTGTAACTGCAAAGATGGGGATAAGAACTGCAAAATACTTGAAGAATGATCCGTATCCGCCATCCTTGTCAAACACAAAGCTTCTGTTAAGTAAGTAATTGATTATTCCCGATAGGATTCTCGCGTATACAACGGCTATAGCAAAGAATGAAAGATTCAGTGCAGAATCGGTCAAAACTGAATTCTGTCCGAGTATAGAACCCAAGTCAATGATAGTAGAGATTATTGAGAACAGCGCAAACAATAATACTGTCTTGTAGATTCTGATACTGTCACGCACTACACGGAAGTGGGAGGAGCTGTTATCGTCGATGTAAACCGTATCAATAATTTGCTCGCATAGTGGCATTTTTGCTTTGCTTATCAGAAACAGCATATGAGTCTCATATTCGTATCTGTCGCCCTTGACCTTTGAGATAGGCTCGACGTACTTCCAAGGAATAGCGCGAAGTCCGGTCTGCGTGTCGGATATCTTTTTGCCGAAGAAGACCCTGAAAAATCCGGTTGTAAATCTGTTACCTGCTTTGCTTCTTGGAGGCACATGCTCTTGTGAGAAGTCGCGCACACCGAGAACAATGCTTTCACTTTCCGCCATAACTTCAGCACAGCGCAGAATATCTGCAGAGAGGTGCTGCCCATCCGCATCTGCCGTAACGAGGCCTATGGAATCATGTCTATTATTCAGATAGTAGGCAAAAGCAGTTTTGAGCGCAGCTCCTTTTCCGCGGTTTACTTCATGATGCAAAACAGTACATTCAGGAATCTGCTTCACTTCATCGAATATGTGTGCGAAATTTTTTCCGCCACCGTCATCAACAACTATAATATCTGTAAAACCTGTGCTAATTATGTTTCGGAGTGTAGACATAAGCTTTTCGTCAGGTTTGTATGATGGAATAACA
The DNA here is from genome assembly GCA_015064345.1 of Oscillospiraceae bacterium. Classification (GTDB taxonomy): domain Bacteria; phylum Bacillota; class Clostridia; order Oscillospirales; family CAG-272; genus UMGS1696. The sequence continues at coordinate 7,113 of SVSK01000005.1, read as the reverse complement.
ATAGTAACTTTGTCAAAAATACTCATTAGCGTCTCCGTTTCTGACTTGGTGTTTTAAGCATAACAGTAGAAATGATTAGTATCAGTACCATCATGGCGACGGCACCGATAACAACAGCTATAGAAGGAATACCGCTGTCATTTGAGGTGCTATTGCTGTCGTTTTCATTGTCAGCCGGCTCATCTGTTTCAACAGCGGGCTCATCGGGGATAAATTCAGTGTCACTCTCTTCTGTGATAGTCTCAGGAGCATCGGTTTCGGGAATATCAACCGTTGCATATCGCTCTTCATAGGTCTTAACATTCTCGAAGAAGTCCCCGCCGAGCACGTCATATCCAACCGTTGTTCTGTAAAGTCCGTAGTACAAAGGGGAATAGGTGGTAATCTGCGTAGCAAGAGTAAGATTCTTATCTGCACCGTACATCCATTTGTAGAACCATGTCCAGTGCTGCGATGTGTGATGAGAAAATCCTTCCTGAGATACCTGAAAAGCAGTTTTACCACCAAAATTTTCAAGCGGCACATCAAAATCCATGATAATTTGATTCTCGGGATAGAGGTGAAGATAAACCTTTTCAACATCCCACACGCCGTATTTGTCAGCACTTTCAGCAAAATAAGTGGGATCGGCAGTTTTCTCAATGCATTCGCGCAGGGAAGCGACACAAAGCAAATGGGTACCGTGACCGTATTCTCCATTAATATCGTGTGTTACGATTATAAGAGGTTTGGTCCGCCTGATAATCTCCGTCATATATTCCGCGAAATCATCGAAAGAATATCCGTATCCGGCAAAAGCGTTGATGGCGCCATCAAGTGACTCTGAATACAAGTCCGGAAATTCAGGAATGATAGGATAGTTTCTTACACCAACCTCCCACAGACCGTCAAGCTGTTCATGAGGTCGCATCCTTGTGTCAAAATGATTTACCACATAAGCAACTTGAACTTTTAAGCCTAGTTCACCGGCATAATAGGGAAGCACTCCTGCGAAAAATAACTGTTCATCATCGGAGTGAGATGAAATCATCAAGAGATCTGCTTCCGTCAAAGCAGGCTTCCAGATCTGCACCCAGTCGGGAAGCTCTCCGCCGCCAAACCCATACATTTCAGCAATCTGAACACCCTCATTAAAACTCAAGCGAATTTCAAGGGGGCAGTAGCCAAATATACTCTCAACATCCACAAATTCGTGAAGAAAGGTATATGTTCCACATTCAACGCTGTTACCCGTTGAGGTATCAGTAAGAGTCCATATTGGAGGAAGCCTGTCAAATACAACGTAAAGCGATGAGATACCGTCATCACGTCTGACTGTTACGGATGATTCGCCCCAAGAAGCCGCATAGTCACGTTCGCTTCCGTCGTACATGAGTCCTGTATTTGAAAAGCTATCGGCGAGAATATATGTTGATTGATAATCAGCCTCTACGGCAAAAACTGCAGTAGTCAGCAGCATAAATATCAAAACAGCAATACTGAAGTATAAGATAATTTTCTTCCCCATAATGTTTCCTAAAATCTATAGCAAAAATGTGATCTTCGTCATCCATATATAATTACACATAATACAGTATATCATATAATGTTGAAAAAATCCACCAAAATTTCAAAAATATAATAATTTTCAATAAAAAACTGCCCCAATTAAGAGGCAGTCAGAAAAGTATGTTATTTTGTGAAATATGCAACAGCGTTGTTGTAGCAAATATCGCGTACAATCTGACCGACAAACTCAATGTCGCAAGGATATTCACCGTTTTCGATAAGATTGCCGAGCATGTTGCAGAGAATGCGTCTGAAATACTCGTGGCGAGTATAAGAGAGGAAACTGCGGCTGTCGGTGAGCATACCAACGAACTTGCTCAGCAGTGCAACCTGTGAGAGGGACATAAGCTGACGCTGCATGCCGTCCTTTTGGTCGTTGAACCACCAACCGGAACCGAACTGCATCTTGCTGACAGTACCCGCCTGCTGGAAGCAGTTTATGATAGTAGCAAGAACCTCGTTGTCCCGGGGATTAAGACAGTAGAGAATTGTCTTAGGAAGCTCATCGGTGCTGTCAAGTTTGTCGAGAAGCATGGAAAGCTTTTTCGCAAAGGTCTGGTCCTCGATCGCATCAAAGCCTGTGTCAGGTCCGAGGAGCCCCATGTAACGCTTTGAGTTGTTACGGAGCGCACCGATGTGATACTGCTGAACCCAGTTTCTCTTTGCGTACTCTCTGCCGAGGAATACAAGAATTGCACCCTTGTACTGTTCAACCTCAAGCTGTGTGAGCATCTTACCGCTCATTGCTTTCTGGAACACAGCCTCAAAGTCTGCGACAGTAGCGGGAGCGTACATAACTACGTCAAGGGCGTGGTCGGAACATACACAACCCATAGAGTCGAAGAACTCGATACGGCTCTCAAGCGCTTTGCAAAGGTCGGCAATGGTTTCAATCTTAAAACCGCAAACCTCGCCCAGCTTTTCGATATAAGGAATAAATGTAGGCAGTTCAATATTGATAACCTTGTCGGGTCTGAAAGCTGGACCAACAACTACATCAAAGCTATCGTCTTCAGCTATGAGCTTGTGGAAGTGAAGGTCATCAATCGGGTCGTCTGTTGTAAAGAGTTTCTTTACGTTGCTCATCTTGATAAGCTCACGGGCTGTGAGTGTTTCAAGCTTTTCGTTGCAACGGTCGTAAATGCTCTTTGCCGTAGCGGGGGAGAGAAGATCATCAATACCGAAGAATCTCTTGAGTTCAAGATGAGTCCAGTGATAAATTGGATTACCGATCGCGTAAGGCATGACCTCTGCAAATTTTTCAAACTTTTCCCAGTCGGATTTGTCGCCTGTAATGTAGCTTTCATCAATACCAAGCTGTCTCATGAGTCTCCACTTGTAGTGGTCACCGCCGAGCCAAGCTTCGGTTATGTTGCGGAACTTTTTATCTTCGTAGATCTCGCTTACGTTGAGATGACAGTGGAAGTCGAAAATAGGCATATCAGACGCGTACTCGTGATAGAGCTTTGACGCGGTTTCTGTTTCAAGGATAAAATCCTTATCCATAAACTTTTTCATGATTAATCTCCTTTATTTGTTAAGGAATTTCTGAAGAGCAGCACGCTCTCCGAGCTCGAGAATGTTGCTAATGTAAGATGCAACAAGCTCTACATTTCCGTCAGTTGCAAGATCCTGTTCCCAAAGATCAGATGCGGAAAGTGCTGTCTTTGCAATAACGTTTACATCTTCATTCTGCCACAGCTTTGTCCAAAACTCGAGGTATTCGGGAGAGTCGTTCAGCGCGATATTGTCCTCTCCTCTCTTGCCCTTGAAAAATACAACCAGGGAAGCGAATGCGAAGAGAATATGTGCGGGAGCCTTGCCAAACTTTGCGATATAGTCATTGTAAGTGGGAAGAAGTCTTGTCTTAAACTTTGTTGTAGAGTTTAGAGAAATGGACATAAGCTCGTGGCGGATAAAGGGATTCTTGAATCTCTCAACAACGCTGTCAGCAAAGGACTTCATCTGATCCGCAGGAAGATCAATTGTGGGATTTACGATGTCATAAATAAGCTCTGAAACAAACTTTCCAACATCAGCATCATTCACGCTCTCGGAAACGGTGTCGATACCGGACAGATAAGCGATCGGAACCATAGCGGTATGAGAACCGTTGAGAATCTTAACCTTACGCTGCTTGTAAGGAGTAATATCGTCAGCGAATATTACGTTCAGTCCTGTGGAATCAGCAGGGAAGCGGGCCTGTACGACAGGTTCCTTCTTCAGGACCCACAGATGGAAGCATTCAGCCTTAACTACGTTGTCATCCTTGAATCCTGTTTCTTCCCATATAGATTCTACTGTATCACGGGGATAACCGGGAACGATTCTGTCAACGAGTGTTTCTGTGAAATGGTTGGCGTTATTCATCCAGTTGATGAAGTCCGCATCATATCCGCAGATCACAGCAAGCTTGTTGAGAACGTCTTTCAGTACAGCGCCATTGTGGTCGATGAGCTCGCAGGGGATGATTGCAAGGCCGGCAGATTCAGCACCGCTAAAGTGATCGTATCTCGCCTTAAGGAACGCAAGAAGCTTTCCGGGGAAGCTTACAGGGCACTTTGTGAAGTCAGTATCTTCAGGATTCAGAGCAATACCTGCCTCTGTTGTGTTAGAGATGATAGTCTCAAGAGTTTCACTCTTTGCGTATTCGAGATACTTGTCATACTGTGTGAAAGGATTGATAAAGTCTTCAAGAACGTCGATGATCTGACGGGTCTTGATGATCTCGCCCTTGTCAATACCTTCAAGGCATACTGTATACAGACCGTTCTGCGCTTCAAGGTTTTCAACTCTGCCAACAGGCATAGGCTGAACTACCGCAACACCTGCATCGATCACACCATTATCGTTCATATCCTGAATGATCCACTCAACGAATGCACGAAGGAAGTTACCTTCACCAAACTGAAGAATTTTTACAGGTCTTGTTTTCTTTTCAAAATTTACACTGTTTAACTGTTTCATTTTTGTACTCCAAAGGTAAAATTATTATATTTCACGGTAATTATATCACTTTAGGGTGGGTTTGTCAAATAATTATGTTATTTTGTGGAACTTTTATTCTGCATTTATCGTCAAATAAACAGAACAGAAAGGAGCGTCACTATGAAAAGATTTGTTTTGCTCATATTTGTTGTATTGTTATCGTGGACTCTCTCGCTTGTTAGCTGTACGAATGAGGAGAAAATGAACACGGGAACCGATTTGCCGTCTCTCCCACCTGTGATCGAAGGTGAAACAGAAACCGACCCACCGCAATCACCACTTGATTCAGAGACCGATTCTTCCGATGTGGAATGTGAAGTAACCAACATAATCGACAGAACAGTTACAGAAATTATACCTACAGATTCCGCTCTTGAGCTGTTCTGGGCGGATGAGTTCAACGATTACTATTTCCCGTCAATCAGAAGTGAATATGTTATTGTTGAATGTAACAACGGCGACACATACTATGTAATAGACGCCCTTGAATACGGTATTATCACAATAGAGGATCTTGACCGTTTTGGCATATTGTACTACACAGAACAAGCCGGAGTTCCCGATGCAAAAGACTGCAAGATTCTATCAATCAATATATCAAACGAGCCAAACGACAGCACATCCCCATATGCGACAAACCTGTTTGACGACGGCGAATTCAAATATTTTCTGCCAAACGCATCCTACACCTTCACTGTGACTTATACGAACGGCTACACCGAGAGCGCATACTCGGCATTATCCCGAGAAACAGTGACATTCGACGACTTGGACTCTGCAGGTGTTGAATATATAAAAGTATCTCACAGCGATTTCGGAAAATGCGGGGTAAAGGAAGTAGTTGACCTTGAAGCTCTCGGGTACATGAAAAATGAGTTTCCCGGCGGGATGTACGACGACACATTTGCCCCAATCTACGAAGACGATGCGTTCTACTACGTGCTACACACACCCTATGAGGCCGCGGTGATTGTGGTGTATAACGATAACACTACAGAAAGGATCAAGGACGCACTTGCCGCAGGCAGAGCTAAGATATCCGATCTGGAGACAAGCGGCATACCCTTTGATGCGATTCCGAAATGCACAGGAAAGATTGGTCTGACAAATTATAACGTGAAGATCTTTGACGAAGTTCCCGTAGTATATTATACAAATGAGCAGGACAACTTTTCTGAGTTTGCCGAGTACAGCGTATCGCTTCCCGGAGGGCATGTGTTGCTCATTGATTTCTCCACCTACGAGAGGTTCAATAAGTTTATAGAGGCGGAGAGAAACCGTTATGACTTTGACAAATTCTACGCTAACCGCGATGCGCATCTGAACGATTATATTGAGGTATATACGGAGGAATGGTTCAAAACAAATGACCTGATTCTCCTTGATCTTCGACAGCCGAATTTACCGGCAGTAACAGAAGTCAAAGATATATCACTCATCGCTCATGACAACGGCAGAACGACGCTGTCAATTAACTCGCTCTTTATAGACGGTCCTGCAACTTTGGAGGCAAGTACGTACATATTTATTGAAATCAATAAAGCGTATTTGCAGAGTTGTGATGGTTTCGAGATAACATACGATAAGGAAGATTTCTATGCGATCGGAGATATTGTAAAGCCTCAGAATACCGCTCAAGGCATCGGAGAGAAATTCCACGAAGATGAAGAATACGAATATTATTTCGGCTACTTTTCGTATGATCCTCTTGATGTAACTTATGTCAGATATGACTTCGTTACCGAGGGATTTGGCCTCTGCGAGTATGTTGATGAAGCATTTGACATGGAAAGAGTTACGCTATCTGACCTCGACGAGCACGGAATTGATTATATAAAGATCCCGAAAAACAGCCCTGACATTGTTCCTATCGATCACACAGTCAGCGGTGATATGATATTCATGTGGGGTTCGGATGCCAAACCGAACGAGTTGTTTGATCTCTCCGTTAAGATGAACCAGTCACTGTACGGCAACATGACTTGCTTCTCTGATTTTGAAGAATTTTCGCTGTTTATCGCAACGGTCAAAGAAAACATCATTTACTATCACGAACTGTTTGACACTTGGAACGAGGAATCAATAGATGAGTTGATCTCTGAATATACCCGAGAATGGTTTGAGAGTAACTCTCTCATTGTGATCCACTACAGCCAAGGACATTATATAGAAAACAGGGACATAACAGTCAGCCTCGAGAAATTTGCTGCATCTGACGGCGGGAACATTGTTACTGTTAGGATGGAAACTCCGAACTTTGGGGCTGACCTTGGTGTTGACTGGCTCGTATGCGTTGAAATCGAGAGGGAAGATGTTAATAATTGCTCCGAATACCGTCTGATCATTGAAGAAATTAACTAAATAATCTGCCGACAATAAAAAAACCGCATGACGTTTTGCCATGCGGTAAATTTTTTGTTATGTGAGATTATTCAGCCTGTCTGCCCTTGGAAAGAACTGCGTTAACGATGATACCGAGGATCAGAGCACAAGCAATGTTGGAAATATACACCTTTGTATCGCCGCCGATTGCCATGGACATACCGCCGATGCCGGGGATGAGAATAGCGGATACGG